>CANRMJ010000001.1 GCA_947631705.1 uncultured Clostridia bacterium
GGGTGCATAATTACGCGCCCTACGGTTATTCCTCATATGCGCCCAAGGGCGAAAACATTCTTATCATAAACAGTTCGGGAGGCTCCGTCGGAGCGGGAACGAGAATGAAGGACGAAAGCCTGCTCGAAGGCGAAATATCAATAAAATCGGAAAGCGGCGCTAAGATATTGCTTAAAAACGACGGCACTGTTGAGATAAACGGACTTGTTATAACGGCAAAGGGCACGATTGCCGATTCCCCGGGAGGAGTGAACGAATGACAGCGAAATTAATTGACGGTGATTATGTGAAAAACGGAGGCTCGCTTGAAGAAACCGAGCATATGGAGGAGCTGCTGCAAAGCCTTGCTCTTGCGTTTGCCGCCGAAAGGGGCTGCTTTTATCCAAACAAGGATTTCGGTTCCGATTTATCCGGCGCCGCCGGCGACCTTTTGTATGCCGCCGGACGCGCATCGCAGGCGGTGAGCGGCACAGACGGCGTTTATGTGAAATCCGCCGAATACAGCGGCGGGCAGTATATAATCACTGTTGTTATAAATAACGAAGAAAGGCAGGTGGCTGTTTCAAAATGAGTTTAACCTATAATGAAATACTTAATGAAATGAAAACGGCTTTTTTTCTTGAAAAGGGCGAACCCGTTAAAGAACTTTCGGATTTGGAACTGAGGTTCAGAGCCGTGGCGTCGGAGATTTATTCCGTTGCGGCTTACGGTAATTTTATACTGAGACAGGGCTTTCCGCAGACAGCGTCGGGGGAATATCTCGATAGGCACGCGGCGTTGCGGAGCATTAAGAGAAAAACAGCCTCGTTTGCGTCCGGCGAGCTTACTTTTTCGCTTGCGGCGGAAACACAGGCAGACGTAACGGTACCGGTAGGCACGGTCTGTTCCGTTTTCGGCAGCCCTTACATTCAGTTTGCAACAGATGAAAACGCCGTTATTCCCGCGGGTGAAATTTCCGTTACTGTTGGCGCAACGGCGCTGAAAGCGGGCGACGAGTACAACGCGGCTGCGGGAGAGGTAACAGTTATGGTGAATCCTCCCGATTACGTTTTTTCGGTTACAAACGAAAAAGCTTTTGCGGGCGGCAGCGATGAGGAGAGCGACGAGGCTCTGCGCGAGCGTATCATCAGCTCATACAGCAGCGTTAAATTCGGTTTGAACGCTGCGTCGTTAAGAGAGATGATATTAACGTTGGACGATGTTACCGACGCGTATATTTCCGTGGATGATGACTGGGAAAACACAGTTGTTGTGTGCCTTAAAACACGCACAAGCGAAATTACACAGGAAATTAAAGACGAAGTAAGCAATTTGCTTGGATTTGCGGCGCTCTGCGGGATAGAGCTTGATTTTATTTCCGCCTCTGAGCAGCCGTTTGACGTAATAGCAGAGGTAAAAGTGCTCAGCGGATACAACAAGGACGATATAAAAGCCGAAACGGAGGAGAGAATAAAAGCCTTTTGCAGCGCCGAAAAAATCGGAAAAAGCTACTCCGCCTCCGCGATTGCGGCAGCCTGCCGCGATATAGAAGGCGTTGAATACATAGACGCTTTTGTTGTAAGCGGCGGAGCGCCGGACGCGATTACCTGCGGCGCCACACAGTATCTTAAATTGAAAAACACAGAGGTCAGCGTCCATGAATAATGAAATTTTCAACCGCCTGCTGGGGCTTATGGAAAAGCTTGGGCTTTCCGTTAAAAACGGCACGTTTAACCGTGCGGAGTGCGCCGCTTATGCCCGCGCCGTTTGCATTGCGTGTGATGAAATGGAAAACACGATAAAAAATCTTTTTATAGACTCGGCGGAAACGCAGGGGCTTGCGCTTTTTTTAAGTCTTATAGGGCGAAGTCCCGCGGAAACGGAGGAAAAATCAAAGCAGCTTGTTATTGAATCGTGTTCCGAAGATTTCGGAACACGCAATCTCGGCGATTTTGAAAACGCGCTCGCAGACCTCGGAAACGGATTCGGTTATGAAGGTCACGGCTGCAATCTTATGATTAAAAGAGGCGAAGTATCGGGCACGGATTTTGCCGAAAAGCTTTCTGAGTTTTTATCCGATTACGCGCCGGGCTTTTGCCGCATTAAAATAGACGGAACAAGCACCGATTTGGGAACGAAAGACGAGGCAAATCTCCGCTGGTTTGAGATCGACGCCCTGAATTTTCCGTTTTCCATTATTGATAATTTTTAAAATATTTACAGGAGAAAAAATATGAGTTCAACTAATAAAACGTCGTATCTCGCTCTTAACTTATGGGCAAGCACGGATACGCCGAAACGCGATGATTTAAATGTGGATAACGCCAAGCTCGATTGGGTTATAGAGGATCATAATAAAAATAAAAAAATGCACGTTTCCGATTTGGAAAGACAAAAGTGGAACAATCCGTATTATATCGGCTATTATTACGGAGACGGGGAAACAACGCGCGTCATTGAAACGGAATGTCCGTTTACGCCTGTATTCGGTATTGTTTTCGCAGGGGGAGCGCCTCCGTCAAAAGCAAATTTTGACGGCAAATCAAAAACAAATTATTTTGCGATACTCGGAACAAGAATGAGCATGGCGGGAGTTTCTCTTTCAGGCTCAACCATCAGACTTGAAAAAACCGTGGTTCCCGTTATGACATCTGAATATATGAGCCTGAATATTACGGGAACAACGTATTGTTATATTCTTTTCAGATGATAACGTTCAACCGTTTTTCAACCGAATATTTATTCGCCGCACCCTCTCCGCGCAAAGCCGGGAGGGTGCGTTGTTGTGTATATAATTGATAAAAAGTAAGAGTTTTATATAATTATATTTTCTTATTTACATCGGTAAAATTTTGTAATATAATAGCATATATCGTCTTTTCGGCAGTGCCGTGGGGGCGTGAATTTCCGCGAAAGGATTGCTTTAAATGCTGCTTGCCGTTGATATAGGAAACACCGATATTGTTATGGGAGTTTTAAACGGAAAAAATCTTGTTTGCTCGGGCAGGCTTTCGGCTCATGTGGGAGAAACGGAAATTGAATATTCTATAAAGCTGAAAGCGTTTCTTGAAATCAACGGGATCAAGAGCATTGAGGGCGCCGTGATTTCAAGCGTTGTGCCCGCTCTTGTAAGAACATTTATAAAAAGCGTTGAGCTTGTGTGCGGAATAACTCCGCTCACGGTTGGACCGGGTGTGAAAACGGGGCTTAACATAAAGCTCGACAATCCCGCCGAAACAGGCGCGGATATAGTTGCGGGCGATGTTGCCGTTATCAACAAATACAAGCTGCCCGCGATTGTTTTTAATCTCGGCACGGCAACAACCGCGTCTGTTATAGACAAAACGGGCGCCCATCTCGGCGGAGCGATCTCTTGCGGTGTAAAAACAGGAATAAACTCAATTTCAAGCGGCACGGCGCAGCTCCCGCAGATTGATATTTCGGCTCCGTCAAAGCTGATAGCCTCAAACACGGTTGACGCTATGAAATGCGGCAGCGTTGTTGGCACGGCGGCAATGATAGAGGGTCTTGTGGCAAGGTTTGAAAAAGAGCTCGGCGAAAAGGCGTCGGTTATTCTCACGGGCGATTTCGGCAAAACGATTGCAAAGGAAATCGGCGGCAGCGTGATTTATGACGAGCACCTGATTATTGACGGACTCAGAATCATATACGAAAAAAACACACTTAGAAAAGGATAAAAACATGGCAATTTTCAGAGCATTCAGGGCATACCGCCCCGCAGAGAGAAATCAGGCGCTTATTCCCGCGCTGCCATACGACGTTATGAGCAGCGAGGAGGCAAGAAAGGCGGTGAGGGGCAATTCCCTCTCGTTTCTTCACGTTGACAAGGCGGAGATAGATTTGCCGCGCGGAACGGATATTTATTCGGACGAGGTTTACGAAAAGGCAAAGGAAAATCTTGAGGCGCTCGAAAACACGGGAGCGCTGATTCAGGATAAAAGACCCTGCTTTTATATTTACAGGCAGATTATGAACGGCAGGTCACAGGTTGGTCTTGTGGGCTGCGCGTCAATAGACGATTACACGAACAACGTTATAAAAAAGCACGAAAAAACGCTTGCGAAAAAGGAAACGGACCGTATCCGCCACGTCAGCGCCACAAACGCGAACACCGGCCCCATTTTTCTTACTTACAGAAAAAGCGCCGCGGTAAATATGACCGTTTCGCTTTGGATGAATGAAAATGACCCCGTCTATGATTTTGAATCGGACGGAGTGGAGCAGACCGTTTGGGTTATAGACAACGACGAAACAATAAACCGCCTTGCTTCTCTGTTTAAAGATATCGGCTCTCTTTATATTGCCGACGGTCATCACCGCTGCGCTTCCGCCGTAAGAGTGGGTCAGATGAAAAGGGAGGAAAACGGCGGTTATACGGGCGATGAGGAATTCAACTATTTTCTTGCTGTTGCTTTTCCCGATGAAGATCTTGAAATTATGGATTACAACCGAGTTGTAAGAGATTTAAACGGAATGTCCCCCGATAATTTTTTAAGCAGGGTTTTTGAAAAATTTGTAATAAAAAAAGAGGATTCGCCCTATCACCCCGTCGAAAAACACACATTCGGAATGTATCTCGACAAAGAGTGGTATTCGCTAAGAGCAAAAAAATCAATTATTAACGAAAACGATCCCGTTGCAAGGCTGGACGTGTCTATTCTTCAGGATAATCTGCTCGATCCGATCCTCGGAATCAAAGACCCCAAAAATGACGACAGGATTGATTTTATCGGCGGAATAAGAGGGCTTACGGAGCTTGAGAAAAGGGCTAAAAGCGATATGTGCCTTGCGTTTTCAATGTATCCCACAACGGTTCGCGATCTTATGGATATAGCCGACGCGGGGCAAATCATGCCGCCCAAATCAACGTGGTTTGAGCCAAAGCTGCTTTCGGGAATATTTATTCATCATCTTTCATAAAAAATAATTGTCAAAACCCGCTTATTATGATACAATATACAAAAATAATCAATTAAAAGGAGTGGACTAATGAAAATCGCACTTGAATACAGCGATAAGTTTGATATTAAGCGCCAAACGGAATACGCTGTTAAGGGAATCACAAAAATTGTTAATAAAATCGGTCCGAGAAAACCGGGCTCACCCGAGGAGCACAGGGCTCAGCAGTGGTTTGAAAGGGATATGAAAAACTACTGTGACGAAACAAGCATTGAGGAGTTCACGCTCCACCGCCAGGGCTTTATGGGCTTTATTCCGTTCACCGTGTGCTGCGGCGTTTCAAGCGTGTTTGTAAACTGGTTCGTAAGCCCGATCGCGGCTCTTGTTCTTTGCATACTTGCGTTTATACCGCTCATTTTTGAGTTCCTTATGTATAAGCAGTTCGACGATTTTCTTTTTCCGAAGCAAACATCCCACAATATGATTGCAAGGCGCAAGCCCACAGGCGAAATTAAAAAGCGCATAATTCTTATAGGTCATTCCGACTCACAGTTTGAATGGACTCTTAACTATCTTATCGGCGGGCTTCAGGCAAAGCTGTTTGTTGAAATTCCCGCTGTTGTGGGTCTTGTTGTTCAAACCGCCATTGCAATAATAAGCATAATTGTCGGCGCCGTAAACGGCGGCGTTGTTGCGGCGGGAAAAATCCCCGCTGTTCACACCCTTTTTGTTGTTTTCTTTGTTGTTTCAATAGTGTTTATACCGTTTGAGCTCTGTTTCCTTTTCTTCCAGAGCTGGACAAAATCGGTGCCCGGCGCCTCTGATAACCTTTCGGGCTGCTACACCGCAATGGGCGCCGTTAAGGCTCTCGGCGAGGCAGACGTTCGTTTTGAAAACACAGAGGTGGTTGTAATTTGTTCGGGCTCCGAGGAAGCCGGACTGCGCGGTTCAAAGGCATACGCAAAGGCGCATGAGGAGGAGCTCAAGGAGATTCCCACCGTTGTGGTTGGGCTTGACACTTTCCGCGATCTTGAAACAATGGCGGTTTACGACCGTGATCTTTCGGGAACGCTGAAGCATCATGACGGCGTTAAAAAACTTGTTCATGACGCGTGCGCGAACTGCGGTTTCGACGTTAAATATGAATCCATATATATCGGCGCGTGCGACGCTGCGTCGTTCACACAGAGAGGGATTCCCGCAACAGGCTTTGCGGCAATGGATCCCGCTCCGCCGAGATATTATCATACTCGCCTTGACAATGTTGAAAATCTTCGACCTGACGCAATTGAGGCCGGAATTGAAATAATGGTTGAAACAATGTGTATGTTTGATAAAAACGGAGCAGAGGGCGTTTCGGATTAACGGCTGTTTCACTTTTGTTTCAACCTTGCTTATCTATAAGAATTAAAAACAATCGGATTAGGAGAAATTTTTGTGAAAATTTGTAAGCTATGCGGAACACAGCTCAGCGATGACGCGAAATTCTGCACGACGTGCGGTGCGGACACAACAAAAGAGGGCGCGGTTGAAACTGATTTTGAGGCTGCGCAAAGAGGCAATGACCAGCAGGGCAGTTATTATCAGTCGCCGGATGCGTCGGGTCAGTCGGGTAATTATTATCAACCCGGAAACGAATATTCCGCTCCCGACAGCGCAAACTTCAATCAGTATCAAAATCCCTCATATCAGCCGCCTGTTGTGAACGGGAAACCCGCGAAAAAGAAAAAGATGCCCGCGTGGGCGATCGTTCTTATAGTAATTGCCTGCGTGGTTGTATTGATCATAGGTTCTCTTGTTGCTGTCGGAATTTGGGGCGTAAATTATTTAGATAAAAATCCCGAATTATTAAATCAAGTAGAGAGCGAATTGAGCGAAGAGGGCTTGGGCATTGACAGCGGAACAGTTGACGGCAGCGTTTATACAAACGATTCGCTTAATCTTAAAATTGATTTAACGGACAGCGATTTCCGTTTCCTTAATCAAACTGAAATTTCAAGCCTTATGGGCAGCGATTCCGCGGAATACACCGAGGCGTACATACTCAATGAGAAAACAAGCGAAAGCGTTTTGATTATGAAGACGCTGGGCAGCCCCACGGAATTGCATCAGGATATGAACGATTTCGTGCGTGAAACGGCGGATTATATTTATAGTGATACAGACACGCCTGTTGATATAAGCGATACGTACACGCTTGCGATAGGCGGAGAAACATATACGTGTATTGATGTAACCTTGCCGGGTTCCGATGATTACGGCGGTTATAACACAATAAACACGATGTGTTTTTACAGAAACGGATTAACATTCTTTGAAATTCAGATAACAACATTTGACGATACGCAAACAACAGCTCAGTCGCTTGTTGAACAGTTTTTCACAACGATCAACTAATAACAGATAAAGCATAATTAAGCCGCCCTGCATTGGCAGGGCGGCTCAGACTTTTGTTTTTTATTCCGCTTTAACGATTTCAAAATCACCGCTTATGCCCGAATATGAGATTTCAAGAGCTCCGTTTCCGTAAACGCGGTTTCCGCCGCCGTGAGCAGTTATTTTTCCTAACGAAAAATCATCGGCAAGAATATCTCCCGACACAGTGTCGTAATTTATTATAAAGCCGCTGATATCGGCGGGCACTGTAACATTTGCATCACCGCTTACGGATTCTATGTCTATTGACAAGGGAGCGGAAACAGCCGCGAAGTTCAGATTTCCGCTCACACTTTCAAAATCAACCTCGCTTATGCTGCCTGAAAGATTGCAATTACCCGAAACGGTTTCAATATTTGTTTTAACCGCGGAAACAGAAGATATGTCAATGTTTGACGAAATACACTGTATATCTATTTTATCGGCCGTAAAATCGCGCGGCAGATAAATCGTTAATGACTTTGAAAAGTTTTTAAGAATGTTTCCAAGCCCCGATTTGCAGAATTTAATTCTTAGCTCACCGTTTGAAACAGTCCAACGGAGAACGAGATCGCGGTTGAGTTGTTCGGGCTCTGAAAACGAAATTGTGCCGCCGTCGTAATACCGAATATCTATATCGCCGGCAACCCATTCAACGGAAACGGAGGAAACCTCCTCCGCAGGCACTTCCGCATCTCCGAGCGCATATTGTTTTTCATTGTCGTAATTTATAACGCTGCCCGATGATTCAATTTTATCAAAACCAAAATCGGGCGGGAAACCAAAGGCGAAGGTTATAGCAATAATGCTTATAATCGTAACGGCGCAGATAACAGTAATTATTATTGCGGCAATATTGTTGTGTTTTTTGGAAGGAACTGACTTTTCAACGCTTTCGGGGGAATAATACACGGTGCCGCTTTTGTTCCTGTATTTTGAAAGATCGTCCTCCCTTTCGGCGCGTATTTTTTTATATGCATCGCAAAAAGCGTAATATGCGGGAATCGTTACAAATATAATCCAGGTTGGGTGCCACACGCCGAAAACCATTCCGAATGTCAAATAAATCGCCGCGGCAAAAACGGGATATGAAAAGCGGGATGGATTTTTTGTTCTAAAGGCAGTTACGGCGGTTTCAATTATGGGAATAAATAAAAACAGTATCCAGCCGACTGCCCATCCTCTGTCTGTAGTAAAGCCGAGCAGCAGATAAAGGCACGCCGCAAGGCTCGGTAACAGCGCGATAAGCCACCCGTTTTTTGCGGCTTTTTGTCGTCGGTATTTTCCGGAGTAAATCTCGCTTTCGCTGATATTCACGTTGCCGCCGCTTTTGCTGTCGGCGTGAACCCCGTTAAAATCCGCATAAGCTGTATCGTTGCAGCTGTCGGTATGAGCGCCGTTTTCATTGTTCGCATCGGGTTTTGCTTTTTCAACGGGCTCAGCATTGGTTGATTCCGATTCGCCGGCAATTTTCTTCGGCGCACCGCTGCCGTTTAAGAGTTCGTCTATCGTAACGCCGTAAAGCCTTGACAGAGCAATGAGATTATCGGTATCGGGGCTGCTTTCGGAGCGCTCCCATTTTGATATTGCTTGGCGTGAAACGCCTATTTTTTCGGCAAGCTGCTCCTGTGAATATCCGTTTGCTTTTCTGTATTCCAGAAGTCGTTTTGCTGTTTCAATATTCATTCAATCACCTCATATTAATTGTATCTTAATTGAGGCGGCAACTCAATAAACTCTGATTTACAAGTGCGCAACTTATAGTTGCGCAACCGAAAATCTGAATTCGGTAACCGTTTTGAATTCTTCGTCAGGCATAACGTAGGAAAACGGGAATTTTTGGGGGAAATTAACGCTGTCGGGGTAAAACTGTGTTTCAAGCGCAACGCCGCGCCTGTATGTTACTTTGCCGTTTTCTTTTCCGGGATTTCCGCTCTTTGCGAGCCAGCCGCCGCAGTAGAGCTGAATACCCGGCAAATCGGTGTAAACCGCAAGCTGTCTGCCGCTTTCTTTGTCTATGAGCACTGCGGCCTCGGAAAATTCACGGCCGTTTTTCCGCAGGCAGTAATTGTTATCGTATCCGATTCCGTCTATAATCGCGCGGAAGGGCTCGTCTATTCTGTCGCCTATTCTGTGCATTTCGTTAAAATCCATCATTGTGCCGCGAACGTCGCCGAGCTCGCCTGTGGGCAGTTGATTTTCGTCTGTTTCCGTAAAGAGGTCGGCGTTGATTTTAAGAAGATGGTCTTCTATCGTGCCATCACTCTTGCCGGAAAGATTGAAATAGGCGTGATTCGTTGGGTTCGCGGCGGTCTTTTTGTCGCTTAAAACACTGTATTCAAGGCGAAGAGTGTTGTCCTCCGTAAATGTGTATTTAACTGTAAGGGTGAAATTGCCGGGGAATCCGTCCTCCATATCGGGAGAAAATTTTCTAAATGAAACGGAGTTTTCGGTGATATCCGCCGTTTCCCAAATCGAATAGCTGAAACGCCCGCCGCCGTGGAGAGTCCAACTTCCCTGATTTGCGGGCAGATTGTATTCAACGCCGTCTATGCTGAATTTCGCGTTTCTTATTCTGTTTGCGACTCTGCCGACAAGCAGCCCCTGAAAACCGAGATCGCCGTCAACATAAGGCTGCGGCTCGTCAAATCCGAGCACAACATCGGCAAGAACGCCGTTTTTGTCGGGCACGCGTATTGATTGTATTCCGCCGCCGAGGGTCATAAGCGAAACGGAAGCTCCGCTCTTGTTTGTGATTGTGTAAAGGTCAACGGCATCGCCGTTTGCCATATTTCCGAAAAAAGTTTTTTTAACGCTCATTTATTATATCCTCCCGTTGATTCGGATAATTTGAGTATAAACCGAATTCTAAATAAATTCAATAGAATCTTGACATTTGCATTTATAAAATATATTCTAACACTGTAATAATCATCAACATACTTAACGTAAATTTAAACATAACGAACGGAAAGGAAGGTTTTAACGGTGGAAAACATAACGGCAATTTTCACTTCTTTGATGAGATACGTGTTTCCCGCGGCGGCGCTGATTATAGTTTTGGTTTGCGTTGTTTCTCTCTTCAGAAACAGACCGCGAGTGCATAAAATGGCGCAGCTTGTTGATAAAAACAACGGAGCGATAACGGAGATCAATCATTGGGAAACCTCCATAGGCAAATCAAAGGCAAACGATATAGTTTTGCCGATACCAACCGTTTCGCGTTTTCACGCCGTTATAGCGAAAAAGAGAAACGAGTGGATTATAACAGACACTTTTTCAAAAAACGGTATAACGGTGAACGGCGAAAAAATAGACGGCAAAGCCTCTCTTGATGACGGCGACGTTATAGGCATCGGAAGTGTGCCGCTTGTTTTTCAGTGCGCCGAGGCGCTTTCAAAGGAAACAAAAATGCAGATACGAAATCAAGCACAGGGCACCAAAAGGGTTGTGGCGTATGCCGTTCTTGTTGACATAAAGAGCCACAGACCCGTTTATATAAAGAAAAAAGACGTGCTTATCGGCAGAGGCGATGAATGTGATATCCAGATTTTGTCGGACACTGTTTCGAGCAGGCACGCAAGGATTCACCAAACCTCGCGCGGCTGGGCGCTGTCTGATTTAGACAGCCACAACGGCACAAAGCTGAACGGAAGATTTATAAACCAGCCTCAGCTTGTTTTTGACGAGGATATGATTACGTTTGGCGACAAGATTTTTGTATTTTATGAAAAGTGAGATTGAAAATGAGCACTGTTAAAAATAAAAAAATGCCCAAAATAAAGCCTATAAATAATTTCGCATTGATGTTTCTGCTCTCTGTTTTTCAGGGAGTAACGGCGTTTTGCGCCGCCTCGGCGGGTGAAACGTTTGAAATAAAGGCGATGATCGCAATGGCGCTTTTAATCATTACCGAATGGGCTTATCTTATTTTGTTTTACACACTTATGCACAGAAGAAATTTTGAGCTTGAGCTTATAGCTTTTTTCCTTTGCGGCACAGGACTCGCAACGATAGGCTCAATAAACGCCGCGGCTGCATTAAAGCAGTTTTTTATGATACTCGCGGGCGTGCTGATATATATCTTTATGGTGTTTTTGCTCGGCAACGTTGATTTATGTATGAAATTGCGTCTGCCGGTTGCGATAGGCGCGATTTTGCTGCTGATAGTTAACCTTGTTATTGCCGAAAGCACAAACGGCGCAAGAAACTGGATAACAATCGGCGGAGAAACAAACGGAATAACGTTTCAACCCTCCGAATTCGTTAAAGCGGCGTTTATTTTTGTGGGCGCGGCAACGTTGGAGAAAATACAGACAAGTAAAAATATTTTTGCGTTTATCGGTTTTGCCGTTGCCTGTGTGGGAACACTTATTCTGATAAAGGATTTCGGAACGGCGCTTGTGTTTTTTGTAACATTTTTGATTATTGCCTTTATGACCTCCGGCGATATCAAAACAATTATTCTCGCCGTGGCGTCTGCCGTTTTGGGCGCGGGAATAGTTATAAAATACAAATCCTATGTAACGGCAAGATTTTCCGTTTACCGCCATATTTGGGAAAAGGATTACTTTAACTCAAGCGGTTATCAACAAACAAGAACGCTTGTGGGTCTTGCGTCGGGCGGTCTTCTCGGGCTCGGAATCGGCAAAGGAAACGTTAAAAATGTTGCCGCCGCCACAAACGATCTTATATTTGGGGTTATCTGCGAGGAATGGGGCTTTATTTTCGGCGTTATCCTTGTGCTCACATTTGTTGCCATTGCCGTTTCGGCGCTTGTGAATTCAATAGCGTCAAGATCAACATTTTATTCTATTGCCGCCGTTGCGGCAGCGGGAATGATGCTGTTTCAAACTTCTCTTAATATTTTCGGAATAACGGATGTTTTGCCGCTTACGGGCGTAACGCTGCCGTTTGTAAGTCAGGGCGGCTCGTCTATGATGTGCTGCTGGGCGGTGCTTGCCTATATTAAAGCGTCAGACGTGCGCACCTATAATTATCTCGGAGGTGCGAAGAAAAAATGAAAATGATTACTAAAAGAGGAATTTTCCTCTGGATTTTATGCGCCCTCTTTCTTGCCGGTCTCGGCTTTATGACATACAGCCTTGTAAGCCACGGCTCCGAATGGGTTATGAAACCGTATAACCGCCACGTTTTCAGCGATGGACAGCTTATCGCCGCCGGCAAAATAACAGACCGTGACGGAAAACTTCTTGTTGAAACCAAAGACGGCGAGCGCTCTTACAACGAGAGCAAAAAAACAAGGATCGCCACGCTTCATGCCGTTGGTGACAAGCGCGGATTTATTTCAACGGGCGTTCAGTCCGAATTTGAGTCGGAGCTTGTGGGCTATAACGTTCTTTTCGGAGTTTATGAAATTGAGCGATACAGCCGTGGAAACGATATGGAACTCACTATTGATTCCGAGATAAATGAGCTTGCCTACAATGCGCTCAACGGCCGCAAGGGCACCGTTGCCGTCGCAAACTATAAAACGGGAGATATCGTGTGTATGGTTTCGGCGCCGTCTTACGATGTTGAGGACGTTCCCGCCGATATACTCACCTCGGAGAAATACAGCGGAGCTTATATGAACAGATTCCTTACGGGGCTTTATACTCCCGGTTCAACATTCAAGCTCGTAACGGCGATATGCGCCATAGAAAATATGGGCGAGGAGGTTTTAAACAGAACTTGGCAGTGCGACAGAGTGCTTGACGTTGACGGAATCAAGGAGGATGAAATAATCTGCAATGCGCGTCACGGAAAGGTGACCTTTGAGGAGGCGCTCGCAAAGAGCTGCAACTCAACGTTTGCGCAAATCGCGATTGAACTCGGACCGGAAAAGCTGCGCGCAACCGTTGAAAAGCTCGGGCTGAATTCATCAGTTACGGTAAGCGGAAAAATCAACTCCGCCAAAGGCAGATTTTATCTTGAAAAGGGCAACGCCGATACAATTGTGGGCTGGACGGGAGTAGGTCAAGGCGAAACGCTCCTATGTCCGGCGGCAATGATGAGGCTTATGTTTGCCATAGCAAACGACGGCAAAGCGGTAAGCCTTAATCTTGTAAACGATTTATCAAATCAAGCCGGCAAAAAGCTGGGAATATCCTTCAAGGCAGACGAAACTCAGCTTATCAGCAGCGAAACCGCGGCGATTATGAAACGCCTTATGAGAAACAACGTAACGGAGCAATACGGCGATTCTCGCTATAAGGGGCTTTCGCTCTGCGCAAAATCGGGAACGGCGCAGATTGATGAAAAAGAAGAAAACAACACGGCTCTTTTTGTCGGATTTACAGATGACGCGGATCATCCCTATGCGTTTATCGTTATAGCCGAAAAGGGCAATTCCGGCTCACAGACGGCGGGTCCCGTGGCAAACAAGGTTTTGCAGGAGGTCTTTGAGCAGGATAATTAAGACGAACAGAAAAGGAAACAGATGGAAAACAAAGAAAAATCGCTTTTAATTTCAGTGGATACGGGCGAATTTGACGCCGAAACCTCTGTTAACGAGCTTGCGGATCTTGCGGATTCCGCAGGCGCGGAGGTTCAGGGCATTATGATACAAAAAAGGGAGTCGCCCTCTGCCTCGTCCTTTGTCGGGCAGGGCAGACTTGAAGAAATTAAAAATTTCTGCGAGGCAAACGAAACAGATTTAATTATTGCGGACAGTGAGCTTTCTCCCGTTCAGGCAAGAAACATAGAGGACGCGGCGGGTGTCGCGGTTATTGACAGAACGATGCTCATTCTTCACATTTTTGCTCAGAGAGCGCGCTCGGCAGAGGGCAAGATCCAGGTTGAGCTGGCTCAGCTTAAATATCTTTTGCCGCGTCTTTCGGGAAAAGGGAAAAGCCTTTCACGTCTCGGAGGCGGAATAGGAACAAGAGGCCCCGGCGAAACAAAGCTCGAAACAGACAGGCGCCACATAAGGCGCAGAATACAGTATCTTAACGAAAGTCTTGATAAAATAGAAAAACGCCGTCGCGCAACACATCTGCGCAGGCAGAAAAACGGCGTTCCCGTTGTTGCGATAGTAGGCTACACGAACGCCGGAAAATCAACTCTTATGAACGCTCTTACCGGCGCGGGCGTTTTGCAGGAGGACAAGCTGTTTGCAACGCTTGACCCAACGGCAAGAAAGCTTGTTTTGCCCGGCGGCAGGCAGGTTATGCTTGTGGACACGGTTGGGCTTATAAGGCGGCTGCCTCATCAGCTTGTGGATGCCTTTCGCTCAACGCTTGAGGAGGCGCTTTGGGCAGATGTTATTCTTAATGTGTGCGACGCGTCAAGCGATGAATGCAGCGAACACATAAGGGTCACCGCCGATCTTCTTACTTCTCTCGGCTGTGACGGAAAGCCCGTTATAAATGTGCTTAACAAATGCGATCTCGCACCCGAAATACTCGATTACGCACTTGTCGGAAAAAGCGTGCGCATAAGCGCCCTAAACGGTTACGGCATTGATAATCTGCTTTCCGAAATCGAAAGGGCGCTGCCCGTAACAATGCGCAGGGTGGAGCTGCTTATTCCGTTTTCCGATGCGAAAACGGCGGCGGAGCTGCGCCGCCACGGCACTGTTGAGAGCGAAGAATACACGCCGAACGGAATAAAAATAACGGCGCAGGCGGAAATTTCATTTATTGATGAAATAAAAGATTTTATAATTGAGCATTCCGCGCCGAGCGGTAAAATATAGCATATTATATAGATTCACTTCATAAAATCATTATGAGGTGGTTTTATGAAAATGTTAACTTTCAGACTGAAACCCAAAACTCTGTTCGGTCTGATACTTGTTTTGACCGGTGTTGTGGTGATTATAGTAACCTTTGCGTCCAATCATATAGGAAGCAGCGAGGCGGCGGCAAACACCGTTACGCTTGAAACTAACGCTCAGCGCGAGGAATATTTAACTTCGCTCGGATGGGAGTTCAATACCGATTGCACCGAAAAGCAGGTGAGAATACCTTCCGAATTTAACGACACCTACAGGCGCTACAATGAGATTCAGCTTTCGCAGGGCTTTGACCTTGAACCTTATAAAGGGCTGGAGGTAACCGTTTATACATATGAGATAACAAATTACGCGGGCTATGAAAACAGAGATTGTGTTTTTGCGAATCTTCTTGTTTACGAAAACACGCTTATAGGCGGCGACGTTTGCTCCACCTCTGTTTCGGACGGCTTTATGCAGACTCTTCAGAAACAATAGGAAAATGGAACGTATTGATAAAATTATTTCCGAAGAACTTAATATAGGCAGAAGTGCCGCAAAGGCGCTTATAAAGTCCGGCAGAGCACTTTTAAACGGCTCTGCCGTTAGGTCTTTTGGCGAAAAGGCGGATATGAGCCGCGATTTGCTGATTGTTGACGGCAAAAAAATCAATCGCCGAAAATTCGTTTATATAATGATGAATAAGCCGAAGGGCGTAATTTCATCTTCCGACGGGCGGAGAACGGGTGAAAAAACGGTTCTTGATATTCTGCCTCCCGAAATGAAAAGAAAGGGGCTTTTCCCCGCGGGCAGGCTTGATAAAAACACAACCGGCTTTGTGCTGATAACCGATGACGGTGAGTTCGCCCATAAAATATTGAGCCCCAAAAACCATATTCCGAAAGTTTATGTCGCCGAGCTTGACAAGCCCTTTACTCCCGAAATTGCCGCCGCGTTTGCAAGCGGAGTTGAAATCGGCGGTGAGAAATGTTTGCCCGCTCTGCTTGAGAGCTGCGGCGAAAACCGAAAAAAAGCAATCGTTACCATAAAACAGGGAAAATATCATCAGATAAAAAGAATGTTTAAAAAATATTCAATAGAAGTAACAGAGCTAAGACGGGTCAAAATGGGCGGACTTCGGCTTGATGAAAATCTTGCCGAGGGCGAGTGCAGATATCTTGGGCAAGAGGAAATCGAATTGATAAAAACTTTATAACAAATGTTGATGTTCGGGCGATGCCCTCAATTAATTCGCTCAGAGGCATATACTATATATTGTGGTGTCTGTTAATCAAAACAACATTTTATGCAAGTTAAACAAAAAAGATATAAAATAATTGTTAAAAAGGTTGCAAATTGTTAACAAGCCTTGTATAATATCAACAAGAGAACAATGCGCGCTTTGTGCAAGTTTTCAATTGGTTTTTAAGGAGGTATTCTCTTGCCAAACAGATTATTTCAGGGCATTGTCAACCAAATGAGAGATTCGTTAGACCGCAATTTGGGCGTTGTGGATGAGAGCGGCTCCGTTATAGCCTGTTCCGATCTCGGCCAGATAGGAGAAATCCGTAAGGGAGTAGTTTCTGCGGGCGTTTTTTCGGGTCTTCAAACGTGTGTTGACGGCTGCACCTACAAGGCTTTCGGCAATTCCGTGCATCCTGAATACGCCGTATTTTTAGAGGGAATCGATGAGTTGAGCAAGCATTACGCCGATCTCATTGCGGTTGCCTTTGATCAGATCAAACAGAATAATGATGAAAAGTTTGACAGGTCTAATTTCGTTAAAAATGTTATATTGGATAATATTCTTCCCGGCGATATTTACATAAAGAGCCGCGAGCTCCATTTCAATAATGACGCCACGCGCGTGGTGTTTATTATCCGCATAACTCAGCATACGGATGTTTCGGTTTATGATGTTATTCAAAATTTCTTTCCCGATAAAACGAAAGATTTCGTTATAAATGTTAATGAAACGGATATCGCGCTTATTAAAGAGGTTCGCCCGAATGTTGAGATGAAGGATCTTGAAAAGCTTGCAAGGTCAATATGCGACACGCTTTCCACAGAATTTTATTGCAACGCGCTCGTAGGAATAGGCACCTGCGTAACGGGAATAAAGGATTTGGCGCGCTCGTTCAAAGAGGCTCAGGTCGCTCTTGAGGTCGGCAAGGTTTTTGATACGGAGCAGCATATAGTAAGCTATGAAAATCTCGGCATCGCCCGTCTTATCTATCAGTTGCCCACAACGCTTTGCGATATGTTTCTGCGCGAGGTGTTCAAAACGGGCTCAATAGAATCGCTCGATCAGGAAACGCTGTTTACAATTCAAAAGTTTTTTGAAAACAATTTAAACGTTTCCGAAACGAGCCGCAAGCTCTTTGTTCACAGAAACACACTTGTTTACCGCCTTGAAAAAATCAAAAAAATCACAGGTCTTGATTTAAGGGAGTTTGACGACGCTATCGTTTTCAAAGTAGCTCTTATGGTAAACAAATATCTTGATTCAAGCCCCGTAAAATATTAAACTAAGCAGATGAGAGCCGCTCAATTAAAGAGCGGCTTTTTTCTTTAAAAACGGCTTTTCGCGGCGGCAATTGCCCGTTTTTATTTCTTATTGACAAAAAGTTAACGAATAAAGGCGCAAAGTCTGTGGAAAAATATGTATTGATTTTGATATTTACATATTTTATAATATTTATCGAAAAGTAAGCCTATGCTTAAAATAAGAGAGGTAGTTATAATGAACAACGCATTAAACAAAAAGACTATAGAGGATATCGAAGTTAAAGGCAAAAAGGTGCTTGTACGCTGCGATTTCAATGTTCCGCTGAAGGATGGAGAAATCACCAACGACAAGAGAATAGTTGCCGCTCTGCCCACAATCAAATATCTTTCGGAAAACGGCGCCAAGGTTATTCTTTGCTCTCATCTCGGCAGACCCAAGGGCGAATATAAGCCCGAATTCAGCCTTGCTCCCGTTGCCGCAAGACTTACGGAGTATCTCGGCAGCGAGGTTAAATTGGCAGAGGACGAAAACGTTGTGGGCGAAAACGCGAAGGCTCTCGCGGATTCCCTTGAAAACGGTCAGATTATGCTGCTTGAAAACGTTCGTTTCAGAAAAGAGGAAACGAAAAACGAAGAAAACTTCTCCAAGGAGCTTGCCTCTCTTGCCGATATTTTTGTAAACGACGCGTTCGGCACGGCGCACAGAGCTCACTGCTCAACAACCGGCGTTGCCGCTTATCTTCCCGCTGTTTGCGGCTATCTCATTCAAAAGGAAATCGCGTTTATGGGCGGTGCTCTTGAAAATCCAAAGCGCCCGCTTGTTGCGATTCTCGGCGGCGCCAAGGTTTCCGATAAAATCGGCGTAATCACAAATCTGCTTGATAAGTGCGACACGCTCATAATAGGCGGCGGCATGGCCTACACCTTTATGAAATCGCTCGGTCATCATATAGGCACTTCTCTGCTTGAGGAGGAGCAGGTTGAAAACGCGGGAAAAATGATGAAAGAGGCCGAGGAAAAAGGCGTTAAATTCCTTATTCCGATTGATAACAAGGCGGGCAAAGAATATGACGAAAACACCGAGGCTATGATCGTAAACAGCGATGAAATTCCCGACGGTTGGATGGGTCTTGATATAGGACCCGAAACCCAAAAATTGTTTGCTGACGCAATTAAAGGCGCGGGCACAGTAATTTGGAACGGTCCTATGGGCGTTTCGGAGTGGGATAATTTTGCGGCGGGCACAATCGCCGTTGCAAACGCGGTTGCGGAATCGGGAGCGATTTCAATCGTTGGCGGCGGAGATTCCGTTGCGGCGGTTACAAAGCTCGGATTCAGCGATAAAATGAGCCATATTTCAACGGGCGGCGGCGCGTCGCTTGAATTCCTTGAGGGCAAGGAGCTCCCGGGAATAGCGGCTCTCAATGACAAGGACTGAAAAGAGGTAAGACATATGAATAAAAATCTTCGCAAAGCGGTTATCGCCGGAAACTGGAAAATGAACAACACGCCCGAGCAGACGGCGGCGCTCATTAACGAGATGAAGCCGCTTGTTGCAGGAGCAGACTGCGACGTTATAATCTGCGCTCCTTTTATTGATTTGCAAACGGCGCTTGACGCGGCGGCGGGTTCAAACATTATGATAGGCGCGGAAAACTGCCACTGGGCCGAAAGCGGCGCTTTCACCGGCGAGGTGTCCGCTCCCATGCTCAAAGCAATGGGCGTTCCCTATGTAATCATCGGTCACTCGGAGCGCAGGCAGTATTTCGGCGAAACAGACGAAACGGTAAACAAGCGCGTGCGCGCGGCTCTCAACAGCGGACTCAAGGTTATCCTTTGCGTGGGCGAGGTGCTCGCTCAAAGAGAGCAGGGAGTAACCTTTGAGGTGGTCGGACTTCAAACAAAAATCGCTCTTCGCGGCGTAACGAAGGAAGAGCTTAAAAATGTGATTATAGCCTATGAGCCCGTATGGGCGATCGGCACGGGCAAAACCGCCACGGCTGATCAGGCAGACGAAGTAAACGGCTATATCCGCAAAGTGATCGGAGAGCTTTACGGCAAAGACGCGGCAGACGCGTTTGTTGTTCAGTACGGCGGCTCGATGAATGCCAAAAACGCCGAGGAACTCCTTTCAAAAGAGAATGTTGACGGAGGACTTATCGGCGGCGCTTCTCTTAAAGCAGAGGATTTTTCAATCATCGTTAAGGCTGCGGGCAAATAAATTGATTTTGCTCTCTTGTCGGAAGGCAGGAGAGCTTTTTTGAGATAGTTTTTAGCAGGAGGAATACTGTAATGAAAAAACCTGTTGTATTATGTATAATGGACGGCTACGGCAAAAACGATTCGGAATACGGAAACGCAATAGCCATGGCAAACAAGCCGAATCTTGATAAACTGATGAAAGAGTGCCCAACAACGTATATCGGCGCATCAGGAATGGATGTAGGTCTTCCCGACGGGCAGATGGGCAACAGCGAGGTGGGGCACACTAATATCGGTGCCGGAAGAGTGGTTTATCAACCGCTTACGAGAATAACAAAGGCTTTTAACGACGGTGAGGCTTATGAAAACCCCGCTTTGAAGAGCGCTATGGAAAATGCAAAGGATAAGGCTCTGCATCTTATCGGGCTTGTTTCCCCCGGCGGCGTTCACAGCCACACCGAGCATTTGTACGCTCTGCTTGAAATGGCAAAGAAAAGCGGAGTGAAAAATGTTTTTGTTCACGCTCTTCTTGACGGACGTGATGTTCCGCCCGCCTCCGCCGTTGAATATCTTGAGGAGCTTGAGAGTGAAATGAACCGAATTGGCGTCGGCAAAATCGCTTCCGTTATGGGCAGATTTTACGCGATGGACAGAGATAATATTTGGAACAGAGTTGAAAAAGCGTATGCCGCGATAGTTTACGGCGAAGGCATTAAAGCGCAGAGCGCTGTTGAGGCCGTTAAGGAATCATATGAAACGATAGATGAAGACGGCAAGCACCTCACAGATGAATTTGTTATTCCCACTGTTATAGGTGAAAACGGCAGAGTAGAGGAAAACGACAGCGTTATTTTCTTCAATTTCCGCCCCGACCGCGCAAGGGAAATCACAAGGGCGTTCGTTGATCCGAAATTCAGCGGCTTTGAAAGGAAAAAAGGATTTTTTAAACTCTGTTATGTATGTATGACTCAGTATGACGCCGAAATGCCGAATGTTAAGGTTGCTTTCGGACCGGAAACGCTCACCAACACTTTGGGCGAATACCTGTCCGCAAACGGAAAAACGCAGCTCAGAATCGCCGAAACGCAGAAATACGCACACGTCACGTTTTTCTTTAACGGAGGCGAGGAAAAGCAATATGAGGGGGAGGACAGAATCCTTGTTGATTCCCCTAAGATTTCCACATTTGATTTAATGCCGGAAATGAGCGCTCCGGGTGTATCGGAAAAGCTTAACGCCGCTGTAAGGAGCGGAAAATATGACGTTATTATAGTAAATTTCGCAAATTGCGATATGGTCGGTCACACGGGAATTATTCCCGCCGCGGTAAAGGCTGTTGAAACAGTTGATGAATGCGTGGGTTCTCTTGCCCGTGCGGTAAAGGAAACGGGCGGCGTTCTTCTTGTTACCGCGGATCACGGGAACGCCGATAAAATGCTTGATGAAAACGGCGAGCCGTTCACCGCGCACACAACGAATCCCGTTCCGTTTATAGTTTATAACTATCCCTGCGAGGTCAAAGACGGCGGCAGGCTATGCGATATCGCCCCCACTATTTTAAAGGTTATGAATCTGCCCCAGCCAAAGGAAATGACAGGGGAATCAATTATAACATCTGAAAAGACCGGCCTCTAAGACGGCAGGAAACGGGTTTTGCCCTTGATTAAAAGTAAATTTTACAGTAAAAACAGGATGCGTTTAAAATGACGCATCCTGTTTTTTAATCAATCGCTAAAGATGTTTATATGAATAGCATATGCCATTACTGTCGAAATCAAACGAATAACCGTTGGTTACATGATAATGTTTATTAATGTCAAATTTTGACTCATCACGCGAATAGTATGGGTAAAAGTAATAAGACTCTGTGCTGTCAGTCAACTTTGTTATTGTCAGCGAGGTAAAAGTGTGTTCGTTCATTATTTCTCTGATTTCTTCACGCGTTTTGCCTATAGAGCTGCCGTATTTCCCGTTTAATTCATCATCACCGAGGTCTTCAAGCACTGCGTTTTCTTTCTCATACGGTACAAAAAGGTATTTTTGAGAGCGATTGGTTACACGAGGGGTAACGACTATGTGACAGTATCCTCTTCCTTCTACAATCGTTAATTCTAAGCACCAGTTTCCTTTATAATATGTATAAACATTGTGTGCAACTTTTCCGATTTCAGTCATTGTGTAGTTTGTATTTTTAATAAAGTTGTATCCGCTGTTTTCAATATGGCTTTCAAACGCCTTTAGACCTTCATCGTCAAATTTTCCCTCAAATTCATAGGCAAGCTCCATAAGCTCACCGCGAATGATTTCCTGCTTTTCGCAAAAACGCTCATTCATCAAAAAAGACGGAACGGAAAGAGCCGCTGTAATCACGGAAAAAACAATGCAGCAGTAAATGAGCGCATGGGCTGTTTTGTTCTGCCGTTTGGTGTTTTTAAGCCGTTTAATCTGTACGCAATGATAAATATTGTAAAGATTCGGCAGAAAAATCAATGCGTTTAAGGCAGTCGTCAGCGCAATCCGCACACCCCTATAAATACTTTCCGCCGATTCACCGCTGCTGCCGTTCAGTATCATATTGCATATCGGATATGTCAACTCAGGTGTGCTTATCCACATAACTGATATCGAAAAAATTATCAGTTCCGAAGAAATAAAAACGCTTTTCAATCTTATTGCGCGCGCCGAATAAAAAAGATTGCATATAAAAATAATCACAGCCGCCGCAAAAGGAAAAATAAAAGAGTTTTTGGACAATGGCACGGCAAGCAGAAAAAGGAATAATAAATTCACGCAAATCACCGCAATTTTAACTGCCTTTGATTTTTTGCCGTCGGGACGGTGGATTTCGTTCAGCCTCTGACCTATTATTTCACCGCTGCCCATCGCCTCGTTGGCTTTTTCTTTGCTTGCGTCCTTGCTGTATCCTATTGATTCAAAATATTCCTTTTTCGTTTCAAGGTGGTCGCTGAGCTCACGCATAACAGATTCTTTGTCTTCGGCTGATTTAAGCTGCTCCTCGGCTGATTTTAAAAAATCTTTCATTATGCAAGCTCCAGAACACGTTTAACCGATGCTGAAAAATATTCAAATTCCTCTTTCTTTTCCGCAAGAGCGCGCCTGCCCTTTTTCGTTATGTGATAATATTTCCTCTTTCTGTTTTCATATTCCTCCCAATAGCTGTCAACAAGTCCCTCGCTCTCAAACGTGTGCAGGATCGGATAAAGCGTGCCTTCGTTCAGCACAAACGCTCCGCCGCTCGCCATATCTATTTCCTTAACGATTTTGTAGCCGTACATATCCTCCCGCGCTATGGCGGAGAGCACAAGCGCCTCCGTGCTGCCCTTTAAAAGCTCCTTGCTGATTTTCATAATATCATCTCCATATACATTGTAAATCTATGTATATTATGTCATAAGGCATTTATTTTGTCAACACAAAATCCGCAAATGTTCTTTTTGACGAAATACGGCAATATATTTTACTAATGTTTGTATAAAATAGCTAAATTTAGGAAAGACTTTTCTACATACAGGGTTGTTGAAAAGAAGTTTAACTTATTGTAAAATTAAATAAAAAGGGTGATTTTTATTGGATAATGTTATTAAAATCAGATCTCAGAGAGACAGCAAGGTTTTTATTCGAGTAAAAAACGGTCATTTTGTAACGGCAAACGACCATATCAACTGTTATGTGGGCACATCTGATATCAAACACAATCACACTGTGTCTAACGACACGGCGATGTTGCTTTCCGAATATTATATAGCGCACGGCATAGAGGTGGACAGTGTGCTCTGCCTTTACGAAACACAGGCGCTCGGCGCTTATCTTGCGCATGAGCTTTCAAGGCCGTCTATGCTCTCGTCCAACACAAACAAGAATATATATGTGCTCGGACCTGAATATGACGCGCAGGGAAATATCATTTTCCGCGATAATCTTCAGAGAATGATAAAAAACAAAAAGGTTGTTATTTTGATTTCATGCATCACAAGCGGAAAAACGGTTGAAAAGGCGATAAGCAGCGTTGGCTATTACGGCGGCAGCGTTGTGGGGATTTCGGCAGCGTTCAGTGCCGCGGAAAAAATAGACGGCATAGAGGTAAATTCAATATTCACGGAAAAAGATCTGCCGGGCTATGAGGTTTACGAAGCAAAGGATTGCCCGCTGTGCAAAGGCGCGGTTCCCGTTGACGCTATCGCAAACGGCTACGGCTACTCAAAGCTGTAAAAGTTTGGCTTGACAATTTATTTTGAAATGATATAATATTTTTACTGATAATTAAACAGTACCCATAAAAAACTGTGAAGCAGAAAAAGATTATGATTTTTTGTTGCAGAGAGTCGGCGGTTGGTGCAAGCCGATACAAAAATCACAATGGATAGCTCTCTGTGGAGTTGCTGCTCTGAAATGCGGGCGGAATCGTCTGAAAATAGGGGCGGACGTGTAACGGCGTTATAAGTTAAGGCATTGTATGATGCTAAAGGGCAGGCTCGCCTGCCGAAGTAGGGTGGTACCGTGTAGATTTCTACGCCCCTATATTTTGAGGGGCGTGTTTTTTTGCCCCTGAAACGAAAGGAGTAATCATTATGTTAAACGGATACAAAAAATATATTCCGTTCAAACCCATCAACATTCCAAACAGAACGTGGCCGGACAAAGTGATAACAAAGGCCCCCATTTGGTGCTCGGTAGATATGAGAGACGGAAATCAGGCTCTTGTTGACCCGATGAATCTTCAGGAAAAGTTAGAGCTTTTCAACACACTTTTAAAAATCGGCGTTAAGGAAATCGAGGTCGGCTTTCCCTCCGCTTCCGAAACAGAATATGAGATTTTAAGAACTCTCATAGACGGCAATTATATTCCCGATGACGTAACGATTCAGGTGCTTGTGCAGGCGCGCGAGCATCTTATTAAGAAAACATTTGACGCAATAAAGGGAGCCAAAAACGTTATAGTTCATTTCTATAATTCAACTTCAACGCTCCAGCGCAAGGTCGTTTTTAAAACGGATATGCAGGGCGTTATAGATATTGCTGTAAACGGCGCAAAGCTTATTAAAGAGTTAACAGATAAAATGCTTGCCGAAAATCCCGATATGAATATCAGATACGAATATTCCCCCGAATCGTTTACCGGCACGGAGATTGATAATTCAATAAAAATTTGCGAAGAGGTTATGAACGTTATGGGCGCAACAGCCGAAAACCCGATTATCCTCAATCTGCCGTCCACGGTTGAATGTTCAACGCCGAACGGCTACGCTGATCAGATTGAATACTTCTGCCGCAATATGAAAAACAGGAACGCCGCGATAATTTCGCTCCACCCGCATAACGACAGGGGCGAGGGCGTTGCCGCGGCAGAGCTTGCGCTTATGGCGGGCGCGGACAGAATTGAGGGCACCCTTTTCGGAAACGGCGAACGCACGGGAAATGTTGATATGGTTACCCTTGCGCTCAATATGTGGACTCAGGGCGTTGATCCAAAGCTCGATTTCCACGATATAAACAAAATAAAAGAGGTTTATGAGCGCACAACCAAGATGAAGGTGCCGCCGCGCCATCCGTATGCCGGCGAGCTTGTGTTCACGGCGTTTTCGGGTTCTCATCAGGACGCGATAAACAAGGGCAAAATCTATATGGACGAAACTCATTCCGATTATTGGGAGGTGCCTTATCTTCCGATAGATCCCGCCGATGTGGGCAGAGAGTATGAGCCCGTTATCCGCATAAATTCGCAAAGCGGAAAGGGCGGCGCCGCGTTTATTCTTGCAAACGAATACGGAATCAAGATGCCAAAGGCGATGCACGCGGAATTCGGAGCCGTTGTTAAGCACGCATGCGATGAAAAAGGCAAGGAGCTTTTGAGCAGCGAGGTTTTTGATTTGTTCCAAAAGGAATACAGAAACGTTGCGGGTCCATACAGAATCATAAATCATAAGTCGTATGAGGAAAAAGAGGAAAACGAATATCTCACACGCGTTCATTTTGAGGGCACTATAAAGGTTAAGGACGGCTCCCTTGTAAAGGTTGAAGGCAGCGGCAGCGGCCCCATAGAGGCTTTTGTAAACGCAATAGAGCAGGTTGGAATAAAGGGCTATGAGTTTGTTGATTACAGCGAACACGCCATTTCCGTGGGCTCAGATTCAAAGGCAATTTCGTATATCCACCTCAAAAATCCGCGGGGCAAGGATATTTTCGGCATAGGAGTTTCACACAATATCAACTACGCGTCGCTCAAAGGAATAATCTGCGCAATCAACAGAGATCAGCCGGATTGCTACAGAGACGACACAATGCCCGGAATTTTTGAAAAATAGCGCTTATTGCAAAGGAGAAATACACAGATTATGAATAAGTATAAAATTACGGTTCTCAAGGGCGACGGAATCGGCCCCGAAATTGTTGACGAATGTATAAAGGTGCTCAACGCCGCGGGTGAAAAGTTCGGCTTTTCGTTTGAATATGATTATCGGCTGCTCGGAGGCTGCGCGATTGATGAAAAGGGCGTTCCCTATCCTCCCGAAACGGCTGCGGCATGCAAAGCGTCGGATGCGGTTCTGCTCGGCGCCGTGGGCGGTCCGAAATGGGATACTCAGCCGGGAAACAACCGCCCCGAAAAGGGACTTTTGGCAATACGTGAGGATCTCGGTCTTTTTGCAAATCTCAGACCCGCCAAGATTTTCGCTCCGCTTAAAAATGCCTCGCCGATCAAAGAGGAGATTATCGGCAACGGTCTTGATATACTGATCGTGCGCGAGCTCACGGGCGGAATTTATTTCGGGGACAGGGCAACTTATGAAAAAGACGGCGTTATCGGCGCTTACGACACGGAGCGCTATACCGTTCCCGAGATAAAAAGAATAGTTAATGCGGGCTTTGAATACGCGATGAAACGCGGCAAAAAGCTCACTTGCGTTGATAAAGCAAATGTGCTTGAATCGTCAAGGCTATGGAGAAAGGTTGCCGATGAGGTGAGCGCCGATTATCCGGAGGTTGAGCTTTCGTATATGTATGTTGATAACTGCGCAATGCAGCTTGTTCGCAATCCGGGGCAGTTTGATACGATTGTAACTTCAAATATTTTCGGTGATATCCTTTCGGACGAAGCGTCAATGATAAGCGGCTCGATAGGAATGCTCGCGTCGGCGTCGCTTGCGGAAGGCACTTTCGGTCTGTATGAACCAATCCACGGCTCCGCTCCCGATATTGCGGGTCAGCAAAAAGCGAATCCGCTCGCAACGATTCTTTCGGGCGCCATGATGCTGCGCTACACTTTTGGCGAGGCGGAGGCTGCGCTGGCAATCGAAAACGCCGTAGACGCGGCGCTCACAAAGGCAAGAACGCCCGATATTTATGAGGAGGGGCTTGAAAAGGTCACCACCTCGCAGATGGGCGACCTCGTTGTTTCTCTTTTATAATTTAAAACATAATATCAAAAACGCTGTGCGGTTTCATCGCACAGCGTTTTTTTAATCAAAATATTTACTGAAATTACTTAAAAGCATATCAGGAGTTATGTCAAGGCATCTGCAAAAGCAGGCAAGCTCATAATCGGTTACCTGCCGTGAATTTTTTTCTATTCTGCTGATTGCCTGTTGGTCAATATTCACACCTAAAGTCTGCATTCGTGCCGCAAGCTCACCTTGGGTAATTTTTTTCTTTTTTCTGTATTCTTTGATTTTTCCCGAAACTATATTTTTGTTGTTGTTAAAAATAATCTGTTTCATGATATGTCGTCACCCGAAATACGCTATATTAACGTATTGACTTTATCATAAAACTGATGTATAATTACGTCACATTAATGTATTTATAAAAGAGGTGCTTAAAAAATGAAAAAATGCAATAAATGCGATAAGGATTTTGATGACGGCATAAATTTTTGTCCCGTATGCGGAACCAAATTAGAAGAGATAACATCGGAGCAAGCATTTGTGCAGGGGTTTTCTGAAACAGATGTTTTTGAAAGTGAGGAGGGAAATTCTGAAAAAACTCAAACGGAGTCGGCAATTTATTGCCCCGAATGCGGGCAAAAAATTTGGGATCCGAATATTAATTTTTGTTCCGAATGCGGAGCGCCGATAAACTTACAGCAGGAGCAGATGCCAAAGGTTTGTCCGAAATGTGATGGACCTATAAGCAACCCGAATGCAAAAGTCTGTGAATTTTGCGGCGCCGATCTTACAAAACCAATAACGCAGCACACATCGGTTTCGGATTTTGCAAAAAAGATTGGAGATAATGAATTTGTAAAATCTGTAAAAAGTGATGTTCAAAAAAGCGAATCACTGAAGTTTATAAAGGATAAAGCTAAGGGCGGAAACATTTATTTAAAAAAACAAATGAGAACGGCAATGGCAATAATAGCGGTATTTGTTCTCATTGTAGTTGTTGCAACTCATATTCATAAATGTGAAGAGTGCGATAAAATCTATTTTGGGAATAAGAATACAATAAACTTTTGGGGCGAAACAGAAGACGTATGTAAAGATTGTTATAAAGATTTTTATAGTTGGGATATGTAATTTAGGTGTTAGTATGAAAAAATAGATTCCGATTATCTTATAAATCAATCCACAAACGATGCGGGAAAATTAGGAGAATACATATGTTTTGCAAAAATTGCGGAAATGAAATAAAAGAAAACGAAAAATTCTGCACAAATTGCGGTGAAAAAATTTTTAATATTAAACAACTTTATAATATGTTGAATAATAATCGTGAAAGTTTAACAAGTGGTGAAATTGAAGCTTTAATAAAAGATTTTCAAAATAAATCAACGGAGAAAATTGAATTAAACAATGCCGGAAATTATTTAGTTTCGTTTAATGACGATACACATTTTAATGGCGTTCTTGTGTATAAGCCAAAAAAACACCTTGTTCAGGATTTTAAAGTTGAGCAATCAAAGGATAATGCGATTGTTTATCAAATAGAAAACGACAGTAAAATATTAGCAGTAAATGCCGAAATATCTAAATATGATTTAACAAAAAAACCTGATATTATAAATGACCCAAATTTCAATGATAATAAGAAAAAGAGTCCATTAAATATCATTGGAAATATATTTTGGATGATTTTTACAGGATTTTGGTCAGCAGTTGCCTATGCGTTAATTGGTGTAATTTTTTGTATAACTATTATAGGAATACCATTTGGACTTCAATATTTTAAATTCGCAAAGCTCATGCTAATGCCATTTGGTGCGGCAATAGTTGATACACAAAAGGAGGAGTAAATTATGTTCTGTCCAAAGTGCCAAAAAGAAATTAAAGAGAACGAAAAATTCTGCACAAACTGCGGAGCACCGATAGAAAAAGAACAGATGCCGTTTAATGAAGAAACGGCAGATGTGCCTCCAACGGATTCACAGCCACCGACGCGGGCTAAATCAAAAAAGCCTTTACTTATAGCGATCGGGGTGCTTGTTGTATTAATTGCTGTGGGAGCACTTTTGTTTTTAAATCTAACATCAGCTAAGGAGCTTGAAGATGCAATAGCGTCAGGCAATGCTAATCAGGTTAATTCTGTATATTCCGAGGCTTACGGGAATGAATCAAAGCTGAAAAAGTACGACAAGGTGGTTGCAGAATTTATAGAAAAAATGAAATCGGATATAAACAGTCACGACTTTGACAGCGAGGCTCTTTCGGTCGGCGGCGAGGCGGCGCGGAATTATTGCAGAAGTAACTGGGGCTCGCTTTTAGTATCGGATGACAGTGAAAATATGGCGCAAAGCGTATCATCTGAAAATCGGACAAGCTGGGAAGACTTAAATAATCTGCTCGATTCAAAAACAAACTATTGCAACGGTTTGTATGAGTACAAAACGGAAAGCGATTATCAGAATGCAATTTCAAGCTTTTCTTTTGTTATTGAGAGTGACAGCGAATATGAAGATACTACAACTATGATCGGCGAGTGTGCAGACGGCTATATATCCTCCGTTTTGAAAAATGTTGAAGAAAGCATAGCAAACAATGATATTTCGGGAGGATTGGATTTACTTGCGGGCGCAAAGGATTATCTGGATGAGTGCGGTCTGAACTCTGAAGAAATATCAAATAAAATCAATGAAACACTTGTCTCTTATGCGGCGGATTATGCAACAAAAGCGGAGGACGCCTTCAAACAGCACGATGTTAACGCAGCGATTGGAAATATCGAGGTGGCAATGGAAATTCAGCCCGATAACGGTGATTACAAGGTAAAATATGATACATATCAGCAGTATTTGCCGTTTGCGATGTATATAAAAGAAAATTGTTTAAAAGTTGATGAAACAGGCGATTTTTGGGGCGTTTTGTCATTTGATGAAAAAGGAAAAGCTAATAATAATAACCAAATGAATCATATGTTAAGTTGGTATAACAATAATAGCGATAGTTCATGTTCATTGAATGCATATTATAATTTAAATGGAAAATATGATAAAATCAGCGGAACCTTGTTTTTGTCAGAAGGTGACAAAAATACTTCTTTTAGCGGTTGGTTTAAAGTCTATGGAGATGGAAAGTTAATATATGAATCAAAAAAGATGAGTGGTGGAATTTTGCCTATAGATTTTTATGTTAAAGTTACAGATGTACAAAATTTAAGAATCTCATTTTTTAGTGAGGGAGAAGGTGGATTCCTCGGAGAAGGTCCAACATTTGGCATAAACAATCTTACCGCCCAAAAAAATTTCCCCTACTGAGAATTTCAACAAAAAGTTATGAGCATTTCTGCAAAAAGTTAATGCTTGACAGGGCAGGCAATGTTTGCTATAATACTTAGGCTACCTTGAAAAAGGCGGCTATCCTTGCCCGTTGCAAAGGCTGCGGGCCAAAAGTCCAGAAGGAGGTGCACAGGAATGGCATTAAAAAAGTATGAAATCGTATTGGTTTTCTCACTCTCTAAGGGCGAGGAGGCAGTTGAGGCTCTGAAGGCTAAGTTCACCGATTTGATTAAGGCTAATGGCACTCTTGGCGAAGTTGAGGAATGGGGAAAGCGCAAGCTCGCTTATCCTATCAACTACGAAACAGAGGGTTATTATGTGGTTGCGCAGTTTGAATCGGAAGAAAGCTTTCCCACTGAGTTGGACCGCGTAATTAATATTACGGACGGCGTTCTCCGCTCACTTATCGTGGCGAAGGGCGAATAAACGGGAGGCGCAATATGATTAATTCTGTTGTAATTATGGGCAGGTTAACTTATGACCCCGAACTCAGAACAACGCCTAACGGTATTTCTGTTGTGAGCTTTCAGGTTGCGTGCGACAGAAATTATCAAAAATCGGGAGAAGACAAAAAAACCGATTTTATTGATCTCACCGCGTGGCGTCAGACTGCCGAATTTATTTCCCGCTATTTCCGCAAAGGTTCTATGATTGCCGTTGAGGGTTCTATTCAAACGGAAAATTATACGGACAAGGACGGAAATAAGAGAAAAAGGGTTCAGGTTGTTGCAAACAACGTGTCGTTCTGCGGCTCAAAAGCAGAAAGCGGCACAACTTCAAACCCTGCTTACAGTCAGCCCGCTCCAAGCTATGCTTCGGCGGACAACAGCGATTTTGAAGAAATTGTTGACGAAGATGATGATTTACCATTTTAATTAAGGAGGAAACCGATTATGGCATATGTTAAAGGCGGCCCCAGAAAAAGCCGCAGAAAGGTTTGCCAGTTTTGCGTAGATAAGTGCGAATGCATTGATTATAAGGATGTTGCAAAGCTCAACAGATATACTTCCGAAAGAGCTAAAATTCTTCCCCGCCGTGTTACGGGCACATGCGCAAAGCATCAAAGGGAGCTCACAACCGCTATCAAGCGCGCTCGTCAGATTGCTCTTCTTCCGTATAGCGCAGACTGATTGATTTAAAATTAAAAGGCTCTTAATTTGAGCCCTTAATAAAAAGCATTAGAAACAGCATGGTTTAACCGTGCTGTTTTTCTTTAAGTTAAACAAAAATATTGCCTTTCGCAAAGTAAATCTGGAAAATATATTGACATTGTGTCAGAACAATGATATGATTATTTTGCTGACACTGTGTCATAATAAATATGCAAGTGTAATAACCAAATGATGAAATCGCAGCGCGGCTGTTTTCAGCAAACGCAGGAAAATGAGGAGGACGCAATATGCCAAAGGGATCGCCGGAGCTGACTCAGGCTCGCAGAGAGGAAATTATCAACGCCTGCGAAAAGCTCTATCGAACTATGAGTTTTAAGGAAATCACCATAAAGGAGATAGGAAACGTAACCAGCTTTACACGCACGTCCATTTATAACTATTTTCAGACGAAAGAAGAAATCTTTTTGGCTCTGCTGAAACGGGAATACGAGCTGTGGATTGCGTCATTGAAACAGACGATGGAGCGTGTTGATAAGATGACAGAGGATGAATTTTCCGATATGATGGCTCACTCTTTGGAGGAACGCGAACAGCTACTTAAAATAATGTCTATGAACCATTACGATATGGAATCGGGCAGCCGCCCGGAGCATCTTGCGGCGTTCAAAATCGCATACGGAGAATCTATAAGCACCGTGACGTTCGCTCTTGATAAATATTTTCCCGATATGTCGGTTTCGGAGAAACGGAATTTTATCTACACTTTTTTCCCGTTTATGTTCGGGATATATCCTTACACTTTCGTTACCGAAAAACAGCGTGAGGCTATGAAAGCGGCAGGCGTTGATTATGCGTTTATGACGATTTATGAAATCACTTATAACTGTGTGAAAAAGCTGTTGGAAAGCGGAAAATAAAAATCATAATCATTAAAGGAATTCCCTTCAAAAGGGTTGATTAATAAGTTAGCGGAATTCCGTTTGAAACGCGGAACGGCCGTTATACGTATAAAATTTTATAAAGGAGAAGACGAATTATGAGCAAAATATTGACAGCGTATTTCAGCGCCCAAGGAACAACGGCGCGTGTTGCAAAGGAACTTGCGCAGGCGGTAGGCGCGGATATCTATGAAATCAAACCCGCCGTGCCTTACACAAAAGCCGACCTGAATTGGATGGACAAAAAATCGCGCAGCTCAGTAGAAATGAGCAACAAAAGCAGCCGACCCGCGTTGGCGGACAGGGACGCAGATATCGCGGCGTATGATACGATCCTGCTGGGCTTTCCGATTTGGTGGTATGTGGCGCCGACAATTATAAACAGCTTTTTGGAAAGCTACGATTTCTCAGGCAAAAAGATTGTGCTGTTTGCCACCTCCGGCGGCAGCGGATTCGGAAAAACCGCAGCAGGGCTGAGCTGCTCCGTTGCCGACGATACCGAAATTATTGAAGGAAAAATTCTGAACGGAAAGCAAACCGCTGAAGATTTAAAGACTTGGGCAGAGTCGATTCTTTAATAGCCCGAAAATTTAAAATAACAGGAGGAAAATCAAAATGGAAAAAATCACTCAAAACGCCGGCAGAAACGCGTTGGGAGAATTTGCTCCCGATTTTGCACATTATAACGACGATATTCTTTTCGGCGAAAATTGGAACAACCGTGATATTGACCTGAAAACAAGATGTATTATAACAGTTGTGGCGCTGATGTCCTCGGGAATCACCGATTCCTCGCTTGTTTATCATCTTGAAAACGCAAAAAAACACGGCGTAACGCGGGCGGAGATCGCATCCGTCGTTACCCATGTCGGTTTTTATGCGGGCTGGCCCAAGGCGTGGGCTGTATTCAATCTCGCGAAAAATGTGTGGACTGAGGACGTGTCCGAAAATGACGCCAAGGCGGCACACGCAGCGTCTATGGTTTTTCCCATCGGCGCGCCAAACGACGCTTTTGCGGAGTATTTTATCGGCAGGAGCTATCTCGCGCCTGTATCCAAAGAGCAGGTGGGAATATTTAACGTTACCTTTGAGCCGGGCTGCCGCAACAATTGGCATATACACCATGCCGATAACGGCGGCGGGCAAATCCTTGTCTGCGTTGCGGGACGCGGCTATTATCAGGAATGGGGCAAGAAAGCCGTAGAAATGCTTCCCGGCGATTGCGTAAACATTCCCGCGGGCGTTAAGCATTGGCACGGCGCCGCGCCGGATAGCTGGTTCAGTCATTTGGCAATTGAGGTGCCGGGCGAAAACGGCTCCAACGAGTGGCTGGAGCCTGTTGACGATAAACAATACGGAAGTTTAAAATAAAATTACTTAAAACAAAAGTTTAATTAAGAAATCTTAAAAGTTAAAAATTAGTTTCTATAATTTTGCACACAAGCTCTTTTGATGGAAAATCGCAATATACCGTGCCGTAGTAATTGCTTTTGCGAAGCGGATATTTCAAAAATTCGGCGTTTATAAAGCGGGCATTTTTTTGAGGTCCTTTAAGTCCGCCCGCGGTTGAGAGATAGTCGATTATATATTTTCCGTCAAAGGGCTTTGCTCTGTTCAAAAAAGGCTTTATGCATTCGTTCCAGCGGGGAACGGGTTTATATTTAAACCTGTCCTGAATTATAAACGACACGGCGTGTTCCCCGCTCGTTTTAAGAACAAGAGGGTTGGGAACTGCCTCGTCCTGCTCAACCCATTTTGAAAAATCAATTCCCGTGTTCAAATCGGTGAACTCGTTTCTTTTTTCCGATTTGCATCGGCGGATAAGAACTATTTTTCCTCTTGCCTCGCCGAGTGAGGGTATGCGGTTTTCGGCAAACCATTTTTCCTCGTTGCCATTGATATATGTATAAAATAAATTATCAAAGCACTTTTCGTCTTCGCTGTTGCTGTCGTTCTTAAACTGAAAAATAATCGTTTCGCTCGGATTTTCATTAAGAAAGCGATAGCAGTGACCGAGCACGTCCTCCATATCCATTTGCCTGCCGAGCCTGTTGGGCGTGTTGAACGCTTTTGCTATTCCGTGAACCATAACGAGCCTTTTTTCTTTAGACGCAACGCGTATGTCGAGCGCCCGAATTCCGAGGCAAAGCTGATTGTAAATATTCATATTTTGGCATTTGGAAATGTGAGAAAATTGAACATACTGCGTAACGCAGTCGTGTGTGCCGGGAATATTGTATTGCAAAACGGGCTTGTTTGGGTCAAGCTCCTTCATCCAGTCAGATGTGTTGATTTTCATTATTATCACCGCTCTAATTATATCAGCTTATCGCCGTTTATTCAAGCGATTGAAAAACTGAGGGATATAATGTATAATTGAGAGCCGGAGGGCTTTGTTATGCTGATTTTTGAAAAGAGCGGAGAGCTTAACCCCGAAAATGACAAAACAAACATCGTGATTCCTTTTGAAGTTCCCCGTGGAATCGAAAAACTTGTTATTGATTATTCGTATTCCCCGAAAACGGAAAAAAACAGGGAAAAATCACTTGAAATTATCAAAAGCTGTATTAAAAAATATTCGGCGGCGGGAGAACCCGAGGATTATCTGCCTGTTAAAAATCTTATTACGCTTTCTCTTGACGACAGCTTGGGATATAGAGGAGCGGCGCACCGTCAGGCGGATTCGCAGCACCACGAAATAAGCGCCGATTATGCGTCGAACGGATTTATAAAAGGAAAAATCACTGACGGCGTGTGGCGTGTTGTTTTAAATGTTCATTGCTGTGTCTGCAAGGTGAATTACATTATCAAAGTAAGCGGGGAGGAAAAAGCTGATGAAATATCTTCCTGTTGAGCTCCATTGCCACACGGTTCATTCCGACGGCGATTTTCTGCCCGAACAGTTGCAGGCTGCCGCTGCGGCTGAGGGCTTGAGGCTTGTTGCGCTCACAGACCATAACACCTTCAGCGGCTGGAGAGAAATGAACGAAAAAATATGCCCGTTTATCCGCGGAATTGAGTGGACAACGTATTTCGGTCATATGCTCGTTCTCGGAGCCGAAAAATTTGTTGATTGGCGCGACGCCGTTCCCGATAATATAGACGAAAAAATCAGCCTTGTAAAAGCGGCAAACGGCGTTGTTGGAATAGCTCATCCGTTTCAGTGCGGCTCGCCTGTTTGCACGGGTGGCAGATGGGAATTCAATGTGCAAAACTGGCAGAATGTTGATTATATAGAAATTTGGCACGAGGATTTTTCGCCGCTGAACACGGAAAACGGCAGAGCCTTGGATTTTTGGACGGAGCTGTTGGACAAAGGATATCGTCTTGCCGCCTCTTACGGCAGAGATTGGCACCGCCCGCAGAGCCCCGATAAGCATTTCGGCTGCACATATCTCGGCTTTGAAAACGGCGTGAACGAGCGGGAGGCTTTAAATGCCGTTCGACTTGGCAGAACAGTTGTTTCATCCGGCGCGAATTTCAGCTTTCGTGTTATCAGTAACGGCAGTGCTTATGATATTGGCGCAAACGTGCCATCCGGCGGCGCTGAGTTTCTGTTTAACTTAAACACACGCGAAAGAGAAACGCTGACGGGAACCAACAGTATAGAATATAAAACGGTAAGAATAGTTACAAACGGCGGAAAAACCGCCCTTGAAACAGATTATAAAGCCAAAAGCGCCTATCTGTATCTTGAAAAAGGCCATTGGTACAGAGCGGAGCTCCACGGAAAAATCAACGGCGGGGAAAAAATTCTTGCCGTAACGTCTCCTGTTTATTCATAACGCAAAGCGGGTGCTTTAACACGGCGCTCGGTCAAATTTGAGAGCCCGAGGTTTAATAAATGCAACGCAAAAGAAAAAACTCCGCCGAATTTCGGCAGAGTTTTTCTTTGTATATTAATAATTTTTCGGGTCGTATTCGATTTTGCCCTCAGGAGTATCGCGGAAATACTGGGTAAACGGCTTGAAACGCTCTTTTTCCTCCCATATTTCTTTTGCCTTGGGCGCCCAGCTTTCAGCATAGGAATCGCATTTTGCGCAAAGCGCGTCGGCACTTTCCTCACACATAAGATTTGTTGATTTTGCGCCGCTGCGCCGAACCATTTTTCGGAGCGCCTGCGGATTTTCAAGCATCGGGCAGGGGCGCAGCATATTTTTGTTGAATGGCTGCCCCTTGTAATATTCTCTGAAAAGCGGTGAATTAAGACATTCAAGAACGGATTTTTCCCGTATGTTTGAATCTGAATAGTGAATGAAAACGCAGGGCTCCGCGTCTCCTTCCGAATTAATATGAAAATAATTTCTTCCGCCCGCAATGCATCCGCCGACAAATTCGGCGTCGTTTTGAAAATCAACGGTAAATATCGGTTTGCCCGTTTTGCTGTTTCGTTTTTCTCTTATGCGGCGGTAAACGGTTTCGCGCTGTTCGGGGGTTAAAAGCAAATCTGTATCGGCGGAAACACCCACGGGCATATAGTGAAAATACCACATATATTTCGCGCCGCATTCTATCATTTTGTCGTAAAAAGCGTCGGAGGTCACGGCATTGTAATTTTTGCTTGTGTAGCAAACCGAAGTGCCGAAAAGGCAGCCGTGTTTTTTGAGAAGAGCCATTGCTTTAAGCGCCTTGTCGTAGGAGCCGTCGCCGCGCCGTTCGTCGTTCGTTTCTTTTGTGCCCTCAATTGAGAGCGCAAGGCCGAAGTTGCCGCACCGCAGTAAATCCCTGCAAAATTCATCGTCAACAAGCGTGCCGTTTGTAAAAGCGAGAAAAATGCAATCGCTGTTTTCAAGCGCAAGGGTTATTATATCCTTTTTGCGTATAAGCGGTTCTCCGCCCGTAAACATAAAGAAATGGGTGCCGAGTGCCTTGCTTTCCCTGATGATTTTTCTCATTTCATCAAGCGAGAGATTTGATTTATAGCCGTATTCGGCTGCCCAGCAGCCCTTGCATTTCAAATTGCACGCGGAGGTGGGGTCAAGAAGAATAACCCACGGAATGTTGCATTTAAGCTTTTCTCTGTTTCTGCGCAGGGCAGAGGTGCCTTCAAGCCCCAAATCAATGGCAAACGTCAGGGCGGCGTTTTTGAAAAGATTTTTGTCTATATCTCTTATACCGTCAAAAAGATATCTGTGCCATATGTTATCTTCATTTGAAATAATATCTATCGGTTTGGTAAAGGTGCTTTCGGGATACATTTTTCCCGCGAATTTTTTGCCGACCTTAACAAGGCGCAGCATATTCCGCTGCGGATTTTTATAGATGTATCTGAAAATTTCGTTACCTATACCGTGAAGCATTTTACTTCTTGCTGAAGCCATATTTAACCTCTCTTTAAGACTATCGTTTTCGGCTCACATTGACTCCGGCGCGCTTATTTTGAGCATAGTAAGGATATTTTTTATAGTATTCTTAACCGCGCCGCAAAGAAAGAGCCTTGCCTGCATAAGCCCCTCATCGTCCACCATAACGCGTCTTGCGTTGTAAAATTTGTGGAAAAGAGTTGCAAGTTCAATAACATAATGAGTGATTTTCGCGGGATTATATGATTTTGCCGCCGTGATTATTTCATCAGTAAGCGCTGAAAGATGGCGAATAAGCTCCGTTTCCTCCGGAGAATTGAGGCGGTCAAGCTCTTCGTCGGTCGGGGTGCGCAAAGTGATTCCCTCGTTTTGAGCTTTTTTCAGGATAGAGCATATGCGCGCGTGCGCATACTGAACGTAATAAACGGGATTTTGGCTCGTTTCGCGAACAGCCAAATCAAGGTCAAAATCAAAATGCGAATCGGGCTCGCGGAGATTGAAGAAAAATCTTGCCGCGTCAATCGGAACCTCTTCAAGCAGAGTGTTTAGCGTTATTGCCTTTCCCGAACGCTTTGAAAGCTTTATGGTTTCGCCGTCGCGCACAAGATTTACCATCTGCATTATAACGCAGTCGAGCCGCGACACGTCTATTCCCAAAGCGGTAAGCGCCGCTTTTATTCTCGGCACATATCCATGGTGGTCTGCGCCTAAAACGTCCACCGCCTTGTCAAATCCCCTTGTTACAAGTTTATTGTAGTGATAAGCAATATCGGGCACTATATAGGTTGGCAGTCCGTTTGAACGGATAAGAACGATATCCTTGTCGTTCCCGAATTCCGATGCCTTAAACCACAGCGCACCGTCCTGTTCATAAGTTACGCCCGAATCTTTGAGCTTTTTGATGAATTTATCTACCGAGCCGTCTTTGTGAAGTGTGCTTTCCTTAAACCAGCGGTCATATTTTATTTTGTATTGCAGTAAATCGCGTTCAAGACCCTCTATATTTTTGGGCAGCGCGTAATCAACAAGCGCTTTTTTTCTCTCCTCAGACGGAGCGCTTACATATCTGCTGCCGAATTCGGCGGCAAAAGCCTTTGCGTGCTCCGTTATATCGGGACCCATATAAGCTCCCTCAGGCATTTCAATTCCGTCATTAAAAATCTGTAAATACCGTGCCTCAAGGGAAGACGCGAATTTTTCTATCTGATTTCCAGCGTCGTTAACGTAAAATTCACGGTGAACTTTATAGCCCGCGTATTCAAGAACGGAAGAGAGGCAGTCGCCTATGGCTCCGCCGCGTGCGTTTCCTATGTGCATAGGTCCCGTTGGGTTTGCCGAAACAAATTCAACAACAACGCTTTTTCCGCCGCCGAAATCCGATTTTCCGTAATCGGCGCCCTTGGCAACAACGTCCTTTAAGATTTCTGTATAGTAGCGGCGCGAAAGGAAGAAATTTAAAAAGCCGGGGCCGGCAATTTCAACCCTCTCAAAGAGTGTGCCCCTCAAATCAATATTTTTAACAATACTTTCGGCAATAATTCGGGGAGCCTTCTTAAAAGCCTTCGCGCCCGCAAGCGCCGTGTTTGCCGAAAAATCGCCGTTTGCGCTGTTTGCCGGCTTTTCAATGTTGAAATCAGGCAGCGGCTCGGCGGGCAGCTCGCCGTTTGCAACGGCTCTTCCGAGAGCCTCGATTATTTTTTCCCTTAACTCAAGCTGTGTTTGTTTAACCAATAAAGACATTTTAATTCCCATAGCCTTTCCGGCTACAAATAAATAAAATAAAAATCTATATACGCCCTACGTAGCCGGATAAGGCGTATAGTGGGAATTTAGCCATCTCAAAATTATGCCATAGGCAAATTTTGAGGGCATTATAATCGTATTAGTGTGATTTTTCACACTAATACTTCCTTAATTAATTCTGTTGATTTTTACTGAACGTCATATTCACTGTGTTTTTTGAGGCAACGGCGCCGTTTATATCAATATCATACCTAAAGGTAAAGCTGCCGCAACCGTCCTGAACCTCTCCGGCCTCTATATCTCTGCCGTAAATTCCCATAAGGATCCCGCCGAATTCAGTGCCGTAATGGCAAAGATTCCTCTTTGCTTTCTCAATTGTGAGGCAGCTTCCGTGTTCGCCGGAACGCCTCATTTCAACAAAGCTCTCGTCTTTTTGAATTCTCACCGTAACGTCTACGGGGGAATAAGGCGGTTCGCATTCCTCGGTGTATTTAACTATATACGCAAGCCCGTCGTCGCGCAGAGTGCCGATTGTTGTGAGCTCCGTTTTATCTTTTTGCATACCTGCCTGCTGTGTTCCTGTTATTTTTAAAACGATTCTGTCCATAACTAAAACTTTTCCGTTAATTCTTTAAATGTTACTTTGTCCGATATATCTATGCCAAGCAGAGTTTTCGCTATCATGGAAAAGTTCTGCGTTTTATCCGAAATATAATATTGCGCCGTTCCCTTGCGGCCTTTTTCGTTAGTGAGGGAGCTCTCTTCAAGAATTTTTTTAGCCTGCATAACTGCCTCAAATCCGTTGTCTATCAGCTTAACACCGCTGCCGGCAACGCTCTGAATGATGGGCGCGAGATGAGGAAAATGGGTGCAGCCAAGTATTATAGTGTCCACTCCGTCTTTCAGCAGAGGATCTATGTAGCGCCTTATTATTTCCCGCGAAATATAATCGTCTGTGTCTATCCAGTTGTTTTCAACAAGCGTTACAAGCACGGGGCACGAAACACCGAAAACCTCGGCTTTTGGCTCAAGAGCCTTTATTTCTTTTGTGTAGGCTCCGCTGTTTATTGTTGCCCATGTTGCCATAACGCCTATTTTGTTGTTTTTTGTGGCGTTAACAGCGGCTGCCGCGGCAGGCTTCACAACGCCCACAAACAGCTCCTTTATGCCCGAGGTGGCGTTCACCGCAACCGAAGAAACGGTTCCGCACGCCGCCATAATCAGCTTGCAGTTAAACTGCTCCAAAAACGCAATGTCGTCTTTCGCGTATGCCTCAATCGTTTTTTCACTTCTTGAGCCATAGGGCACGCGCTGCGTGTCGCCGAAATAAATGATGTCTTCTTCCGGGAGGTATTTAAGCACCGCCTTAACGGCTGAAAGCCCGCCCAGGCCGGAATCAAATATGCCGATAGGTCTTTTATCCATCAGATAATTCCTCCTCTTTCAAGAGCAAGCTCAATAAGCCTATCTATAAGTTCGCTGTAGGGAACGCCCACCGCCTCAAAAAGTTTTGGATACATACTGATAGGAGTCTGACCGGGAATCGTGTTTATCTCGTTCAGCAAAATTTCGCCGCTGCCCTTTCTCACAAAGAAATCAACACGCGAAAGCCCTTCGCAGCCAAGCGCTTTGTATGCCCTTAAAGCCTCCGCCTTTATTTCCTCTCGTTTTTCGGTAGAAAGTCTTGCGGGAATAAGCGTCTGCGATTTTGGGTTGTTGTATTTCGCGTCAAAATCATAGAATTCCGCGGCGGCAAGGATCTCCCCCACCTCGGCGGCGATCGGCTCGTTGTTTCCGAGCACGGCACATTCAACCTCATTGCCCTCTATGAATTCTTCAAGAACGCATTTTTTGTCTTCTCTCAGCGCCGTTTCAATTCCCGCGGCAAGCGATTTTCTGTCTGCCGCTTTGGAAATTCCCACCGAAGAGCCCGCGTTTGCCGGTTTTACAAATATGGGGTAACCAAGTTTTTCTTCCGCGCTTTTTATGCATGATTCGGGGTCTTTCATATAGTCATATTTTGAAAAAGAACACCATTTTGCCTGTCTTATTCCAACCGCGTCAAGCACTGCGTTTGTAATGCTCTTATCCATGCAGACTCCCGATGATGTTGCGTCGCAGCCGACAAACGGTATTTGCGCAAGCTGCAAAAGACCCTGCACCGTGCCGTCCTCGCCGTTTTTACCGTGCAGCACGGGGAATACGGCGTCAAGATAAATCCGTTCGCCTGTATCGGTAACTATTCCGTGAATCGAGGAATCAGGGGCTATAAACGCCTTTTTAAGACTTTTTGAACCGAGCCATTTATCTTCGGGAAGCATTGAAATATCATCGTTAAAGAGATACCATTCGCCGTTTTTGGTTATGCCCATAAGCACTATATTGTATTTATCTCTGTTTATATTTGAAACGATCCCCTTTGCGGATATGGCGCTTATATCGTGCTCCGACGACGCGCCGCCGAAAAGAATTGCGATTGTTTTTTTGTTCATTAATCGGTGCACCTCATAAATATTCATATTATTTTATCATATTAAAATTATCAATTCAATACAAATACGAGCTATATTTTAAAAAATATGTAGTGACAAATCAATATCGCGGTGATATAATATTGAACGAAAAACGGTAAAATTTTTTACGGGAGAGTTGTTTATGGAGTTAAAGGACGCCTTTGCACTGGTTGAAAAGCATCTTGAAAACACTAATAAGGAGCTTGGATTTTCAAAGCTGAAAGGGCAGGACGATATGCTTGCCTTTAAGGGAAACAAGGGGCTTTACCGCCTCCTTTACGACGGAGAAACGCAAATATTGTCGTTTGAATGTGCCTATGAGGACAATGGCGACGAAACTAAGTTTGAAACAATTTCCAAAACTCTTTTTGAGGCAGACAAAGCGGACGAAAAGGAATGTAAATCGGTATCAAACGAGATCGCAGACGAGCTTCGCTCTCTTTTTGCCTCAAGGAAAAAGGTGGATCTTGATAAGGTGAAAATGCCCAAGAGCGTTTCAAGAGGCAAGGCAAAGGGCGGAATTATCAGCTATGACACAGGCTCGCTCGCGAACCGTTTCGGCGTTCTTTTCCCCGATTTAAAAGACGCCATAAAGAAGAATATAGTTGACTACGGAGAGTTTATGCCGGAAACGTTTTTTGCTGAAATCGGCACTCCGAGAGTGCTTGACGTTATTAAAAACGGAACGGCGGCGGAGCAGAAAAAGCTGTTTAAAATGCTCGGCGAGGTTTATGAAGACGGCACAAATGAGGTTCAGGATATAATAGGCGTTTCAATTCTCGGCGAAATGAAAAACGATCCCAAGATGATGGAGATTGCGGACAAATATATGACCGATTATATGGCGGGCCCGATTCATGAAATCAATAAGCTGACCGCGAAAAACAACAAGTGGACAAGAAAATTGAAAAATCCGCCTCCATACAAGCCGAAAAAGCAGAAAAAAACGCCGTTTCAGAGCCAGCTTTCCCAGCAGTGAAAACAAGCGGAATCCTTTTGCGGGATATTTCAAGGCTAAAGTCAAACAAAAATAGGTTTAACTTCGCGAATTCGCGGATTCAGACCGATTTCGTTTTACCCTCCGTTGTTTAAAACGGCGGGTTTTCTTTTTACACAAAATTTTTTTGTGAAAAGGCTTTCTTAATGCCTTTTTTGAGCGATTATGAGTGTGTTTTATGAACAACATTGTTAAATAATTATCAAAGTATCGTTATTTTAAACAAAGTTGAGCGTTGGATATTGACAAAACATTAAACATCTTTATAATAGTTTTGTGCTTGGGCAAAGGAAAAAATGATGAATAAGCAGGTTAAGCCGTTTCGCATTTTACCTGCCCAAATAAAATAATACTGTATAATATTTATGAAAGAGAGGATATATTTATGGCACGCGTTTATAATTTCAGTGCGGGACCCTCAACCCTTCCCGTATCTGTTCTTGAAAAGGCAGGAGCGGAGATCCTTGATTACAAGGGTTCGGGGCAGTCGGTTATGGAGATGAGCCACCGCTCAAAGGTTTTTGACGATATTATCAAAGAGGCGGAGGCTCTTATGAGGGAGCTTTACGAAATTCCCGATAACTACAAGGTTTTATTCCTTCAGGGCGGCGCGTCGGCGCAGTTTTCGGCAATTCCGCTCAACTTTATGAACGGCACCGGCAAGGCCGATTATATTATCACGGGTCAATGGGCAAAAAAAGCCTTTCAGGAGGCTCAGAAATACGGAGACGTTAAGGCGGCGGCATCATCGGCTGATAAAACGTTCAGCTATATTCCCAAAACAAAGCCCGAAGATTTCAGAGACGACGCAGACTATGTTTATATCTGTATGAACAACACGATTTACGGCACGGTTTATAAGGAGCTTCCCCCCGTGGGCGATAAAACTTTGATTGCCGATATTTCATCATGCGCTCTGTCGGAGCCTCTTGATATCTCAAAATTCGGCATGGTTTATTTCGGCGCACAGAAGAATGTTGCTCCGGCGGGACTTGTTGTTGCGATCATTCGCGAAGATCTTCTCGGAAACGCCCGCGATATCTGCCCCGTTATGATGAACTACAAAGTTCAGGCAGACGCCGATTCGCTTTATAACACTCCTCCCTGCTGGACTATATATATCTGTAAACTGGTGCTCGAATGGATAAAGGAAACGTTCGGAGGTCTTGAGGGGCTAAAGGCTCACAACGAGAAAAAGGCAAAAATTCTTTATGATTTTCTTGATGAAAGCAAAATGTTCAAAGGCACCGTGGTTCCCGAGGATCGTTCTCTGATGAATGTTCCGTTTGTAACGGAAAGCGACGAGCTGAACGCCAAGTTCATAAAAGAGGCAACCGCGGCGGGCTTTGTTAATCTTAAAGGCCACAGAACCGTGGGCGGAATGAGAGCCTCTATTTATAACGCAATGCCGATTGAGGGCGTTGAAAAACTTGTTGAATTTATGAAAAAGTTTGAGGAGGAAAACGCGTAATGTTTAATGTAAAAACGCTGAACAAAATTTCTTCTGTAGGTCTATCAAAATTTGATTCCTCAAAATACACATATGGCGACAATATTGAAAACCCGGACGCAATAATGGTTCGTTCCGCATCTATGCACGATATGGATATGCCGAAAGACCTGCTTGCAATCGCAAGGGCGGGAGCCGGAGTAAACAATATACCCGTTGCCGATTGCACCGAGCAGGGCATAGTTGTGTTCAACACTCCCGGCGCAAACGCAAATGCCGTTAAAGAGCTTGTTATCTGCGGTCTGCTTCTTTCAAGCCGCAAAATCACAAAGGCTGTTGAATGGTGCAAAACGATTAAGAACGATGAAAATGTAAGCAAAAGCGTTGAAAAGGGCAAGTCTGCGTTTGCAGGCCCCGAAATCAAGGGCAAAACCCTTGCCGTTATAGGTCTTGGAGCAATCGGACGTCTTGTGGCAAATGCCGCCGTGGATCTCGGTATGGATGTTGTTGGCTACGATCCGTTTCTTTCGGACGAGGCGGCTCAGGCGCTCAAAAAAGAGGTTAAGGTAAATAATAATCTTGATGAAATTTTTCCTGCGGCAGATTATATCACGGTTCATGTTCCCCTTACCGCAGACACAAAAGAGATGATTTGCGCCGCAAATATCAATAAGATGAAAAACACTGTAAGGATTCTCAATTTTGCCCGCGGCGATCTCGCAAACAGCGCTGATATAGTTGACGCGCTTGATAACGGCAAAATGGCGGCGTATGTAACCGATTTCCCGTCTGCCGATCTTATTGATATAGACGGAGTTATCGCTCTGCCCCACCTCGGCGCTTCAACGCCGGAAAGCGAAGAAAACTGCGCGTCTATGGGCGCTTTGGAGCTTATTGATTTCCTTGAAAACGGAAATATAAAGAACTCTGTTAACCTGCCCGCTGTTTCAGCTGAGAGAAACGGGGTGGCAAGAATAACGGTTATTCATAAAAACCAGCCGAATATGATTGCAACAATAACGGACACTATCAGCAAAGACGGCGTTAATATTGCGAATTTTGCGGATAAAAACCGCGGCGATATTGCATATAGCATTATAGATACAGATACCGCTGTTTCATCGGGAGTTGTTGAAGATATCAAAAAGATAAACGGCGTAATAAGAGTTAGAGTTATTCTTTAAAGCGGTTCAAAAACAAGTAAACTTAAATTACCTTAACGCAAAAAGAATATTCACAAAAAAAGAGTCGGAGAGATTTTCTCCGGCTCTTTTTTAATAATAGTGTTCAAAAACACCAATTCGACGCTCATTTTTCCGAGCGCCGAATTCTTTTTATTCGTCCGTTATTTCAAATAAATCGTTTGGAGTGCATTCAAATAAATTGCACATAATTTCAATATTTTCATATTTAATTGATTTTGTTTCGTTGTTTACCATTTTATTAAAATTTTGATAACTCATTCCCAGTTGCTTATATAGCCAATATTTTGTTTTATTTTTTTGTTTCAATATATCCAACACGCGAAGTTTTATCACTTTTGTCACCTCATTATCTAATGTTTTAATTAGATAATATATTATTTTTTATGTTGACATATAGACGAATACATTATATAATGAAAACATTAGATAGTGAAAGAAGGAGAACACTTTGAAAAACAATTTAGGACAATCGTATATTTTGTATTTAAAGAATATTTTTAATTTCAGCGGAAGAACAAGGCGCTCTGATTTCTGGCAGGTATATATTTTAAATTACGTAATCTCATTAGTAATAGGATTATCCTCAATGCTTGCCGTCGAAATGGATATAATTGCCGGTTTTCTTATTTTACTGAGTTTAATTATAAATCTATCTGAAATTTCTCTGTTAGTACGCAGATTTCACGATATCGGCAAATCAGGTTTATATTGTCTTCTGAATTATATACCATACATTGGTTTTATATTTTTATTAGTGTATTGCACAAAGGACAGTTGTGCGGGAAGCAACAAATACGGTCCAAACCCAAAGGAATCGTTAGATAACAAAGTTGGATCTCAAATATATAACAGCGAAGATGATAAAAACCATTGCAAAATATGCGGAGCGGAAATTTCAGAAAAAGACGAGTTTTGCCCGCAGTGCGGCAGCAATCTGACAGGAGAAAACTATTATGGATGAGATAAACAGAGACACATTGGTGATGCATCTCTCAGATGTGCGAGCGCTTGAAATTGCCAAAGTTAAGCTTATTGAAAAATTAAATCAAAATAACTACAAAATAAAAATGCTTGGGTATCACCGAATTTTTCAAAAACCAAGTTATATTCTTGCCATAGTTCTGCCTGTTATTTTAACAATATTTTTTTCAGCCGTATCATATTTTCTCAGTGAAACAATCTTTTTTCCGTATTTATTCGATAGAAATCACAATCCCGTGTATCCTCAATATGAAATCTATATAAAAATTTCCGTAATTTCAATTATTGTAATCGCTGTAGTAAGTTTTTTGATTTTGTTTCTATCCGCAAGTTCAAAAACGGTAAAATATAACAGAATGGTAGCAGAGGATAATGAAAGAGTGGAAAGGGAAAAACAGGAAATACAAAAATTGCAGGGCGAAATAAATGAATCAATCTCAAAGCTCAAAGAGGTGAATACGCTTTTACCCGAGATATATTCTATCAATATTATTCCTCGGCAATATCGAAATGTGAACGGAATTTGCTATTTATACGACTATATGAGCACATCGCAGCAATCGTTGGAATCAGCGTTTTTGAATTATAATGTCAACAAAATAAACGTCAGCGTCAACAGAATAATCGAGCAGCAATCGGAAATGCTGCTTCAGCAATACGTTGCAAACACAAGGTTAGAGGCAATGGAAAGGCATAATAAAAAGATGCTCAGTCAATTGTCTAACATTGAGCAAAATTCCGCAACCGCTGCAAAATATTCCGCAATCACCGCCGCAAACGCAAAAGCGATAACGTTTTTTGAGGGCTACAATTTTCTTAAAAATAGCTGAAATAATTAATAAAGCGCAGAAGATATTCAGAAAATCATCTGCGCTTTTTCTGTGGCTGTTTCGATTGAGATATGCGGTTATATTCTTTTGGTAATATGGTTTATCACGGAAACTGAATTATGTTAAAAAGACCGTTTAATTGATTTTATCTGCTGATTTTTATTATTTTGAATATTGACAAATGAATTTGCGTTTGATATAATATGCACTAATCCGCTTTAAAGCGATGGGGCTTTAAAGCGCTAAAGCAAAAGGAGATGTGTTACCATGGCACCAAGAAAGGGCAATTTAATGACGGTGCGCACAGACGTTAAGGTGTTAGATGCAACGATAAGAGACGGCGGGCTGTGCAATAATTTTGAATTTACAGATGAATTTGTTACCGAACTTTACAAAACGAATGTAAAGAGCGGCGTTGACTATATGGAATTCGGCTACCGAGCCTCAAAAAATCTTTTTGACCCATCAAAATTCGGAAAGTGGAAATTCTGCGATGAGGCAGATATAAGAAAAATAGTAGGCGAAAACGTATCGGATATGAAAATATCGGTTATGGCGGATGTTGGCAGATGCGATTTCAAAGAAGATTTTATTCCGAAATCCGAATCCGTTATTGATTTGGTTCGTGTTGCCTGCTATATTCATCAGATTCCCGCTGCAATTGAAATGGTTGAGTATTTTCATAATCTCGGCTACGAAACATCGTGCAATATTATGGCTATAAGTCAGGCAAACACCGACCAGATAGACGAGGCGCTCGAAATGCTCGGAAACAGCAGCGTTGATATAATTTATCTTGTTGATTCATACGGCTCGCTCTACCCGGAAAACGCGGCCAATCTTGCCAAGAAATATCTTGAAATCGGTGAAAAATACGGCAAGGCAATCGGTTTTCACGCGCACAACAACCAAAATCTCGCGTTTGCCAACACGATAGAAACAATGTCTTACGGCGTTTCATATCTTGACGCAACGGCGTCCGGAATGGGCAGAGGAGCCGGCAACTGCGCTATGGAGCTGCTTTTGGGATTTCTCAAAAACCCCAAATATAATCTTTACAGCCTGCTGACGTTTATTGAAAAGTATATGCTGCCTCTTAAAAAGAGCGGTATTGTTTGGGGCTACGATATTCAGTATTTGCTCACTGGTCAGTTGAACCGCCACCCCAGAGAGGCAATGGCGTTTACCGCGGAGGGTCGCACGGATTACTGCGAATTTTATAAAACCCTGCTTGATAACTTTTAAATTTGAATCAATGAAAAAATCAGCCGTCCGAATGTCAGCGTTCGGACGGCTGATAAAATATGTGCGGCAGTTAAACGATCAAACGGCTATTCGCCGTTTATCAGCCTTTCTATTCGCCCTCTGTCTCTCGCAAAGCGGCGCTGGCTTACAAGAAAAACAAGAGCGTCTCCGTCAAGAAGCACGGTATCGCCCTTGGGCGTTATAGAGGTTTCTCCCCGTTCAACCGAAACGATAAGGCAGTGCTTGCCCCAGTCGGTGTCTGAAATCGTTTTTCCGCTTATCGGGCTGCCTGTCGGAATAATAAATGTTTGCAAAACCTTTTCTCCTCCCGACGTGGGCGCGGGCGTTCCCTTTTTGCTTATGATTTTTTCAAGCAGCGATGTGTAAATCGGAGCCGTGCCGATAAGGTTCGCCGTGGCGTAAGATATTAGGCTAACAACCGCGAGCGGCAAAAGATTGTCTATACTGCCTGTCATTTCAAAAACAAGAATTATGCCCGTAATCGGAGCGCGCACAATTGAGGCAAAGAGCCCCGCCATTGCGGCAACGGCAAATTCCTGCCACATATCGGGGTCAAGACCCAGCAAATTTATTGATATATCACCGAAAATCGCGCCGATATACGTTCCGAGAATCAGCATTGGGAAAAAGATGCCGCCGGGCGCTCCTGAGCCGAAGCTGATAACGCTGAAAACAAATTTTGCGATAAGTAAAAACAAGAGCGTTGAAATTCCGGGGTGTTCATTCATAAGCAGTTCAACCATGTTGTGCCCTCCGCCGAGCACCTCGGGAATATAAAACGAAACCGCTCCGCTGATAATGAAAACCGCGGCAAATTTTACATAGCTCGGAATCCCTGCGAATTTTTTGAATAAATCCTGACCGGCGTTCATAATAATATTGTAGCCTGCGCCGAGAACACCGAGAAGAAGACCGAGAATGATCAGCAGCCAATAGTGGCGCAGCGGGATATTGGCGGTTTCGTAATTAAAAATCGTGTTTTGTCCGAAAAACACTTTAGAGATGAAGTCGGCCGTTACCGCCGCAACGATACCCATGCAGAGAATTGCCTTGTCAAAAGTGTGCTGAAGCTCTTCGAGCACAAACATAATGCCGGCAATAGGCGCGTTGAACGCCGCGGCAAGTCCGGCGCCGCCGCCGCTGCTTATCATACGGAGCTGCGTTGTTTTGTCTGCTTTAGTGAGGCGGGCAACGCCCTTTGCCGCCATTCCGCCAAGCTGAATGCTCGGACCTTCTCTTCCGAGCGAGAGCCCGCAAAAAACAGAGATTGTTCCGCCGGCAAGCTTTGCAATGATAACGCGCCACCAGCTTGGAGAAAAATAGCCCTTTATCTCTCCGGCAATTTGAGGGATCCCCGAACCTGAGGACATAGGCTCCAGCTTAACTATAAACGAAACGAGAGCGCCCATTGCGGCAAGCGCGCAGAACCATACGGCAATTTTGACAGGGCTGCCCTTAACGAATTCAATGATTTTGCCGAGCGCCGTTTCCGCGTTTGAGAGCAGCAGGCGGTATAAAACAGATGCTAAGCCCGCCGCAATTCCCGCCTCGATACCTCGAATGATAAGATAAAAGCTTTCTTTTTTACGGTATTCAATTTTTCTGAGAGTGCTTTTTTCTTTTTTTCTCATAACGAAAACCTAAATTCGGAATAATTATTTTATCACATTATATACCTAATTATTATACGGCGATGATTAAATTTGTCAACTTTGTTAAAGTCGAAAAATGCAATATGTTGCAATTGATACGGGTTTGTATTGACTTTTTTGTAAATTTGTGGTATAATATGCCCAACATTGAGGGAGTAATTCCACAAATAAAATTGTGAACCTATGTCGTCAACCGAGGATAAGCCTCCGGCAAGGTTTTAATGAATGAGACTCATATGCAGGCGCCTGTATATGGGTCTTTTTTAGAACAAAAAAACAAATTGCGCCCTTAATGATTAATAAAAAGGAGGTTGTGAAATGATCTGGATATGGATTGCCGTTATCGCCGTGGCGGTGGTTATAGAGGCTATAAGCGCACAGCTGCTTTCCATATGGTTTGCGCTCGGCGGTTTTGCGGCGCTTATAACAAGTATTTTTACCGATAATGTTGTTATTCAACTTGTTGTGTTTGCCGCTGTATCCACGGTTTCCATCGCTGTTATCTTTCCCTTTGCGGGAAAAATCATCAAAAAAGAGCATATCAAAACAAACGCCGACCGCTATGTGGGAAAAATCGGAATAGTTACTGACGATATCTCAAATATTAATGCCAAAGGTCAGGTTAAGGTTGATAATCAGATTTGGTCGGCAAGAAGTGAAAGCGGAGTTGATATCGCCGCGGGCACAAAGGTTGAAGTTTTAAAAATAGAAGGCGTTAAGCTGATTGTTTCGGCAGCCGAACAAAATGATTAGTAAAAGGAGAAAGCCATGAAATTATTTATTGTTATTGCCGTTGTTTTTGTAATATTTGTTATATTTATTCTCGCAAATATAAAGGTTGTTGCCCAGTCAAAGGCATATGTTATCGAAAGACTCGGCAAATATTCAACAACGTGGGAAACAGGATTGCGCGTTAAAATCCCGTTTTTGGAGAGAATAGCAAAGGTTGTATCGCTCAAGGAGCAGGTTGTTGATTTTGCCCCGCAGGCGGTTATCACAAAGGATAACGTTACTATGAAGATAGATACCGTTGTGTTTTTCCAGATAACCGATCCAAAGCTCTATTGCTACGGGGTTGAGGCGCCGCTTGCCGCAATAGAAAATCTTACGGCAACAACGCTGAGAAACATAATCGGTGAGCTTGAGCTTGACGCAACGCTGACATCGAGAGATACCATAAACACAAAAATCCGCTCTATTCTTGACGAGGCAACAGATCCGTGGGGAATCAAGGTAAACCGCGTTGAGCTTAAAAACATTCTGCCGCCCAAGGAAATTCAGGATTCAATGGAAAAGCAGATGAAAGCGGAGCGCGAGCGCCGTGAGGCGATCCTGCGCGCAGAGGGCGAAAAGCAGAGCCGCATACTTGAGGCGGAAGGCTTTAAGGAATCTAAAATTCTTGAGGCAGAGGCGGAAAAACAGTCCGCGATTCTTCGCGCGGACGCTGTTCGCGAGCAAAAAATCCGCGAGGCGGACGGTGAGGCTCAGGCAATTCTTAAAATCAAGCAGGCTGAGGCAGACGGTATAAAAATGATTAAAGAGGCGGATCCGAGCGAACCCGTTGTTAAAATCAAGGCGCTTGAGGCGTTTGAAAAAGCGGCGGACGGTCAAGCCACCAAGATTATTATACCCAGCGAGATTCAGTCGCTCGCCGGTCTTGCGTCGGGTCTTGAAGGCATAGTTAAAAAATAAGCGCTTAAATTCGGCTTATCATCGAATAAAGGCGGAGCGCGGGGGTCGGCATTGCCCGACGCCCGCGCATTTTCTTTTATAAATAAGCGTTAAAAACCCTCTCCGAACGTCAAAAAACATCAATCTGAGTGTAAAAAATAACAAAATGACTTATTTTTACAGACAAAATATATAAAAAATGTTGAAAAAATTTTTAAAATAGTTTATTATTATAGATGTAAGTCTGTCGGAGGCTTGTTACGGCACGCAAAAATTTCGCCTTAGGCTCCTGCGGACCATAAAACGAGGGGGTAAACACCTATGAATTACAAAGCAAAGTCAAAGCTTGATACGGTGAATAAGATACTCGCGGTGATTCTTGTTTTAACATTTATCGCTCTTATTCTTGTAGTAACCTTATACAAGGGCAACAGCGAGGCTCAGCCTGTGGAAGGAGAAGGCGGCGCCGCTTCAACCGTAACCATCGAACCGTTTGCGGCAGGCACCTACGGCGGAATTAATTTCGACACACAGGAAGATGTTATCAATTACTACATAGAGGCGTTAAACAAAACAAAATCGCTCACTGCGTCTTATACCGAAAACGGCAGCCCGGCAACATACTATAAAATGGTATGCGAGGAGGCTCTCACGGTAGAGAATGTGCTTATCGAGGGCAAGCAGAACTCATTGATTGATAATCTTGTTCCAACACTTCTTGATGAAATGTTCCAAGGCGGAGTAAACGGACTTCCGCCCAGCACAAACAGAAATCCCGATCTTGATAAGACTGCCGACGGAACGGTTGATTTCAAAACAACTCCGCTTTTGGTAGACGATATTGCGGCGTGCAACGTTGTTGATAACGGCGACGGAACGATAACGCTTACACTTCAGCCTAAGAGCACTATACTTTCAATGCCCGGTAAGGATTCGCAGGGAAGATTTTTCAACACGCTCGGCGATATCACTTCAACTGTTGAATCAATCAGCGTTCTTTCGTTCTCCGGCGGCACCATAGATGAAAACTTCGTTGTTAATTACGACGGAGGCACCGGCGTTGTTAAGATAGACACCAATTCGGGTGAAATCATTGAGGCGGATTACACGCTGCTTGTTCATATCGACGTTCAGCACGCGAATATTCTTGCAATCAAGGATAAGAGTGCGTCGCTTGACGTAGTATTCAAGCTTCACGCTCCCGCAAGCGACCAATATCTGCTTGAAACAAAGAATCTTGTTAGAGGATAATAATATTATAATTTAAAATATGCCGCGGTTTATTCCGCGGTATATTTTTATCTTTTTTTTATTTAATTTCTTTATAATATGTGATAAAATATAACCGAACAAAAAATATCGCGCCTTATCAAAAAAAGCGGGCGCAATGTGTTATTTTTTATTGTTGAAGAGGTTAAAAAATGAGATTGCTTGTTATAGACGGAAACAGTATTGTAAACCGCGCATTTTACGGCATAAAGCTGCTGTCCACAAAAAGCGGATATTACACAAATGCGATTTACGGTTTTCTCAATATTCTTTTAAAGCTGAGAGAAAACTGCAAACCCGACGCGGTTGCAATTGCGTTTGACGTTCACGCGCCGACCTTCCGCCACAAGATGTATGAAGAATATAAGGCGGGTCGCCACGCAATGCCGGATGAGCTGAGGCAGCAGATTCCCGTGCTCAAAAATCTTTTAAATCTGCTGGGATACAAAACAGTTGAGTGCGAGGGCTGGGAGGCAGACGATATTTTAGGCACTCTTGCCGAAGTCTGCCGCAAAGGGCAGGATGTATGCTATATCGCCACGGGCGACAGGGATTCTCTTCAGCTTGCGGGCGGCGGCGTTACGGTGATGCTTGCAAGAACAAAAGCGGGACAGGCTGTTACCGATATTTACGACGAAACGGCAATAAAGAACGAATACGGAATCACTCCTCAGGCGCTGATACAGGTAAAGGCGTTGCAGGGCGATTCAAGCGATAATATTCCCGGCGTTGCGGGAGTGGGCGCGAAAACGGCTCTCGATTTAATACAGAGATTTAATTCGATAGATTATATTTATGATAATTTAAACGAAATCGACATTAAAAACGGCGTTCGTGAAAAGCTGGGCAGGGATAAGGAAAAGGCTTATCTTTCTCTGGAATTGGGCACTATCCGCACAGACGCGCCGATAGATACGAATCTTGCCTCATATATTCCGAACGAGGGCGATAAGGCGCGCGCCGCGTCTGAATTCGCAAGGCTGGAGCTTTTCAGTCTTATAGATAAATTCGGACTGAACAGAAACGACGCAAAGGCGGAACCCGAGCATAACGCCGTGGAACGAAAGCTAACGAAATCAATATGCACAAACGCCGATGAGCTGCTGAAAAAAATAGGCGATGACGACGCGTTTTTTTATCCCGTGTGCATAGACGGCAGCGTTGAGGATTTATATTTCGCTTTCGGCGATGAAATAGTGATTATGCCGTCTTACAGCGATGAATTTAAGGCGTTTACGGTTAAATTTTTCGAGAGCAAATGCAAAAAATACAGCTACAACACAAAGGAACTGCATCGGCTTGCCGAAAGGCTGAACACAGAGTGCGCGAATGTGTGCGGCGATTTGCTGCTTTCTGCTTATCTGCTGCGCCCGTCCGATACAAATTATTCGATAGAGCATCTTTGCCTTGAATACGGCATAACCTTGCCCGAATACGAAAACGAAACGGGTTTAAGCGAACAAAGCGTTTCGTTCGCGGCGGTTTTAAAACCGCTTTTTGAAAAAACAGACGCTCTGCTTGAAGAGGCGGAGCAAACGGAGCTTTTAAAAGAGATAGAATTGCCTCTTGCGGCGGTGCTCGGCAAAATGGAAATGATCGGCTTTGCGGTTGACAAAAAGGGCATAGAAGATTTCGGAAATATGCTCAGCGCGCGAATAAAGGAGCTAACAGGCAAAATTTATGAATATGCGGGGCACGAATTCAATATTAATTCGCCAAAGCAGCTTGGAGAAATTCTGTTTGAGGAAATGGGAATTCCGAGCAAAAAGAAGTCAAAAAGAGGCTATTCAACGAATGCCGAGGTTCTTGAGGAGCTTGCGCCCGATTATCCGATCGTATCTCTCATTTTGGAATACAGAAGTCTTTCAAAGCTGAAATCAACTTATTGCGACGGGCTTATAAAAGTTATAGCGGAGGACGGCAGGATCCACACCTCCTTTAATCAGGTTGAAACGCGAACGGGCAGAATTTCTTCTCTTGAACCCAACTTGCAGAATATCCCGATACGCACTCAGCTCGGCAGAGAAATGAGAAAATTCTTTATTGCGGGCAGCGGAAACGTTCTTATAGACGCCGATTACAGTCAGATAGAGCTGCGAGTGCTCGCGGATCTCGCAAACGATGAAAATATGATAAACGCTTTCAACAGCGGCGAGGATATTCACCGCACAACGGCGGCGCAGGTTTTCGGACTTCCCGCCGAGCTCATCACGCCAATGCTCCGTTCAAGGGCAAAAGCGGTTAATTTCGGAATAGTTTACGGTATCGGTGCGTTCAGCCTTGCAAAGGATATAGGAGTTTCAACACGAGAGGCAAAGGAATATATAGACGGATATTTAAGCCATTTCAACGGCGTTGCCGCCTATATGAACAAAATGATCGATACCGCAAAGGACAGAGGTTATTCGCAAACGCTGTTTAAGCGCCGCCGATATCTGCCGGAGCTTACGTCCAGCAACCGCGTTTTGCGCGCTTTCGGCGAAAGGGTTGCCAGAAATATGCCCATTCAGGGCACGGCCGCCGATATTATAAAGATTGCTATGATTAAGGTTGACAGGCGCCTTGCCTCAGAGGGTTTGAAGGCTCGCCTTATACTTCAGGTTCATGACGAGCTTATCGTTGAGGCGCCGGAAAACGAGGCACAAAAAGCTCTTGAAATAGTGACCGAAGAAATGGAAAACGCCTGCAAAATGAAAGTAAAGCTGCTCGCGGACGGAAAAACAGGAAAAACGTGGTTTGAAGCCCACTGATAGATTTTGGTTATGGAAATTAAGGATTTTTCAAGTGAATATGTTAAAGATGTTGCCGCCATAGAAAAGGTTTGCTTTTCAAATCCCTGGAGTGAAATCGCACTTGAGGCAGAGCTTAAAAACGACTGCTCGCACTTTTATGTTGCGGTTGAGAACGGAAGGGCAATAGGCTATGCGGGGCTTTATGCGGTTTGCGGCGAAGCCGATATCGTGCGTGTTGCCGTTCTGCCTGAATACAGACGCCGCGGCGCCGCCCGCGCTCTGCTTTCCGAGAGCTTTAAGGCAAACGGCGCCGATTGCGTTTATCTTGACGTTCGCGAGAGCAACACAGCGGCAATCAAACTGTATGAATCGCTTGGATTTAAAGATACGGGAATCCGTAAAAGTTATTACAGCAACCCCACCGAGGACGCTGTTCTTATGAAAAGAAATGAAAAGAGATGAAAAGAATGAAAAAGAAGAAAAAAGAGAGAAAAAAGACAGAAGATGAAACAAAATTCATAAATGCCCTAAAGGATTGCCTAAACGAATATGATTCAAAAAGCAATCAAATCAGAAATCTTGCATTCAAAGAGGAAACGGACGGCGATAATATGCGCTTTTCCGCAATTCTTGATTACGGCTCGTTTGAGCAGAGGATTTATTATTATCCGTTTATGCTGTTAAGCGAGAATGTGATAGACGTTGTTTTTTCCTTTGACAAATCGGAATACATATATTCGTTTTATGATATTTTCAATCTGTTTGATATAGACGATTTCAACCTCTATTTTTATGAGGATCTGCTGTCCGCCGATGAAGTAAAAAGCGCGCTCAATGATATTTTGAACGCGACGGAAAGATATTCGTATTATCTTGAAAAGGCGCAGACAGACGAGTATCTCCCTGTTCTCGAAAAGAATTATGAAACAGATATGGAAAACGCCTACGGCGGGAGTGAATGGAAAGAGGATGAAGACGGGCACGAAATATGTTTTTTCCCGATTAACCACATTTTTTATTCCGCGGCGGACGCGCAGATAACAGAGAAAACGCTTAAAAAGCTGAGAAAAAAGAACGCAAAGGGCAAGCTCGGTCTTATATATGAAAAGCGACTTTTAAATTATCTCGAAAGCGGAAAAACGGTAACGAGAAAATCTCTTTCCGATAAATCGGATTTTGAAAAGCTCTACAAGAGCGGCAAAAGAAAGGTATATGCTTTGATTTTTGTTCTGTCAGCGGCGCTGGTTTTCGCTCTGTCGTTCGGAATTCACGCCGTTCTATTCAGAGGCGCAGCTTTATTATCCGAGCAATGGGATATTTTCGGCGTGCCGATTGAACTGCCGTTGAGCAGAATAGGACTTTGCCTTCTTACAGCCTTCGTGCTCACAACAGGAATCATTTTTACATTCGGAAACAAAATCGCAGCCCGCGTTGTTCCCGATGAATATAAAAACAGAGCCTCCGCGAAGTTTAAAAAAGACAATTCCGAAAGGAGCGGCAAGCTCGGAAAGCTCAATAAAGCTTTTTTAGGCACGGCGACCGCTGTAATCACAATCGTGCTTATTCTTTTTTCGCTGAGCGACATAGGCTTTTATGATGATTATGTGAAATTGTCGGGCAGCAACGCAATTTATTTATCAAACGGGCTGTTTTACGAGGTGCCGTATTCGGATTTGCAGATTTGCAGGGCGCAGGGCTATTACAACGATGAAAACGAGTTTATAAATTATGAAAATGCGTATATTCTGTATTATGACGGCGGCTGTTATGAGATCGGCGAGATTGCTCCGAACAGCGACGCTCAGAAAATGCTGGAGGAAATAGCCGCAAAGTATAATAAAGAGATAATACAGGTCAAATCGGCGGAGGATATTGATGAATATTTTGGGAATTGAGTCTTCGTGCGATGAAACAGCGGCGGCAGTGGTTGAAAACGGCAGAAAGGTCAAGTCAAACATTGTAGCCTCCTCGCTTGAAGAGCATAAAATATACGGCGGGGTGGTGCCCGAAATCGCGTCGCGCCGCCATGCGGAGGCGATAAGCGGAGTTGTAAGCGAGGCGTTGGCGCAATCGGGCTGCGCTCTTGGTGATATAGACGCTGTTGCCGTAACTTTCGCTCCGGGGCTTATCGGTTCGCTGCTCGTGGGTGTGAATTTCGCGAAGGGACTTGCCGTTTCTTCCGAAAAACCGCTTGTTCCGGTTCATCATCTCCGTTCGCACGTTGCGTCAAACTATATTTCCTCGGATATTGAGCCGCCGTTTCTCTGCCTTATCGTCAGCGGCGGTCATTCCCACATAGTTGCGGTGAACGGCTACACCGATTTTAAAATTATCGGAAAAACGCGCGATGACGCGGCAGGAGAGGCGCTCGACAAGGCGGGGCGCGTTATGGGGCTTGAATATCCGGGAGGAATAAGCATAGACAAAATAAGCCCGTCGGGAAACGCGGACGCATATGCTTTTCCGCACCCCAAAATAAGCGGCGCGCCATACGATTATTCATTCAGCGGGCTCAAAACCGCCGTTATAAACGCGGTTCACAATGCCGAACAAAAGGGAGAAAAAATCAATATTCCCGATCTCGCGGCATCGTTTCAAAAAAACGTTGTTGCCTGCCTGCTTTCAAATCTTGAAAAGGCGGCGGAGGATTTCGGATATAAAAAAATAGTTCTCGCGGGCGGCGTTTCGGCAAATTCGCTTTTGAGAAGCGAAAGCAAGGCGCTTTGCCGCAGGCATAAATGGCGGCTCTATCTGCCCGAGCTTAAATACTGCGGCGACAATGCGGCAATGGCGGCGTCGCAGGGCTACTATGAATTTCTTGCGGGTGTGCGCGCCGGCGCCGATTTAAACGCTTATGCAACTATGCCAATAGATATTGTTAAATTTTAGTCAAATTATACAATATGCCTATTGAATTTTGGGTAAAAGTTGGTATAATAAAACTGATGGAATTTGCGGCATTATGTGTTGTTATGCGGTGAAAATCCGATTCTGTTTTTGTCGGGCGCGCCGCATAACGGATAATTCCAATCTAATTTGTATTCTGTATAAAGGAGAAAAAATATGGAAACAACGCTCACAAAAAATAAATCTCTTCTTGATTGGCTCGATGAAAAGGTTGAGCTTTTAAAGCCGTCAAAAATTATGTGGATAGACGGTTCTAAGGAGCAGATAGACGCTCTTAAAAAAGAGGCTGTTGAAACGGGAGAAATGATTAAGCTCAACGAAGAACTTCTGCCGGACTGCTATCTTCACAGAACGGCGGAAAACGATGTTGCCCGCGTTGAGGACAGAACCCTCATCTGCTCAAAAACAGAGAAGGACGCAGGCCCCACAAACCACTGGATGGCTCCCGATAAAGCATATGAGATGCTCTATGATATTGCGGCAGGCTCATATGAGGGCAGAACAATGTATATCATTCCTTATTCGATGGGTCCCGTAGGCTCGCCTTTCTCAAAAATAGGCATTGAGATAACCGACTCGATTTACGTTGTTCTTAATATGAACATAATGACAAGAATAGGAAAGAAAGTGCTTGACGCTCTCGGAGATTCAAACGACTGGGTTCGCGGTATGCACTGCAAATGCAATGTAGACCCCGAAAAGAGATGGATTTGCCAATTCCCAGAGGATAACACTATCATCTCCGTAAACTCGGCTTACGGCGGAAATGTTCTTTTGGGCAAAAAATGTTTTGCGCTTCGCATTGCGTCGTATCTCGGAAAAAATGAAATGTGGCAGGCAGAGCATATGCTCATTCTCGGTCTTCAAAAGCCGGACGGCACTGTTAAATATATCTGCGCCGCTTTCCCAAGCGCCTGCGGAAAAACAAACCTTGCAATGCTTATTCCGCCCGAGGGATACCTCAAAAAAGGCTATAAGGTATGGTGCGTAGGCGACGATATTTCTTGGATAAGAAAAGGCTCCGACGGTCGCCTTTACGCCATTAATCCCGAAAACGGTTTCTTCGGCGTTGCTCCCGGCACAAATATGAAATCAAACCCGAACGCTCTTAAATCCACAATGAGCGGAACCATATTCACGAATGTTTGCCATAATCTTGACAACAACACTGTATGGTGGGAGGGGCTCGACAAGAATCCGCCCACAAACGCCATAGATTGGAAAGGCAACCCGTGGAACGGCGCCGAATCAAACGAAAAAGGAGCTCATCCCAATTCAAGATTCACAGCTCCCGCGGTAAATTGCCCCTGCATTTCGCCGGAGTTTGAAAATCCTCAGGGTGTTCCGATTTCCGCGTTCGTTTTCGGAGGCCGCCGCGCAAAGCTCACCCCGCTTGTTTACCAGTCTAAGAGCTGGAATCACGGCGTGTTCGTTGGTTCAATTATGGGCTCGGAAACAACTGCCGCCGCAACAGGCGCAGTTGGAGTTGTTCGCCGCGATCCCATGGCAATGCTCCCGTTCTGCGGCTACAATATGGGCGATTATTGGAAACATTGGATTGATATCGGCAAAACGCTTGATCCCGATAAGGCTCCGAAAATCTTTAATGTAAACTGGTTCCGTAAAGATGACGAGGGCAACTTCCTGTGGCCCGGATTCGGCGACAATATGCGCGTTCTCGATTGGATTATAGACCGCTGCGAGGGCAAGGTAGACGCGGTTGAAACGCCTATCGGTTATCTTCCCAAGCCGGATGATATAAATCTCGACGGTCTTGATATGACAACCGACGACCTTGAAAAAATCCTTGATGTTGACAAAGAAGCGTGGAAGGAAGAGCTTAAAGGAGTTGAAGAGCTTTACGCTAAATTCGGCGACACACTTCCGAAAGAGCTTGCCAAAGAGCTTGAAACGCTTGAATCAAATCTTAAATAAAGCAAAACAAACGGGCTGCCTTATCCAAGGCAGCCCTCAGACTGTCGATAAAGCGGTCTGAAACACGCCGAAACAAAAACAGTCATAGTGGTAATAATATTGATATATTAAAAAGCAGTAAAACTTCTTAATTATAAAATAGATTTTTGTATTGAGAAAAGTCGCTTGAACATCGAATTCAAGCGACTTTTGGCGTTTTCACCTTTTGGCAACTCTACCGTACCTATGTACGCCTACAAATTGCCAAAAGGCGAATTCAGTTCCGTTTCTCGAAGTCTGCAGGCAGACTGTCGATAAAGCGGTCTGAAACACGCCGAAACAAAAACAGCGCCCGTTTCATTTAAAGAAACGGGCGCAAATTTATTGCGTTATTTTACTTGAACAGAAAGAGTTTCAGACCATACGCCGGATATTCTTTCACCTGCGCGCGTGCAGTAGGAGCGCACTCTTACATAGTATGTTATTTTGCTCTGTGCCGTTGCAATTGTTGCCGAGGTACTGCTTGAGCCAACGTCTACCGACTTGATGTTTGACGAAAAATCGGGAGAGGTGGACCACATTACCTCATATCCGTGGCAGAAATCGCCGCTCCATCTAACGGTTATCTGCTTTGAGGCGTTTGAAACCGCCGATTCGATTTTAGGCTGCTTGCTTAAAGCGTATAACGATATCTGCGCGGCGGCTCCGAGATTGCCCTCCCCGCCTTTATAAGCTCTTACCATATATGTGTATTGGTAAGTTGGGGTAAGCCCCTCAGCGGTATAGGTGTTGTTGTTGCTGCCTTTTACCGTTGCCAGTTTCCACCATTGGTCAACGCCCTTTTTGTAAATCACATAGCCGTCGGCGTTAGGCTGAGCGTTCCATGTGAGAACAAGCTTTGTGCCGTCGGCAGAGCCGGCGAGAAATTTAAGACCCGTAATTTGGGTCGGCTTTGTATTGAAATGATACGTTTCCGACCAGTTTGTGCCGTAAAGAGGAGTAACACCGTTGATTTTTATTCCCGCCGCGACTCTTACATAATAACCTGTTGAGGGTGCAAGATTTGTGAGCGTTCTGCTCGTGTAGCCCGTGTTCATAGCGTCTCTCCAGGTGATTCCGTCCTCGGAAATCTGAATTTTATAAAGCTGGGCTCCGTTAACCTTGTCGTAGGATATATCAACCGTTGTGGACGTTGAGTTCGTCAGCTTAATGTTTTGAACCTTCGTAAGCTTTGCGAGCACTCCGTTCGCGTAATCGGGATATGTGTATGTTTCGTGGGTGTTGCTGTTGCCTCCGAGATTGCCCTCGCCGCCCTTGTAGGCTCTGACTCTGAACGAATAATTTTTGTTTGGGGTGAGATTATATACTATGTATTCCCAGTTTTCTCCGCCCTTAACCGTGTCTATAACTTTCCAGCTTGAATTGATAAGCTGATAAATCTTGTAGCCGTCCGCCTTCGGCTGAGCGTTCCAGGCGAGCTTTATTCTGTCTCCGTTTGTGGAGCGCCAGGTTGTTCTTAAATTTGATACCTGTTCGGGCTTTGTGTAGAAGTGACCCGTGTCTGACCACTTCGTGTCGTACATCGGGGTAACGCCGTTGGCTTTTATTCCCGCGGTAACTCTCACATAATAAGTGGTTGAGGGTGCAAGATTTGTGAGCGTTCTGCTCGTGTAGCCCGTGTTCATCGCGTCTCTCCAGGTGGTTCCGTCCTCGGAAATCTGGATTTTGTAAAGCTGGGCTCCGTTAACCTTGTCGTATGATATATCAACCGTTGTGGGCGTTGTGTTCGTTAGCTTAACGTTTTTAACAATGCCGAGTGTGCCGAGGGTGGAGCTGTAATTCGGGAACGTGTATGTTTCGTGTGTGTTGCTGTAGCCTCCGAGATTGCCCTCGCCGCCCTTGTAGGCTCTGACTCTGAACGAATAATTTTTGTTTGGGGTGAGATTATATACAATGTATTCCCGGTTTTCTCCGCCCTTAACCGTGTCTATAACCTTCCAGCTTGAATTGATCAGCTGATAAATCTTGTAGCCGTCCGCCTTCGGCTGAGCGTTCCAAGCGAGCTTGATTCTGTCTCCGTTAGAGGAGCGCCAGGTCGTTCTTAAATTTGTTACCTGTTCGGGCTTTGTGCTGAAATGACCTGTGTCGGACCAGTTGGCTGAATATCTGCCCGCTCCGTTTTGCTTTATTCCGCCGGCAACCCTTACAAGATAGGTAACGGATGGGTCAAGGTTTGTGAGCGTTCTGCTCGTGTAGCCCGTGTTCATCGCAACGCTCCACGAACTTCCGTTATCCTTTGATATCTGGATTTGATAAAGAGAGGCGCCCTTTATCTCGTCATATGAGATATCAACCGTTGTGGGAGTTGTGTTTGTCAGCTTAACGTTCTGCACCTTCGGCATTGATGCCAACGCCTCGTCTGCGGTGGGTGTTTTAATTGTGAACGGGTCTGACCAGTATGCCGAATAAGTGTATTTTGAATTCTTATATTGATAAGCTCTTATTTTGAATGTGTATTCGGTGCCGGGTTCAAGCTGTTTGATTAATGCAGACGCCGTTGAGGAATTTACAGACGATGTAATCAAACCGTTAACGAGCACTTGGATTTGATATCCGTTTACGTTTGAAACGGCTTTCCAGCTAAGATCAACGGAATTGCCGAAAGCGTTGCTGCTTACGCCCTCCACCTTGGGAATTGATGTGGAAACGCTGTCGTCGCCGGGCATATTTACGAAAACGGGAATGTAAAACGTTTTAGCGTTTGCAAGCTCGCCGGAATTCTTGTAGCCCTTGTAAGTGTTGCTTGCCTCCGATGCCGCCGCCTGTACGTTTGCCATATACTCGTGGGCGTACATATTCGAGCCGGAGGCGGGATTAACATTGAATTTCTGAAGATAGCCCGTGTTTTGCGTTATATAATTATCCGCAATCCAAAACGCGCCGTTGTAGATGGAAAGATAAGGGTTGCTCCACGGTCTGTTATAGTTGCGGTTAAGAAGATCCCTGCGGATATATCCCGTGTAGGTTGTGCCGCCAACCGAAACCTTTATTTCTACCCATCTGTATCCGTCTGCCTGAATATCCGTTGTTGATATATATGTAACGGCGGTGCCGGAGTCGGGAACTCTAATAACCTCTGCCGTTGAAGTAGACGGACCGCGCCTTACACGAACGTTTGTGGTGTTTGTGACCCATTCACCCGACTGCTTTGCGGACGCCCATCTAAGACCGTCTTTTGCGCCTGTGTTTGCGCCGATATTATAGTAGTTGTAAATTCCGGGATAGTCGGAATATGTGCCGCTTGCGCCGCCGGCGCTGTTTGTTTTTCCGCCAACCTCCTGAACGATTTTGGAGGCGAGATAATATGCGCCCATTCCGCTTGCCTTGGCGGCATCCATAATCGCTTTTGAATATTTTGTTTGAGTAGAATATGTGTGGTTGCTTCCGTTCGCATCCTTATATGTGATGTTTGCGTTTTTCATCCACGTGTTTGCGATTATAGATTCAACGCCCGCCTGTGTGTGCGCGGAATTGTAGCCCGTTGATTCAAATTGAAATATGTATGTTTCGTCAAGGAAATTACGCGGGTCAAGATAGAATTCAACGGCGCTCTGCGATGCGGCAACCCATGTGCTGCCCTCGCGGATAACATATTTTCCGTATTTGTAGCAGTCCGCGCATTTGCAGTAAAAGTTTCTTGACGCGTTAGACGACGTCATTTGGATGTTTTGCTGCCAGTGAGGTGTTCTCTCGTTTGCAACCGCTGTGCTCCAATTTACTCCCGTGTCCAGCGCTTCAAATTTCCATTTAGGATATTTGTTGTGAAGCTGAACAAGGTCGGGAATATATGATTCAGGAAATCCCTTGCTCCTTAGCTCTGTTGCGTAATCGGCGGCGAACGCCGTTATTGAAAACGACGGCACAATGCCGATAACCATTATAATTGAAAGCAAAATACTTAAAATCTTTTTCTTCATAATGAATACAGCATCTCCTTTTTGATTTTATGAATTCATAGTAACATTTACCTTAATGTTTTGTCAACTTTTTTAAGCAAATTACCATATTTATTCCGTAATTGACACGTTGTTGTTGAAGTATTATAATAACACTTAATTATGCGTTATATGACGATTTTCCGAAATTTTTTATTTTAAAGGATGTAAAAAATGATGAAAGATAATTGTGTTGTAAAGGTGTCTGTTATAATTCCCGTATATAATGCCGAAAGGCATATAAGGCAGTGCCTAAACAGTATTCTTAATCAGACTCTCGGCAGCATTGAGGTTATCTGTGTTGACGACGGCTCCTCCGATTCTTCGGTTGAAATAATAAAGGAATTTGCGGCGGGAGATAACCGTGTTAAGCTGATTACCCAAAGCAATTCATACGCGGGAGCGGCAAGAAACAACGGAATGAAAAACGCCGTCGGCGAATATCTTGCTTTTCTTGACGCAGACGATTTCTTTGAGCCCGATATGCTGCTTGAAATGTATGAAAAATGTGTGGAGGATAATGCCGAGATTTGCCTTTGCTCGGGCAGGATATACAACGAGCAGAGCGGTGAATTCAGTGACGCGCCTCATTATCTCAACACAAAGCACCTCTGTGAAAAAACGCCGTTCTCGGCTCACGACGCAGCCGAAAAAATTTTTAATATGGTAGCCCCCGCGCCGTGGACTAAAATGTTTAAAAAAGATTTTATAGAGCGCGAGGGTATTGAATTTCAAACAACAAAGAAAGCAAACGATGTGTTTTTTGTTTACAGCGCGCTTGCCGCGGCAAATGCGATAACATATGTAAACAAGCCCTTCGCAAATTACAGAACGGGTAACGGCGAGAGCCTTCAGGGCGCAACGGGTGCGCTTTCTCTTGATTTTTACACCGCCCTTTTCGCGCTCAAAAAAGAGCTGCAAAAGCGCGGCACCTTTGCCGATTTTGAGAGGAGCTTTGCAAACAGGGCGCTCGCCACCTGCCTTTACGCGCTTGACAGGTCGGATGTAAAAGAAAATTTTCAAACCGTTGCCGATAAGCTGAAAGGTTCATATTTTTATAATTTAAGCATTCTCGGTCATTCGAGAGGATATTTCTATCTCAAAAAGGATTATGATCGCCTTATGCATATAATGCAGACTCCGTCGGAGCAGCTCTGGGAGGAAAGAAACAGCGGCGATACTGTTGAAAAGAGAGAAAAGCTGAATATAGACGAGTGGCACAGCCCGATAGAAATCGGGCAGGGCGGCACGAAGGTTTCCGTTATAGTCCCCGTTTACAACACGCAGGAATATCTTGCTCAGTGCCTTGATTCTGTTATCGGCGGCACGCTTGAGGATATCGAAATAATCTGTGTAGACGACGGTTCGACCGACGGCAGCCGCGAAATTTTAAACGAATATGCCTCACGCGACGGCAGAATAAAGGTGCTCGCAAAAGAAAACGGCGGGCTTTCCTCTGCGCGCAACGCCGGCTTGGCGGAAGCTGCGGGAGAGTATGTTCTGTTTTTGGACAGCGATGATTATATTGAGCCGCGGGCTCTTGAATATCTTTATGCCGAGGCGAAAAGCGATAATCTTGACCAGTTATTTTTCTGCGCAAAGTCGTTTTATGACGATAATGAAAAATCTTCCGAAGAGGCGGCGCCGGATTACTATTCAAGAAAAGCCGATTACAGCGGCGTTATGTCTGGGCAGGAATTTTTTATAAAAATGTCCGAAAATGCGGAATTCAGACCCTCCGCCTGCCTTCAGCTTATCAGGCGCGGATTCCTTGCGGACAACGGAATTTCATTTATAAACGGCATTGTTTACGAGGATAATCCATTCACCATACAGTGCCTTTTCGCGGCAGAGCGTGTGCGCTACGCCGATATAGACCTCTATAACCGCAGGCTGCGCAAAAATTCGATTATGACAAGCGCATCGGGACTGAAAAGCTCATATGATTACTTCGTGGTTTTAAAAAATATTGAACGCATCGCGGCTGAAAATCATTACTCAAAATTCCCCGAATTCTATTCGGCGCTGCTCGTTCAGCTTAAAAGAACGTGCTTTTTAAGCAGCAATTTTGCCTCTCAGGCAGATGAAACCGAGATAAACGATTTTATTACGAGCCTTGATGAGCAGACGGGTATTGACTATTATTTCTTCATTAAAATCGCAATGGAGCACAGGGCGCTTATAAAAACGCTGCGAAGAACGGTTAAAGATTTAAAAGAAAAGAATCTTATGGACGGATTCAAGCGTGATTGTTCCGAAAAGGAACGCCGCGGCAGAGAAAGAGAACGCTTGGAAAAGGAGAAAAAGCAGGCTGAATACGAAAAAACCACACGCGGAAAGATATCCCGAATAATAAAAACAATTAAGGCTTAGAAAACTGCCCAAGGGGGTTTGTTTACAAAATTGTTACATTAATTTACAAAAAAACAACAATAAACCCTTGATTTATAGGCTGTTTTGCATTATTATATATTAGATAATAAAAAAGTACCCAATTGCAGATTTTATTGCAGGAGTATGAATTTTAAACTGATAAGAGGTAAAAACCGTGATTGAATTCCGTGATGTTTCAAAGGTGTACGGCAGCAACGGTACAAAGGCGCTCAGCAACGTTAACATAAAGATTGAAGACGGCGAATTTGTTTTCGTTGTAGGCGCGTCAGGCGCAGGCAAGAGCACCTTTTTAAAGCTGATCATGCACGAGGAAAAGCCCACTGAAGGAGCAGTTATAGTGGGGGATTATTCCTCTGAAACAATTAAAAAAAGGCAGATACCGTATTACAGACGAACAATGGGAATCGTTTTTCAGGATTTCCGCTTGATTCCGAAAATGAGCGTTTACGATAACGTTGCGTTCGCAATGAGAGTAATAGGCTCAAAGGAAAAGGAAATCAGAAAGCGCGTTCCTTATATTTTGCAGCTCGTGGGGCTATCGCACAAAGCAAGGTCTATGCCAAACGAGCTTTCGGGCGGCGAGCAGCAGAGAGTTTCGCTCGCCCGCGCGCTTGTTAATAATCCCAAGCTCATAATTGCAGATGAGCCCACGGGAAACGTGGATCCCGAAATGAGCCACGAAATAGTTGATATGCTCACTAAGATAAACAACAACGGCACCACCGTTATAATGGTTACCCACGAGCACGATCTTGTTCGCGCGTTCCAGCGCAGGGTAATAGTTATAAAAAACGGCGAGGTTGTGTCTGATACTCCCGATCCGACTCACGCTCAATTTGAAACTCCCGATAACGAAAATTCAACCGATATGTTCTTCTATAATGAAGATATTAAACTCGGCGAAGAGGTTGAGGATATTTTTGATTCTTTCGACGGCTCGGGGTTTGATTTTTCGATGAACGATAATTCCGTTTCCGACGGAGAAAACGGAGGTGAGGAGCAGTGACGGCATCCAGCCTTAGATATTTGCTTAAAGAGGGCTTCAGAAACACATGGGCAAACAGAATGATGAGCCTTGCGTCCATATGCGTGCTTATGAGCTGCCTTGTGCTTATGGGCTGCGCTTCCATGTTATTCCTCAATATTGATTCTCTTCTTGCCAGAATTGAAGAGGAAAACGTTGTTATGGTCTATATTGCCGACGGCACTGCCGACGCCGATGAAATAGCAATGGGTGAAAGCCTTAAAGCAATAAAAAACGTTAAAGAAGTTGAATTCATTAAAAAAGAAACAGCTTGGGAGGAGCAGCTTGCCACTATGGAAGAGGCTCAGGCGGAGTTTTTCAAGGAAATGAGTGATGAAATTCCGCTGCCCGACGCGTACAAGGTCACTGTGGACGATTTGCAGCAGTTCGACAGCACTATAAACGATATAAAACGCCTTAACCATATAGATACGATAAGAGAAAACAAGGATTTGGCAAAAAGGCTTGTTTCCATTCGACACGGCATAGAGATAATCGCAATCGTAATTATATCGGTTCTGCTCGCAATCAGTATATTTATTATTTCAAATACAATTAAGCTCACCGTTTATTCAAGAAGACTTGAAATCAGCATTATGAAATCGGTTGGAGCAACCAACAGCTTTGTGCGCCTGCCGTTTGTTGTTGAGGGCATGATTCTCGGTCTTATATCGGGCATTATCTCCCTCGGTCTTGTTTGGGGCTTTTACGAGATGGCGATTTCTCAGTTCAGCGATCTTTTATCAGAGCTCAAGCTCACGGCGATTCCGTTTGAAAGCTATGCTCTGCAAATGTTGGGAGCGTTTGTTGCAATCGGAATAGTTACGGGCGCAGGCGGTTCGGTAATAACCATGGGCAGATATCTTAACAGGGAAGGCAGTGAGATAAGTGCGGTCTAAAATTACTGATGTTTTCTGCATTTTGTTCAGCTTTATGCTTATTTTTTCAATGGCATTTACGGCGCAGGCAAAAACGATTTCGGAGCTGAACAAAGAAAAGCAGTCAATTGAAAGGGATCTTGAAAACTCTGAAAAGGAGTTAAAGGAGCTGCGTTCACAAAAATCAGAAACAGAGGAATATGTTTCTGTTTTGAGGGAAAAAATAAACCTGTTGCAAGACAAGCTTGATACTCTTGAAGATCAGCGCGACGCTCTCCAAAAAGAGATAAACGCCATTCAGGATAAAATAGACAAAACTATTGCGGATATAGAAACCTCCCAAAAAGAGATAGACGCAAAGCAGGCGGAATTTGAGGAGATTTACGAGCAGTATTGCCAGCGTCTGCGCGCAATGTATATTTCGGGCAACGTTTCCACACTTGAGGTTCTCCTTGAAAGCGGCGATATGAGCTCTGTTCTCACGCGTGCCGAAATGGTAAAATGCGTTGCAAAGCGCGATAATGCCACTCTTGACGAGCTTATGCGCAGAATGCAGGAGATAGAAAAGGAAAAACACGAGCTTGAGCTTAAAAAACTTGAGCTTGATGACGACAAAAAGAATCTCGACAGTCAGAAATCCGAGCTGCAAAGCTCAATAAACGAGATAAACTCTTCAAAGAGCGAGTTAAGCAGCGAAATTTCAGAGTGCAATTCCCTGCTCAGAAAGCTCTCAAGCACCGAAACGGAAATCAAGGAAGGTATTGACGAAAACAGAGAGGCAATACAGGCGATAGAGGACGATATCTACCGCAAATCTCACAGCTCCGCCGCGCCGTCCGGCTCATACACTCCCGGCAGCGGCGTGCTCGGATATCCCACAAGCTATCATTCCATATCGGCGGGTTACCCCAACTATAGAAGCGGCGGTTATCACGGAGGAGTGGATTTCCCCTGCCCCTCGGGAACTCCCGTTTATGCGGCGGATTCCGGCTATGTTGCGATAGCGAAAAGCCTTACATACAGCTATGGTAAGTATATTCTTATTAACCACGGCAACGGACTTTCCACACTTTATGCCCACAACAGCTCGCTTGTTGTGAGCGAGGGACAGTCGGTTCAGAAAGGGCAGCTTATAGCCTACTCGGGCTCATCGGGTCATTCAACAGGTCCGCACTGTCACTTTGAGGTTAGGCTTAACGGAACGCGCGTCAATCCGTTGAACTATCTCGGCTGATTAAGCGCATAAATTCAATTTCATATAAAGGAAGTGAAGTCAATGAATCGTATCAGCATTTTTAAAAGGCCGATTTGCGTTTTGTTGGCTTTTACTGTTATTTTTACGTTTTTTCAGATCCCCGCGGTAAGCGCCGCCGAAAACGATCTCACTCCCGAACAGGAAAAAGCTGTTCTTGAGCAGAAAATCAAGGAAGCGAACAACAAACTCAGCGACCTTGAATCGGAAGAGGCGGATACGCAGAAATATCTTGATACGCTCAACGATAAAATCGGTTATCTTGAGCAGGAAATGGGCATTGTTACCGATGAGGTTGAAAAGGATAAATCAACGGTTGAGGATCTTCAGGATCAGTGTGAGAAAAATGAGGCTGAAATAAAATCCGCTCAGCGTGATATTGATACGCTCACTTCCGATTTGAACGGAGCAACCGAGGATTTTAAAAACAATTACGAACTTTACTGCCGCCGAATGAGAGCTATGTATATAAGCGGAGAAACAAGCGTGATTGCGTTTATTCTTACAAGCGAAGATATTTCTCAGCTTTTAACAAGATTTGAGATGATAAGCCGCATTTCAAAGCAGGATGGCGATCTGCTTAAAACGATTGATAAAGAGATTAAAGAGATTACCGATTCAAAAAACGAATTAAGCGTTAAAAAGCAGTCGATGGCGGAGCAGAGAACAAAGCTTTTGCAAAAAAAAGAAACTCTTGAAAAAAGCATAACAGACCTTAATAACAAGCAGACCGAGCTTGATTCCAAAAAAACGAATTTATCATCGGAAAGAGCAAGCGCGAATATGCTTTTAAAGAAGATAAGCGATGAAACGGGATATTACACCGAATTCCTTGAAGACAACAAGGAAATCCTTGAGGATATAGACAGGCAGCTTGAAAAAAAGGACAGTCAGTATGCCGACCCGCCCGCCACAACAACCACAACAACCACAACGAAGCCGTCAACTGATAATCATAGCGGTTCGGGTTCAACAACATCCACAACCGCAACGGAAAAACAAAGCGATACGTCGCAATATATAAAGCTGACATATCCCGTGCCGTCGCAAACAAGGATAACCTGCCCGTTTCACGGCTATTCGGGGCACAGCGGAGCCGATTTCAGCTGCCCGTCGGGTTCAACGGTTGTGGCAGCCGAATCAGGAGTTGTTATCACTTCCGACGATTTGGTGAATTCGGACGGCTCATACAGAAGCTACGGACGTTATATAGTTATAAGACACGACAAAACAACCAAGTCCGGCAACAGGGTTTATACGCTTTATGCGCATAATTCCGCAAGGCTTGTTTCCGAGGGGGATTACGTTAAAAAAGGGCAGCCGATTGCAAAATCGGGTTCAACGGGCAATTCAACGGGTCCGCATTGCCATTTTGAGGTCAGAACTCCCACTTCAAGTTATTCGGATTGCAAAAATCCCGAAAATTATCTGCCGTAAACATTTTTTGCGGCAATTACATATTGATTTGGCATTTTACTAAGGTGTGAAAATAATGAAACGGAAAGTTTTAATAAAAATAATAGCGGCGTTGATTTCTGTTTCGCTTGTTTTTGCCTCTGTCACGGTCGGCGGGTTTTATTCCTTCGCGGAGGAAACCTCCGCAACGGAACCTGTTACCGAAACCACCACAACACCCGAACAGGCAAAAGAAGAGGCGCAAAAGCGCCTTGAACAGCAAAAGGCGGAGTTTGACGAAAGCCTTAAGGCTCTTGATGAAAAGCTTGCGCAGCTTGCATCGGAATCAAAGAATACCGAGGAGTACATAAACACGCTTGACACAAGAATCGGTGTGCTCAACGAGGAGCTTACGGTGCTTGATGAGCAGGTTACGGGCTATATTGAGGATATAGACGCGCTGCAAAAAAGCATAGATGAAAACCAGCTTGAGGCAGACGCTCTTCAGTCGGAGGTAGACAAGGTTCAAAATGAGCTTGACGCGCTGAACAGGGCGTTTGAGGCAAAATACGAGGCGTATTGTCTGAGAATGCGCGCGATTTATATTTCCGGCAGCTATAATATTATCACGGCTCTTTTAACATGCGGCGATATATCCAGCTTTTTAACGAGATATGAAATGATTAAAGCCGTTTCCAAAAGCGATGCCCAACTTTTGGAGGATATAAAGGAGCAGACTAATAAAATTCTTGCCGAAGAGGCTGATTTGAACGACAAAAAAGCCACTCTTGACGATATGAACATCAATCTTATCGCGCAGAGAAACGAGCTGCAAAACAAGCAAAACAGGCTCACATCCGCGCAGGAAGAGATAGCGTCTAAAAAGATTTCCCTTTCCGAGGACAGGGCGGAAAGCAACCGACTTTTTGCCGAGTTGACGGTGCAGACGGGCTTGCACACAGAGTTCAGAAATGAGGACGAAGCCGTAAAGCAGGCGATAGAAGACGAGATTTCAGGTCTTTTAAACGGTCTTATAGATCCTGAGGACGTAACGCTGGGCACTACAAGCGACAGATCGGGCGCAACGGCGCCGTCTTATGCGTTTTCCGATGTTTACAGCCATTCTGACGGCGTGCTCAATATGACATATCCCGTTCCCGGCCATTACACCGTTTCGGCGGGATTTCCAAATTACTCAAACGGCGGCTATCACGGCGGCATAGATTACCCGTGCCCCAAGGGCTCAAAGGTCGTTGCGGCGCAGTCGGGAGTTGTGCTCCTTGTAAAACGGCTCGAAACAAGCTACGGTCACTACATTATGATTTATCACGGCACCGATTCAAAAGGCAGAAAAATAGTTACTCTTTATGCACACAATTCCGATATTCTTGTGTCTGCCGGAGATACCGTGGCAAGAGGGCAGCAAATCGCAAGATCGGGCTCAACGGGCAATTCAACGGGGCCGCACTGTCATTTTGAAATCAGAATGGATAACAAGCAGGTCAATCCCAAAAATTATCTGAGTAAATAGTATGAATAAAATCAATTACAGCAAAGAAACAGAAAAAATTATCGAAAATAATAAGAGAGAGCAAATCCTGCCCTCTCTTTTACTTCATTCCTGCTGCGCGCCGTGTTCAAGCGCCTGCCTTGAATATCTCAGCGCTCATTTCAGGATCACCGTATTATATTATAATCCTAATATATATCCCGTGTCTGAGTTTGAAAAGAGGTTTTCCGAGCAGGAGAGACTTATCTCCGAAATGCCGCTTGAAAACGGCGTGTCGCTTATTCGCGGAGAATATAATTACGACGATTTTGCAAAAACGGTTAAAGGGCTTGAAAATGTGCCGGAGGGCGGCGAGCGCTGCTTTAAATGTTATAGATTAAGGCTTGAAAAAACAGCGGCTGTTGCCGCTGAGCGCGGTTTCGATTACTTTTGCACAACCCTTTCGCTCAGTCCGTTAAAGAATTCGCAAAAAATAAATGAAATTGGGTTTGAAACGGCGGAAAAATTCGGCGTGAAGTGGCTGCCGTCGGATTTCAAGAAAAAAGAAGGTTATAAGCGCTCAATAGAGCTTTCACGCCAATACAGCCTTTATCGCCAAAATTTCTGCGGTTGTGTTTTCTCAAAAAAGGAGGCAAACGAAAATGAATAATCCTCTTGCTGCAAGAATAAGACCGAGCGAGCTTTCGGATGTTGTTGGTCAAAAGCATCTGCTGCAAAAGGGCAGACCGCTCTATAATATGATAGAAAACGGGAATATACCTAATCTGATATTTTACGGTCCGTCGGGAGTGGGCAAAACAACGGTTGCGTCTATAATTGCGCAGAAAACCAAAAGGGCGCTGCGTCGCCTTAACGGCACAAACGCATCAACGCAGGATATAAAGGATATCGTGGCTCAGCTTGACACTTTTGAGGCTCCTAACGGGATACTTCTCTATCTTGATGAGATACAGTATTTCAACAAGCGCCAGCAGCAAAGCCTGCTTGAATACATAGAAAACGGAAAAATAACGCTGATTGCCTCAACAACGGAAAATCCGTATTTCTATATATATCCCGCCATACTTTCTCGCTCAACGGTTTTTGAGTTCAAGGCTGTTGAATGGAGCGAAATCGTGCCTGCCGTTGAAAGAGGATTTCGCTTTTTGAGCGAGGAAAGCGGTATGCAGTTGATTGTTGGCGACGGTGTTGCCGAAAAGATAGCAAGAGGCTGCGGCGGAGATGTGCGCAAGGCGCTCAACAGCGTTGAAAACTGCTTTTACGCGGCGGAGGTAAAAGACGGCAAAAAAAATATAACTCTTGAAACGGCGGAGGAGCTGACCCAAAAGAGTGCCGTTAAATACGACCGTGAGGGCGATGAACATTACGATATACTTTCCGCTTATCAGAAAAGTATGCGAGGTTCAGACGTAAACGCCGCCCTTCATTATCTTGCAAGGCTCCTTGAGGCAGGCGATCTGCCGTCTGCTTGCAGAAGACTTATGGTGTGCGCCGCCGAGGATGTAGGACTTGCGTATCCGCAGATAATCCCGATAGTTAAGGCGGCTGTGGACGCGGCTCTTATGGTTGGAATGCCGGAGGCCAAAATACCGCTTGCGGACGCTGTGATTCTTGTTGCTTCGGCGCCGAAAAGCAATTCGGGAGTTATGGCGATAGACGCCGCGATGGACGATATACAAAAGGGCAATTACGGTCCGATTCCGCGTAACCTTCAAAACAAGCATTTTGACGGCGAGGACGCGGAGGTAAAGGGGCAGTTTTACCTTTATCCGCACGATTACGAAAACAATTGGACAGAGCAGCAGTATTTGCCCGATATAATAAAAAATGCTAAATATTATGTGGCGGGCAGCAATAAAAACGAGCAGGCATTCAAGACCTATTGGGACAAAATAAAGGGAGAAAATAAATGAAAAAAATTAAAATAGGCGGAATTACCGCGTCGAAAATCGCATACGGCTGTATGAGAATCGGGAATAAAACAGAGGCTCAGGCGGAATCGGCCGTTAAAACGGCGCTTGAATGCGGCATTGATTTTTTTGACAACGCCGATATCTATTGCGGAGGCAAATCGGAGGAGCTTTTCGGCAGAGCCGTAAAGAATATAAACAGAGAGAGCATTTACATTCAGTCAAAATGCGGAATCAGACCGGGTTACTATGATTTTTCAAAGGAGCATATCATTTCAAGCGCGGAAAATTCCGTTAAAAGAATCGGATGCGATTATCTCGATATTCTCTGTTTGCACAGACCCGATGTTCTTTTTGAGGGCGAAGAGGTTGCCGAGGCGTTTGACAGTCTTTATTCACGCGGGCTTGTGAAAAATTTCGGCGTTTCAAATTTTAATCCGATGCAGATTGAGCTCCTTAAAAAATACATTGATTATCCGCTGCTTGTGAACCAGTTGCAGCTCGGTCTTTTCCATACGGGAATGATAGATTCAGGTATGTGCGCGAATATGAAAAACGATTTTTCCGCCGATCTTGACGGCGGAGTGCTGCCTTACAGTCAGCTTAACGATATGGTTATTCAGGCGTGGGGGCCGATGAGATCGCAAAACGGATATTTCCCGTCTGATGAAACCGTTGCCGGCAAAATGCCCGCTCTTGAGAAATGGGGCGAAAAATACGGCGTTTCAAAAGAGGCGCTTGCCATAGCGTTTATAAACAGAATCGGAAATGTTCAGCCGATTTTGGGAACAACCAATCCCGAAAGAATAAAAAATCTTGCGGCGGCAAACGAAGTTGAGCTGCGCAAAGAGGATTGGTATGCAATTTATACCGAAACGGGGAAGATCGTGCCATGACGAAAAAGGAGAGAGCGTTAAAAGCGGTTGAAATATTAAAAGAAATCTATCCAAACGCGGTGTGCTCGTTGATTTCAAAGAGCCCGTTTGAGCTGCTTGTGGCGGTGCGCCTTTCAGCTCAATGCACCGATGCGCGTGTAAATCTTGTTACTCCGGCGCTTTTTGAAAGATATAAAACGATTGAGGATTTTGCAAGCGCAGACGTTAAAGAGGTTGAAGGTTACATACGCTCCTGCGGATTTTACAAAAACAAAGCCGAGTCAATAGTGGGAATGGCTCAAAAAATCCTTAGCGATTTCGGCGGTCGTGTTCCCGATAATATAGACGATCTTATAACGCTACCGGGAGTGGGCAGAAAAACGGCGAATCTGATTGTAGGAGATGTATACGGCAAGGCGGCAATCGTTGTTGATACGCATTGCATAAGAATCACAAACCGTCTTGGTCTTGTCAGCGAAAAAGACCCGAAAAAGATAGAGTTTGCTCTCAAAAAAATTATTCCTGCCGAGGAAGGCTCTGATTTTTGCCACAGAATAGTGCTTTTCGGCAGAGATACCTGCTCGGCAAGAAAGCCTAAATGCGGTGATTGCCCGATGAGCGGGATATGCAAAAAAGCGGGAGTTTAAAAATATGTTTTGCACGAGGTTAAAAAACACTTGAACATTACTGTACCTTTGTGCTATTATATCTAAAATATACATTACGGAGGGAATTTTAATGAGTGAATACGGCGCGAAATTTGTTAAAGAAGGCTTAACCTTTGACGACGTTCTTCTTATTCCTGCGGAGAGCGACGTTTTGCCGAACGAGGTGGATTTATCAACGAATCTCACAAAAGATATCAAGCTGAATATCCCTCTTATGACCGCGGCTATGGACACGGTTACCGAATCCAATATGGCTATTGCGATTGCAAGGGAAGGCGGCATAGGAGTTATACATAAAAATATGACGATTGATGATCAGGCAACCGAGGCGGATAAGGTTAAAAGATCGGAAAACGGCGTTATAACAAACCCGTTTTTTCTCTCTCCCGAAAACACGGCGTTTGACGCTGAAAATCTGATGAGAAAATATAAGATAAGCGGCGTTCCCATCTGTGAGGAGGACGGCACGCTCGTTGGCATATTAACAAACCGTGATATGAGATTTATGACAGATTACAGCGTTAAAATCTCAACGGTTATGACCCCCAAGGAAAAGCTTGTAACGGCAATGGCGGGCACCACTCTTGACGAGGCTAAAAAGGTGCTTATGGCGTCTAAGGTTGAGAAACTCCCTCTTGTTGATAAAAACGGAAAGCTCACAGGTCTTGTAACGATTAAAGACATTGAAAAAAGCTTTAAATATCCAAACACCGCACGCGACGCAAACGGCAGACTTCTCTGCGCGGCGGCTCTCGGAGTAACTAATGATGTGCTTGACCGCGCGAAGGCGCTTGCGGACGCTCAGGTAGACGCCTTTGTTCTTGATTCGGCACACGGTCATTCAAAAAATATTATTGAGGCGGTAAGCAAGGTTAAAAACGCTTTTCCGCATATTTCCCTTATTGCGGGCAACGTTGCAACCGCCGCGGGCACAGAGGCTCTGATCAAGGCGGGAGCAGATGCTGTTAAGGTTGGAATAGGCCCCGGCTCAATCTGCACAACGCGCGTTGTTGCAGGCATAGGCGTTCCGCAGATCACGGCGATTTATGATTCTGCGGAGATGGCGGATAAATACGGAATTCCGATTATCGCGGACGGCGGTATTAAGTATAGCGGTGAAATCGTTAAGGCGATCGCCGCGGGCGGCAGCGCCGTTATGGTTGGCTCGCTTGTTGCCGGTTGCGAGGAATCGCCCGGCGAAACCGAAATATATCAGGGTCGTCAGTTTAAGGTTTATCGCGGTATGGGCTCTCTCGGCGCGATGAACAAGGGCTCGGCAGACCGTTATTTCCAAAACGGCACGAAAAAATTCGTTCCCGAAGGCGTAGAGGGTCGTGTGCCTTATAAGGGACCCGTTGGTGAAACCGTTTACCAAATGATGGGCGGTCTTCGTTCGGGCATGGGCTATGTCGGCTGCCACAATATCAGCGAGCTGCGCACAAAAGCGGAATTTATAAAGATAACGGGTGCCGGTCTTGTTGAAAGCCATCCGCATGATGTTTATATAACGAAAGAGGCTCCGAACTATTCGGGCAGCGTGCAGGATTAAATCCGAAATATTTATATATTTGCGGCATTAAATGATACTACCGAAAAAAGGTACTACCATTTAATGCCTTTTTAGGTTATAATGTTTTTTGGAGATGGTTTAATGGCGGAAGAACTAACGCGCTGGCAAAAATTTAAACGTTTTTTAAAACGGAATATGACTCCTACTTGGGCAAAGCATTTCTGTTATCAGGTTTTCGCATTTCTTGTGTCTGTTGCTATGATTTTAGGAGTTGCCGGATATGCCGTTACAAAAAGCTATGATGAAAGGACGCTGAATTTTACGGAAGGTTTTACAATAACTGCGCACACGGGCGCGTTTGAAACACAGGAAAACAGCATAGAATTTGTTCGCGCGGCGATTGAGCACAAGGTTGCTGTTATAGAGCTTGATATAAGGCAGCGCCCTAACGGAACTCTTGTTATGAGCCACGATATTGTTGTTACAAATTCAGACGGTGTTTTGCTTTCAGACGCTTTTTTGCTGCTTGCCGATGCTGATATTGAGATAAATCTTGATATTAAAGAAACGAGAACTTTGAACGCACTTCACGATTTGCTTATTGAATACGGAATTTACGGCAGAGCGTTTCTTACGGGAATTGAAAGTATAGATGTTGACGCGGTAAAGAATTCCGCCTGCGCCGACATGGATTATTATTTAAACTGCCAACCCTCCAGAATCAAGATTTTTGCGGACGATTACAGTCAAAAGCTGCTTAACACGTTAAAAGAGAGCGGAGCGATAGGAGTTAATTGCAATTATCAGTATGCGGGCGGCAGACTTTCCGAGCTCTTGCACAAAAACGGCTACAAGTTATCTGTTTGGACCGTTAACGATGAATACGCCATGAAAAGAGCGCTTATGTTTGAACCCGATAATATAACAACAAAGCAATACGATCTTCTTGTTTCAACAATAAATAATTGGGGAAAATAATGTGAAAACGCGCATTGACGCAATAATAACAAAAAATTTGCCTGCGTCATTATTTTGAGGCGGCCAAATTCATATCACGCCTTGTCCGGCTGTAACAAGGAAATATCGTGATTATAAATATTTGCAGTCGGAAAGGCTATGTGAGTTAAAATGACAAACGCCGAATACATTGAGGCAATAAACACGCGCTGCTCAAGAAGGAGCTATAAAAATATTTTGCTAAACAGCGCCGCAGCCGATATAGTTAAAGATATGGTTGATTATGTAAACAAAACGGCGGGGCTCAATTGTGTTTATTTTGAGGACGCGTCCTTTGCCTTTACTTTTCCGTTTTCCGGAAAGTTTGCGGGCGTGGCGCTTTGCGGGCCGGATACTATTGCGGCGCGCGAGGCGTGCGGATATTACGGAGAAACAATAGTTCTGCAATGCACCTATCATGGGCTCGGCACCTGCTGGGTGGGCGGCACCTATAATGAAAACAAGATAATCGAAAAGCTGGATTTGCCTAAAAAAACACGCTTTTACTGCCTTATCGTAATCGGTTACGCAAGTCCCAAAAAAAGCGTTGTTGAAAAGGCAATGTATAAGGCAACGCACAAAAATAACAAGCCCTATCAAAAAATGTTTGATGTGTGCGATGATAAATTGCCCGATTATTACGAATATGCAATGAAGCTTGTGGAGGCGGCTCCGAGCGCAGTTAACCGCAGACCCGTTAAATTCAAATATGAAAACGGAGAAATATCGGCGTCGGTTGAAGAGCCCTATTCAGACAAAAGCATTGATTTCGGCATCGCACAACTTCATTTTCAGCTCGGCGCGTCGGCAAAGGGCGTTAAAGGCAAGTGGGAAAACGGCAAATTTGTTGCCGATAAGCAAAGAATATTAAAATTCCCTAAGAAAAACATTGATGAGCAGAAAGGAGAAAACAATAATGAACAAGACTGAAAAGAAAAAATGGAGTACAAAGAAAAAGGTTGTGGTTATCATATCCGTGATAATAGCGTTTCTTTTAGTTGCGGCAATAGCGGGAGGAATTATTGCGTTGAATATTTATTGCGAGCCAAAGGAGTATAGCGTTGTTGGTATTTCCGACGCGACAGACAGGGACGCAACGCTTGTTGCTCACCGCGGTTTCAGCGCCGTTGCGCCCGAAAACACCGCTCCCGCGTTTGAAGAGGCGGGCAAGGCGGGCTTTGACGCCGCCGAGTGTGATGTTTACCGCACGGCAGACGGCGTTTGGGTTATTTCGCACGACAGCCATACATACAGAATGATGGATAAATCGGCGTTTGTTGAAAAGCTCACCTATGATGAGCTTATGGAATTTAATTACGACAGCGGCTCCAACATAGAAAATTATTCGGAGCTTAAAATCTGCACGCTTGACGAATATCTTGCCATATGCGCCGAATATAATATGATTCCCGTTATTGAGCTTAAAGGCAAAAACAATACGGAGCATTATGATGAGATAGTTGCAAGCGTTGAAGCAAGCGGCCTTTCCGATAGGGTAGTTTATATTTCGTTCCATCTTGAAAATCTCAAGACTTTAAGGAACCTGTGCGACGCAACGCTCTATTATCTTGTTCATACCATAGATGAGCAATCAATCAACGACGCGCTTTCGCTCGGCGGCAAATGCGGAATTGATTTTAACGGCAACAAGGAAGAAAACACACAGGAGATTATTCAGCAGTGCATAGATAAAGGGCTGCTTATGGGCGCGTGGACGATAGATTCACCCGAGGCGCTTAACCGTATGCTTGATTGCGGAGTTACGCTGATTACAACCAACACAATAAAGCACTGATATGACTTTGTTCCTTGTAAGACACGGTCACGAAACAGACGGTTTCCGCTTTTGGGCGGAACCGTCTTACACCGAAAATTTGAATGAAGGGCGTTAAGCTTTTATTGATACACAACTGCAAAGAGGACGATGAAAATGAGCGACTTTAATTCGGGGCACAGAAAAAGGCTGAGAGAAACGTATCGTTCAGGCGGGATTTACGCTATGAAAGATTATCAGCTTTTAGAGCTTTTGCTGATGAACACGATACCGCGAAAAGACGTTCGTCCTCTTGCAAAGGAGCTTATAGAGCATTTCGGTTCTCTTGAAAACGTTTTGAGGGCTCCGTATGAACAGCTTGAAAAAATTCAAAACATCGGAGAAATAACGTCAACATACATAAAATTGACATATGATATAAATAAATTTCTGGCAAACGAACGCCTGAAAAGGTTTAAAACGGTTCGCTCCGGCAAGGCGGCGTGTGAATATTTTATTGAGATGTTCGCGCAGGAGGATGTTGAAAAAATTGCCGTTATGGGGCTTGACAATTCAGACAGAGTTGTTAACTGCCGCTTTGTTTCCGAAGGCGTTGGGAGCTTTGTTTCCGTTACTTCAAGAAGGTTTATAACGTCTGCGGTGAGTGATGAAACGGTAACAAAGGTTATAATTGCCCACAATCACCCGCTCGGCGAGGCGGTTCCGTCTGCAAACGATATAAATTTCACACTTGGAATGAGGGATTTGCTCGCAACATTAGGCGTGATTCTGAGAGATCATATAATAGTTGGTGAAAAAACCGTTTTTTCAATGCATTCAAGCTCTGAATTCAAACACCTTTTTAAAGACGATACAGATTATCTGAGTGATAATTATTAAAAAAATACCGCCTGAACGAAACTGTTGTTCGGGCGGTTGTTTTATGATATTAAAGCTCTTTTATTGCGTCTTTCATTGATTTTACATATTCAAACACCTTGTCGGGAGCGTCTTTTCCGTATTTTTCAACAATACGCACGATTGCCGAGCCCACAATTACGCCGTCCGCAATGGAGGCGTATTTTTTTGCCTGCTCGGGTGTGCTGATTCCGAATCCGATAGCGGCAGGAATGTCTGTTGCCTCTTTAACGGTGCTTGTGATTGACTCAAGGTCTGTTTTTATTTCACTTCTCACTCCCGTAACGCCGAGCGAGGAAACCTCATATATAAAGCCGCGCGCCTCTGAGGCGATTTTTTTAATCCTGTTTTCACTTGTGGGGGCAATCAGCGAAATCACGTCTATGCCGTATGTATCGGCAACGCTCTGCAATTCTTCTTTTTCCTCAAACGGCAAATCGGGAATAATAACGCCGCTTATTCCGCAATCCCTTGCTTTTTCAAGGAATTTCGCATAGCCGTATTTAAAGAGAACATTAAGATAGGTCATATATACGAGCGGTATGTTAACCTGAGAAGAGAGCTTTTCGGTGAGATCAAAAATTTTGTCTGTTGTGGCTCCGTTTGAAAGTGATCTTAAATTTGCATCTTGAATAACGGGTCCTTCGGCTATGGGATCGGAAAAGGGAATTCCGATTTCTATTAAATCACAGCCCGCCTCAACCATTTTAAGCATTATTTTCTCACTTGTTTCAAAATCGGGATCTCCCGCGGTTATAAAACCTATAAATGCCTTGCCGTTTTTAAACGCGTCTGCAATCTTATTCATAAATTTCTTTCCCCCTGTATCTTGCAATTGCGGCAACGTCTTTGTCGCCCCTGCCCGAAAGGCAGCAGATAATAATATCGTCGTTTTTCATTTCGGGCGCTATTTTCATAACGTGAGCAACGGCGTGCGCGCTCTCTATCGCGCAGATAATGCCCTCAGTTTTAGCCAGATATTCAAATGCGTCAACCGCCTCGTCATCTGTTATCGGAACGTATTCCGCTCTGCCCGTGTCTTTAAGATTAGCGTGCTCGGGACCCACTCCGGGGTAGTCAAGACCGGCGGAAATACTGTAAACAGGAGCAATCTGACCGTATTCGTTTTGGCAAAAATACGATTTCATACCGTGGAAAACGCCAAGGGTTCCTGTTGCCATAGTGGCGGCGGTGCGCTCGGTGTTAATGCCCTTGCCTGCCGCTTCGCAGCCGATGAGCTTAACAGATTTATCATTTATGAAATTATAAAACATACCCATTGCGTTTGAGCCTCCGCCCACGCACGCAACAACGGCTGACGGCAGTTTGCCCTCTTTTTCAAGTATCTGCTCTCTTGCCTCTTTGCTTATAACGCTCTGAAAATCACGCACAATAGTTGGGAAAGGGTGCGGTCCCATAACGGAGCCGAGAACATAAAGCGTGTCGTCTACCCGTGAAACCCATTCGCGCATAGCCTCGTTAACGGCGTCCTTCAGCGTCATTGTTCCTGTGGAGACAGGGTGAACCTTTGCTCCGAGCAATTCCATTCTGTAGCAGTTTAGCGCCTGTCGCTCCGTGTCGAGCCGACCCATAAAGATTTCACATTCAAGCCCCATAAGAGCAGCTGCCGTTGCGGTTGCAACGCCGTGCTGCCCTGCTCCCGTTTCGGCAATAACTCTTGTTTTGCCCATTTTTTTTGCCAAAAGGCACTGACCGAGAACGTTGTTTATTTTGTGGGCGCCCGTGTGGTTTAAATCCTCACGTTTAAAATAAATTTTTGCGCCGCCCAAATCCTTTGTCATATTATCTGCATAATAAAGCAGCGACGGTCTGCCCGCGTATTCCCTGAAAAGTGCGTTTAGCTCCTCAACAAATTCGGGGTCGTTTTTGTAATGCTCATAAGCGTTTTCAAGATTAATAATTTCGTTCATAAGCGTTTCGGGGATATATTGACCGCCGTGTATTCCGAATCTTCCTTTACTCATATCTCGCTATCTCCAATATCTGTTTGATTTTGTTGTAATCCTTCACGCCGTTTGTTTCAACGGAAGATGATAAATCTATTGCAAAAGGCTTAACGGTATTTGCCGCCTGCTTTAAATTATCGGCTCCGATTCCGCCCGCAAGAAAAAACGGTTTATCCGTTTTTGGGATTCTGCTCCAGTCAAACGGTATGCCGGTGCCCGTTCCCGAATCAAAAAGAAAGTAATCCGCTGAATTTTCATACTGCTTGATTTTTTCGGCGGCGTTTTCATCGCACTTTATATATTTGATTACCGGCGCATTGATTTTTTCGCAGAATTCCGCGCTCTCATTGCCGTGGAGCTGAACAATATCTATTATTCCCCTTGAAACAAGGCTGTTTATTCTGTTAATATCATCGTTCACAAAAACACCGATTGCCGGAATATCGCCGCGCAGGCGCGCCTTTAGGCAACGGGCTGTTTCATCGTCTATGCTCCTGCGAAAGCCGGACGTGAGAATAAAACCTATAAAATCGGGCAAAAGCTCGTTAACATAGTCAATGTCCTCATTTCTTCGCAGGCCGCAGATTTTAATTTTGCTCACCTTTAAGCTCCTTCAGCATCTTTGCCCTGTCGGGCGCCCGCATAAGTGTTTCGCCTATCAAAACGGCGTCTGTTTTGTTGTTTATAAGAATTTCTATGTCATTTCGGCTCTTTATTCCGCTTTCGCTCACAAATGTGATTTCGGGCGGGATAAGATTTCTGTAAACAGACGAATTGTTTACGTCAACCGAAAAATCATGCAGATTTCTGTTGTTGACCCCTATTATTCTTGCACCTGCCGCGACCGCCGATTTTATTTCCGCCTCGTTGTGAGCCTCAACAAGTGCCGAAATCCCCAAAGTATCGCAGATTTCTATATATTTTTCTATTGTTTCGGTATCAAGAAGCGCGCATATTAAAAGCACGGCAGCCGCGCCCAGCATTTTTGCCTCATACAGTTGATATTCGCAGACTGTGAAATCCTTTCTCAGCACGGGAATCGAAACGCTTTCGGCGATTTCGCTTAAATATTTGTCGCAGCCGAGAAACCAGTGAGGTTCCGTCAGGCAGGAAATGCAGTCGGCGCCAGCGTTCTCATATTCCTCCGCGATTTCAAGATAGGGGAAATCGGGTGATATAAGCCCCTTAGACGGGCTTGCCTTTTTTATTTCGCATATAAACGAAAGTCCGTTTTTTTTCAGTGATTTTTCAAATTCAAATTTGCCTGCCGGCATTGAAAGCGCCTGATTTTTAATTTCGCGCAAGGGCGCTTTTTCAATGATTTCGCAATATCGTTTTTTTGTGTAATCGGCTATCGTGTTTAAAATTGACGCCATATGATTTCTCCTGAAATGTTGAAAAAACAAATATTTATTCGTTTGTTATTTTTATAAAGGCCGAAAGAATTTCGGCTGCCTTTCCGGAAGAAAGTATTTCTTCCGCATGCTTAACGGCGTCTTTAAATGAAACGGCGCCCTTTTTGGCAACAAATATGCACGCCCCCGCGTTCATAATAACGGCGGTTTTTTGCGCCTCGGTTCCCTCGCCTTTCAGTATTGCCGATGTGATTTCGGCGTTTTCAGCAGGTGTGCCGCCGATTAAATCTTCTTTTTTGCATCTCGCAAAACCGAAATCCTCCGGCGTTATCGTATAATATTTTATTGCGCCGTCTCTTACTTCTGCAATCGCGGTTTCGCCGCAGGCGCTGATTTCGTCAAGTCCGTCCTCACCGTAAACAACAATTGCGTTTTTAACGCCTAATTTAACAAGCGCGTTTGCAACTTTTTCAACAAACGGTTTGCTGAATACGCCGAGCACCATCATTTCGGCGGAAGCGGGATTTGTTAAAGGTCCTAAAATGTTGAAAACGGTTCTTATGCCGATTTCCTTTCTGACAGGCCCCACAAACCGCATGGCGGAGTGATATTTTTGTGCGAATAGGAAGCTGATGTTTGCCTCGTCAAGCGATTTCTTCATCTTTTCGGGTTCGGCGCTTATGTTTACTCCGAGAGCCTCAAGGCAGTCTGCCGTGCCGCACATTGAAGAGGCGGCTCTGTTTCCGTGTTTTGCAATCGGAACACCTGCCGCGGCGGCAACAAACGCCGCTGTTGTGGAAATGTTAAACGAATTTGATTTGTCTCCGCCGGTGCCCACAATATCAAGCGTTTCGCGATCCGTGTTAAGGTGCAGCGCTTTGGAACGCATACCGTCGGCGCAGCCCGCAATCTCGTTGTCCGTTTCGCCTTTAACTGCAAGCGCGGTCAGAAAAGCCGCTATAAGTGTGGGCGAGCATTCGCCGCTCATTATTTCCGAAACGGCAGTTTTAGCCTCATTATACGTCAAATCGTTTTTGTCTGCAACCTTTGCAAGCAGTTCTTTAATCATCTGTTTTTCCTCCTAAAAAATTTTCTATTATAATTTTTCCGCTTGGGGTCATTATTGATTCGGGATGAAACTGAAGTCCCCAAACAGGCAACTCTTTGTGCCTTACCGCCATGATCTCGCCATCGTCTGTTTCGGCAATAACTTTAAGGCATGGCGGAATCGTTTCGGGCAGCGCCGCAAGTGAATGATATCGCGCAACGGTAATTCTTTCGGGCAGTCCGAGGAATATTTCATCTTCGTTATCAATCTTCACATCGCTCTGCTTTCCGTGCATCAGCTCTTTAGCGTAGCTCACGGTGGCGCCGAACGCCTCGCAGATCGACTGATGACCGAGGCAAACGCCGAGAATTTTTGATTGTGTGCCGAGCCTCCTTGCCGTCTCTATGCAAACACCGGCGTCACGCGGTCTTTTGGGTCCGGGAGAAAGAATTATAAACTCAGGGTGAAGCTCTTCAATCTCCTCAACCGTCATTTCATCGTTTCGTATAACCTTTATATCGGGATTTACAGCGCCGATAAGCTGATAAAGATTATACGAAAACGAGTCGTAATTATCTATCAGCAGTATCATTTTTATCCTCCTTAAGCGCTTTGATAACGGCCATTGCCTTGTTTATGCATTCGCGGTGTTCCTTTTCCGGCACGGAATCCGCAACTATTCCCGCGCCGGAACGCACATAAACCCTGCCCCTTTTTTTGTATGCAAGGCGGATTGCTATGCACACGTCAAGATTGCCTGTAAAATCAATATATCCGATAGCGCCGCCGTAAATCCCGCGCTTGTTGTTTTCAAGCTCGTTTATTATCTCCATTGCCCTTATTTTGGGCGCGCCGGAAAGCGTTCCCGCGGGCAAAACTGCGTCTATTGCGTCTATTGCCGATTTGTTGCCGCGAATTTTGCCGCGCACCGTTGAGCCTATATGCATAACGTGGCTGAATTTCAGTATGTTGTGATATTGCTCAACTTCAACGCTGCCGAATTCACTTATTTTTCCAAGATCGTTTCTTCCGAGATCAACAAGCATATTGTGTTCGGCAAGCTCTTTCTCGTCTTTTAAAAGACCTTCTTCAAGCGCACTGTCCTCCTCCGGCGTTTTCCCCCTCGGGCGGGTGCCGGCAAGCGGATAAGTGTAAAGAGTGCCGTTTGTCAGTTTAACGAGTGTTTCCGGCGACGCGCCCGCTATCTCTATATCGTCTGAGGAAAAATAAAACATATAGGGGCTCGGATTAAGCGCCCGCAGCGATTCGTAAACTCCGAAAAGCGAACCGTCCATTTCCGCCTGAAGTCTGTTTGAAAGCACAACCTGAAAAATATCGCCCTCACGGATATAATGCTTTGCCTTTTCAACCATCGCTCCGTATTCCTCACTGCTGAAAAGCGATTCAAAATCCGAGCGCAGCACAGGCTTTTCGATATCGGCCTCCTCGCAGTTTTCAATCACGTCTGCCATGATTTCAAGCTCTTTTGTTGCCGAAAAGTAGTTTGCGTCTGTGTTGTCTGTCTGCATATTGCAAATCAAAATGATTTTTTTCTCACTGTTGTCAAAGGCGATAACCTTGTCGAAAAGCATAAGGTCTATATCCTTAAAATTGCCGTCGTCCTCGGCGTCAAGATTAAGCGAATTCTCACTGTATTTGATGTAGTCATATCCGAAATAGCCCACAAGACCTCCCGTGAAAGTCGGCAGATAATCAAAGCGCGGGCTTTTGTGTTCGTCTAAGAGTTTCTGAACATAGGGGCGCGGATTTGCATTGTATTTCATAACCCCGTCCGCGTCCGCAACGGTAACGTTATAATTTACACAGCTAACCTCAGCCTTGGGGTCGTAGCCCAAAAAAGTGTATCTTTCCCAGCGGTGAGAATCCTCGCATGATTCAAGCATATAGCAGTGCGAGCTGATTTTTTTCAGCTTTTTCAGCGCCTGAACGGGCGTGCGGTTCAGCGGGAGTTCGGCGGAAAGCGGCACGGTTTTGTATTTGCCCGCAAGCTGCCTCACTTCCTCAAGCGTTGGTCTTATGTTCATGATCTCCCTCCTTTTGTTTAAATGCAAAAATAAAAAAGCCCCAACAGTAGAATTATACTACTGTCAGGGACGATTATTTATCGCGGTGCCACCCTGTTTTACGAAGAAAACTTCGCATCTCTGCGAGGTACTATCATACCTCCGACCACTAACGCAGGTCTGTCGTCACGGGATAATAAGCGTTTTGCCGTTCACCGTGCCCTCAGCGGTCCATTTAGCAGACCGTGTTACTGCCGCTTTTCAGCAACCGCGGCTCTCTGTGAGTTCGTATTCTGCTTTTATCTCCGCCTCAACGGTTTATTATGTTAAAAATATAATATCAAAGCGAATGCGATTTGTCAAGCATTTATTATTTCCTGCCGCCTTGATTTAGTATGGAATTTGATATATAATTAATTAGTGTGAAAGGAAGCGGCAGACGCCGCGATGGTATACAGTATGAATTTTAAAACTTTGCCGAACGGAATGTGCGACGGATTTGTGATTTTAAAAAAATGCGAAGAGAAAAACGCGAAAAACGGCTCCGTTTATCTTGATCTTGTATTGGGCGATAAGGATGGGGAGATACCCGCCAAGCTTTGGGATTATAAAGGCGAGAACGAGTTTGAAACCGAAATGGTTGTTAAGGTGCGCGGCACAATAGAACAGTATAACGGCCGCGATCAATTCAGAATTTCAATGATAAGGGCAGCGGGCGAATCAGATGAATATAATCTTTCGGATCTTGTTCCCGTTTCGGAAACAGGCGGCTCCCAAATTTTTGATATGCTTATGAAAAAGGTGGATTCTTTTAAAGACAGTGATTTAAAAAGAATTGTCAGCGCCATAATGACTGAGAAAAGAGAACAGCTTATAAGCTGCCCCGCGGCATACAGACTTCACCATGCCATAATCGGCGGTCTTATGCTGCACACCGTTTCAATAGTAAGAATGGCGGAAGAAATCTGCAAAATCTATCCCAATGTGAACAGGGAACTGCTCGTTTCAGGCGCCATACTGCACGATGCGGCGAAAACGGTTGAATTCAAGCTCAGCAAAACGGGTCTTGTTAAGGGCTACAGCGTGGAGGGAGAGCTTATCGGTCATCTTGTAAAGGGCGCTGTGTTGGTTGAGGAAACGGCTGAAAAGCTCGGTATCAAAAGCGATAAAGTCATGCTGTTGCAGCATATGATTTTGAGCCACCACGGCGTTCCCGAATTCGGCTCGCCGATTAGACCCATGTTTATTGAGGCTCATATATTATCTGCTCTTGACGCGCTTGACGCGAATATTTATGAAATAAGCTCCGCCACATCTAAGGTAAAAGAGGGCGAGTTCACGGAAAGGCAATGGGCTCTTGATAACAGAAAGCTGTATAATCACGGGCTTTCATCTAACGAATATAAGGTAAATCTTGAAGATTGATTTTAGAGCATCGGTGTGAAAAATCACACTAATCCGATTATATGTTCTTAAAATTACATCACGCCTTGTACGGCCACAGCAAGGATTATCGTGATTTTAAATTACTGTTTTATGGCAGGAAAGGCTATGTGAATTAATATGGAAAGCAATCAGGAATGGAGCGAAATATCGGTAACCGTGCCGTCTGCCGATATAGAAACGGCGGCAAATATTGCGAATATGACAGTTCCTTACGGCATTTATATAGAGGATTATTCGGCGCTGGAAGAGGAAACTCTTAAAACTGCTCATATTGATTTGATAGATGAGGCGCTTTTGAAAAAAGACAGGGAGCACGGAATAATCCACATTTATATTAATCCAAACGAAAATCCCCGTGAGGCCGTATCGTTTATAACCGAAAGGCTTAACGCCGAAAGCATAGAAAATAAAATAGAAATATCGAAATGCGCAACGGAGGATTGGGTGAATAATTGGAAACAGTATTTTCACCCGATGCCTATAGGTGAAAAGCTGTTGATTCATCCTGTTTGGGAGAAAAATTATAACGCCTGCGGAAGAGCCGTTCTTCATATTGAACCGGGTCTTGCTTTCGGTACGGGCAGCCACCCAACAACAAGGCTGTGCCTTGAGGTGCTTGAAGACTATATAAACGAAAGCTCAAAGGTGCTTGATGTTGGATGCGGCAGCGGGATTCTGTCTGTTGCGTCGCTGCTGCTCGGCGCGAAATCGGCGCTCGGTGTTGATATAGACAGCCTTGCCGTTAAAACCGCGCTCGGCAATGCTGAAAAAAACGGCTTTTATCCGCCCGTTTTTAATGCCGTTCAGGGGAATCTCTCCGATAAAATCAGCGGAAAATTCAATGTTATAGTTGCAAATATCGTTGCCGATGTAATAATGGAATTTAATAAATCCGTGTTGAATTTTCTTGATGACAGCGGCGTTTATATCACCGGCGGAATAATTGATTTGCGCAGAGATGAGGTTGCCGAGTCCTTTGAAAAAAACGGTCTTGAAATTATAGAGCACAGAGAGGAAAAGGGCTGGAACGTTTTTGTATGTAAAAAGAAAGATTTTTGATTTGCCCATGCAATGTTATATCGAAATTTTAAAAATCCGCCTGAATCGTATTCAAGCGGATTTCTTTTATTCCGCAATCAACAACGTCATTTAAATGTGTGATTCCACTATCCCTCAATTACTCCTGCTGTTCTCAAGCTTGCAAGCAGACTGTTGAATGCCGTGGCAACTTCCTCTGTGGTAGCTGTTCCGGGAGTAAGATCGGCAACTGCCGCACCCGGAGTTATAACAGCGTCCGCGCCCGGAGCTCCCTCAGGACCCGTTTCGCCAGTGGGGCCTGTTGCACCCGTGGGGCCTGTTGCACCAGTCGGGCCTGTTGCACCCGTGGGGCCTGTTTCGCCCGTGGGGCCTGTTTCGCCCGTGGGACCTGTTTCGCCGGTGGGACCCGTTTCGCCGGTGGGGCCCGTTTCGCCGGTGGGGCCCGTTTCGCCGGTGGGACCTGTTTCGCCTGTGGGACC
>CANRMJ010000002.1 GCA_947631705.1 uncultured Clostridia bacterium
GTTCCGCGTGCCGATTGCCCGCCTTGCGGCAGCTCAGGCAGCAATCAAAAGCGCTGAATAATTGAATAACAATTATATAAAAATGAGGGAAGACGAATCGTCTTCCCTTTTTTGGATCATTTTGATTCTATTTAAAGACTAAATTATTATTGCGAAAGCACTAAACTATTATAACACATATATATTTGTGCTTTATTGTATAATAATTGTGTTACAATGTATGTAAATATGTTGACAATTGCCTGTTTCTATTGTATATTATCTATTGAAAAAGCATATTATATTAATGCCATTGCTTAATCAGAATAGGAAATAATAAAAGCATAACTTGATTTGGAGGGATAACACGGTTATGCAGAAAAGAAAGAAGGATGTTAAAATGGCAACAATTTCAACAAGAATAGACGATGAGACAAAAAAAGAGGCAGAGAGGGTGGCGGATAACATTGGCATCACATTAAGCTCGGCTATAAGTATATTTTTAAAACAATTTGTTAATAACAACGGATTTCCTTTTGACGTTGTTGCGCAGAAAAAAGAAAAGAATGATTCCGTTGTTAATTTAAATATACTTGATGAATCGGTGAAAAAGGCTGTATCCGATCCGAAAAATTCGGGTATGCCTTCACATTTCACTTTTATATCCCCTGAAAGCGGTAAAACCGTAACTGTTGTAAAGGAGTAGCTGCATTATGAAAGCCCCTGTTCTGTTGGTAATGGCGGGACCGAACGGTTCGGGCAAAAGTACGATAACAACCGAGGTTCAGCCGATCGGTCACTATGTTAATGCCGATATAATTCAAAATTATTTAAAATGCAATCCTCTTGACGCTGCCGAAATCGCAGAAAACACAAGGGAGTTTTTGCTTTCTCAAAAGGAAAGCTTTACGTTTGAAACCGTTCTTTCAACCGAGCGCAATTATAAGCTTATGCAAAGGGCAAAAGAGGCGGGTTATGATATTATTTGCATATTTGTTTTGACTGTAAATCCCGATATCAATATAAAACGTGTTAAATCAAGAGTGAAAAAAGGCGGGCACGGTGTGCCTCCTCAAAAAATAAGAGAGCGATATTACCGTGCTGTGCGTCTGTTTCCAAACCTTTTTCGGCTGTGTGATGAACTTTATGTTTATGATAATTCTCTTGAGCGCACCGAGGGATTGCCCGAAAGAATTATAACATACCGATTTGGAGAGCTTCAGATAAGTCCGAACAAGATTTGGTCTTTAGAAATGCTGGAAGCTTTGTGCAGCGGCAATTATTCTCCGTAAAATAACAGCCTTAATGTTAAAACCGTTTCGACTGAAAAAACAGTCGAAACGGTTTTTATTTGATTACAAATAATAATCTTTTTTTTCTTTAATTTTCTCGCAGCGCTGACCTTCGATTTTATCAATATAGCTTGCGAATTCATAGCCGAATGCCTTTCCGTCAGGAAAAATATCAAGCATGGGCAAAAGCACAAAGCGCCTTTTTCTGATTTCGGGGTGAGGAACCGTTAAGTTTCGCGTTTCCTTGCAAACGCCCTCCGCAAGCAGCAAATCTATATCCAAGATCCGCGGACCGTTCGCAAAGCCCCTCTTTCTGCCGAATCCGCTCTCTATTCCGAGGCACAGCCCCAGCATTTCATTTGGCTCAAGCTCACTTTCAACAAGCAGAGCGCAATTGTAAAAATTCTGCTGCCGGGCATATCCGACAGGCTCCGTTTCATAAACTGCCGAGCATATCAGAACATCGGTATAGGGGGTGAGATTTATAGAATCTATGCACCTCTCAATATTGTTCATCCGCTCTCCCATGTTGGTGCCGACACCGAGTACGTATTTCATTCTTAACTCCTGTTTCTTGTTATTGATACGCCCATATAATCAAACTCAGCCGAAACGGGCGCCTCCGGCTTTTTAAGCGTAAGCTCAACGGTGAAAACATCGGGATATTCGTTGAGTATTGCCTGTGCGACTGTGTGAGCGCATTTTTCAAGCAGATTATACTTTTCCGCGGTGAAAACCCTGCGAACCGTTTTAACCACCTTTGCGTAGCTCACCGTGTCCTCAACATTATCGCTTGTGCACGCTCTGTTCATATTTACGGAAAGCACAATATCAAAAACAAAATTCTGCCCCTGTTCTTTTTCGGAGGGGTTGACCCCGTGAAACGCAAAAAGACGGAGCCCCTTTATTATAATTTTATCCATTCTTATTTTTAACAAGAACGGCGGTGCCCGTTGCGGAAACCATAATCATTGCGCCGTTTGCGCCGAGCGTTTCATAATCTATATCAACGCCCACAACCGCGTTCGCGCCCATCTCAGCCGCGCGCTTTTCCATTTCGGAAATCGCGTCGTTTCTCGCCTTGATAAGCTCTTCCTCGTATCCCGCTGAGCGCCCGCCTACGAAATTTCTGAACGACGCGCCGAAATCCTTAATAACATTGACTCCGGCAACGATTTCGCCCGTAACAATTCCCTTGTACTCAACGATAACTCCGTTTTCAAGCGTGTTTGTTGTTACACTTATCATAATTATATTCTCCTTATAAAATATTTATTTTCACTTTTGTATAATACAAAAGAAAAATATCAAGATTTGCTTTGCGCCGCTTTAAGCCGCTCTGCCATATAAACGCCCTGTTTTTCGTTTTTTACATCGTGAAGTCTTATGATGTCGACCCCGCCGAAAATCGCGGCAGTATCCGCGGCAATGTTGCCGTAAATCCTCTCTTTCGGGTTTTCCTGCCCCGTGCCCTCTTTTATAACGCGCTTTCTGCTTGCGCCGAGCAGCAGCGGAAACCCGTCCTTTTTATAATCGGAAACATTTGCTATAAGGCTCATATCCTGACTGCGCGTTTTGCCGAATCCTATACCCATATCAAAGCATATTTGGCTTTTGCTCACACCGAAAAGCTCCGCTTTTTCCGCCGCTTCGTCAAAAAATTTTCTAACGTCCTTAGTGTTTCCGGCGCCGTTGTGCATAATTATCCAACCCGCGCCGCTCTTTTTGATTACGCCCGCCATTTCCAAAGAAACAAGGCCCGAAACGTCGTTAATCACGTTTGCGCCGTTTTTCAGCGCTTTTTCCGCAACCTCGGGATAGAACGTGTCAATAGATACGGGAGCGCCTGTTTTGCCCCTTATCAAGCTTAAAACGGGGCTCAGCCGCCGCCATTCCTCGTCTGCCGTTACATCGGTATGCCCCGGACGCGTTGACTGGGCGCCTATATCAATAATGTCCGCGCCGTCTTTTTCGGCGTCAAACACGGCGGCGGCGGCTTTTTCGGGTTCAAAAAAATCTCCGCCGTCCGAAAAAGAATCCGGCGTTACGTTTACAATCGCCATTATAAGCGTTTTTTTACCGTATTCGATTTCCCTGCCGCTGCATTTCCAAATCATAAAAAAGCCTTTCGTGAATCGGCGCTTTGCGTTTTTTCGCAAAACGTTTATCGAAATTTATTTATCAAGAAGGGCGAGCGCCTCCGCTCTTGTTCGCGAATCGGATTTCATAAGCCCCCTGAGCGCGGAAGTTTGCGTTTTGCTGCCCGGAGCCTTTGCTCCTCTTATCGTCATACACATATGCTCCGCCTCAAGAATAACCGCAACGCCCTTTGGTTTCATATTTTCATCAAGAAAATCGGCAATATCGTGCGTGAGCCTCTCCTGCACCTGCGGGCGCTTTGCAAAATCATTCACTATTCTTGCAAGTTTTGAAAGCCCTATTATCCTGTTGTCGCTCGGAATATAGGCTATATGCGCCTTGCCCACGAACGGCAGAAGATGATGCTCGCACATGGACGAAAACGGAATATCCCTGACTATAACCATTTCATCGTTCGATTTTTCGTCAAAAAATTTAAGGTGGCGCGCCGGATCGCTGTCAAGCCCGCCGAAAACCTCCTCATACATATTCGCAACGCGCATAGGAGTTTCGGCGAGACCTGCTCTGTCGGGATTTTCGCCCACGGCGATTAAAATTTGGCGCACGGCTTTTTCTATTTTTTTCTTGTTGCTTTTACTTATCATTTTTTTGAGCCTTTACTTTGAAAAATATCCTCTTATATCCGCAAGGGATTGAGCGGTCACGCTTTTTTCGCTGTATTCCGGCGAAACGGAATAAACGTTAACCCCCGTTGTTTCCCTTGACAAAACGAGCATACCGTCCTCACTGTCGGTATAACTCCTGACCGTTATGTTTGTTGCGGCGCAATCTATAAATTTTGAAAAAAGATTTTCCCTGTTATCATAATTTTCTTCGTTTATCTGCTGAGAAAGCGATGAAAGAAGAATATCGCTTACGCTTTGATAATCCTCCTGCGCCATATAATAACGCATAAGCTTTGACGCCGCGTCCCCGTCTATTTTCTGATCTCCCGCCTTGATTTTCACGTTAAAGCCGTAAATAGAGGAATCCTTATATCTTATATCGCTTAAAACCGTGTAATTTATATCTCCCATAGCGGAAAACATTTTTTTGTAATTATCAACAGTTTGGTCTATGTAATAATCTATTTCAGCGCCCAGCATAAGGCTCATTTCATCGGCAACCTTTCCCGCGCCGCCCGATTTGTAGCTGTCGTTCAGCGAAGTGTTCTGCGAAACCGTGGCGGGATCAAACGTGCAGATTTTATAAGACAGGCTGTCTAAATCAACTTGAATAACGGAGCAGACATACATATCCTCAGTGTGTTCGTTGCTAAGCACAAAAAGAAAATTTGTTTTTCCTTCAACTTGAGGCAGCTCTTCCGAATAATATACCTCCTGAACGTCCATATTTTCGGGAGTAAAGAATTTTTTCGGCGAAAAATCATATTTTATGCCGAGAATCAGAACAAAAACTATTGTGAACGCAATAACAAAAGCAAGAAGAACGAGCAGGATTCTCTGCTCAAGATCGGATTTTAACTTTGCCGCGGGAATATAAATATCGCCGCGATTTTTGAATATGCGCAGAAAATCACCTCCCCGCGGATATTTATTTAAACATTTTTTATCATTATATCATAACGCACGCTGCCAATACAAGGCTTAATGCCTCACTTTTTAACGCTTTAATTATTTGTTTTTTCTTTAATGTTAAGTATTATAGCTTTTATATATTATAATATATATAAATATTTATTTATTATTTAAGTATTGAATATATTTAAAAGTAATGCTATAATAAAACGTGTGTTGAGTTTTTCAAATTTAATTACGAGGGTAAATTATGGAAACATATAAAGATATATGGCAGGCGGTGCTTGAATACTGCAAAATGAAAGTGTCTGCCACAGGATTTAATTTATGGCTTGCCGAAGGAGAGATAACCGGTTTTGAAAACAACACCGTTTTTATTCATTTTTCAAGCCCGTTGAAAAAGAAAATCGTTTCAGATACATACGGTTCACTGCTTGAAGAGGCGTTTGAAAACGTTATGGGATTTAAAACGGAGCTCTCTTACGATTGCGACGACTCGCCGACTATTTTTAAAGAAAATACGGAAAAAAGCAGTTCCGAAGAGGTTCGCGAAACGCTTGAAAAGGATGAAAATCCCCCTATTGAACAATTCACTTTTGACACGTTTATAGAGGGACCGTCCAATAAATTTGCGTACCGGGCAGCGATTGCCGTTGCTGAAGATCCGGGCGGTTCTATCCGGCGTGAAAACGCTTTCAGTAACTACAACCCGCTTTTTATTTACGGAAAATCAGGACTCGGCAAAACCCACATTTTAAACGCTATTTGCTATCAAATCAAAAAAAATTATCCCGAAATGCACATTTTATATGCAAGAGCTGAGGATTTTGCAAACGAATTTATAAACGCGCTGGGCAAAAAAACCGTGGACGATTTTCGCAATAAATTCAGAAATATAGACGTTTTGCTTATAGACGATATTCAGTTTATCGGCGGAAAAGACAGAACGGAGGAAGAATTTTTCCACACCTTTAATTCGCTTGTGGAAAACGGAAAGCAGGTTGTTTTAACATCAGACCGCCCGCCGAAAGAAATTCAAAGCCTTACAGAGCGCCTGTGTTCTCGTTTTGAAAACGGTCTGCTTGCCGATATTCAGTCGCCGGAATATGAAACGCGCTGCGCCATAATCAAGCGCAAGGCGGAGCTTCTTAATTTTAAAATAGACGATCCAGTTGTTTCATTTATAGCTGAAAAAATAAAAACAAACATACGCCAGCTTGAGGGAACAACAAAAAAGCTTTACGCAATGAGCAAAATAGGAGGTCATCCCCCGTCAATAGCTCTTGCTCAGCGTGTTATTAAAGACGTTATGACGGACACACAGCCGCTGCCTATCACTATTCAGCGCATAGTTGAAGAGGTGAGCCGCACCGAAGGGGTTTCCGTTGAAGATATTTACAGTAAAAAGCACCGCGCAAACATTGTTCAGGCAAGAAAAATAGCAATGTATATAATCCGCGAGGTAACAAACATAAGCTATGAAATGATAGGCGAAAATTTCAACAAGCACCATTCAACGGTTATCTACAACGTTGAGCAGCTTCGCTCCGATATGGAAAGCGACACAAGATTAAAACGAAAAATAAACGATATTATAAACAATATTAAAGAGGAAAATTGATATTTTTCTCAAATAATTTAAAAAATGTTTTTAACAATTTTTTACTTTTTCTTTTAAAAGTTTTCAACAGCGTATGTGGAAAAAATTTATTTTAAACATTTCAAAATTTTTTTAACAAAGCGTTCTTTAATTCTTTTGCTCTGTTTTTTAGGCAGAAAAAGGCAAAACGGGAGTTTTCAACAATTTCCGCAGCCTTTATTATGAATACTGAAATTTAGATGATAATGAATTAAAAACGGAAAAAAACGGAAAAATTAAAAATCGCGCCTTATTGCCCATAAAAAGGCGTTGATTAAAAAATATAATTATGGGCGGAAGGGCTATGGTAATTAAAAATGAAATTCAGCTGCAACACAAAAAAATTAAGCGACGCCTGCAACAACGTGATGAGAGCCGTAAGCGCCAAGGTTACCATTCCCACTGTTGAGGGGATATTAATGGAGTGCGGGTCTGACACTCTCAGCCTTACAGGTTATGATTTTGAATTCGGCATAAACACAACGCTGAACGCAACTGTTTCAGAGCCGGGCGCAATCGTTATAAACGCTAAAATAATATGCGATATAATAAGAAATATTTCCGCGCAAACAATAACGATTGATGCAAACGGCACTTCTGTTTCCGTTTCGGCGGGAGCCGCGCAATACAACATTAACGGAATAGACGCGAACGAATATCCCGAACTGCCGAGCGTATCGGGCGGTTTTCCACTTTTTATAAATCAGGCTGTTTTGCAGAAAATGGTTACGCAAACCGTTTTTGCCGTTGCGGATAACGAGCGGTCAAAGCCCGTTCACACAGGTCTTAAATTTGAAGTTACCCCGAATCAGCTCCGCCTTGTGGGCGTAGACGGATACAGACTTGCTATCCGAACCGAAACGATTAAATATGACGGCGAGGACGTAACCTTTATAGTTCCCAAAAAAACGATAAGAGAACTTATAAAATTAATCGGAACAGACAGTGAAAAAGATGTTTCAATAAGCGTTGGAAAAAGGCATATCGTTTTTGAAATAGAAGAATACAGCATTATAAGCAGACTTCTTGACGGAGATTTTCTTGATTATAACGCGGCTATTCCCAAAACCTGCACAACAACAGCTCTTGTTAACACGGGAGACGCCATTGCGTGCATAGACCGCACAGTTCCCGTGATTGAAAACAGCTCCAAGAATCCCATAAGATGTCTTTTTGACAAAGACGAAATGAGAGTTTCAACAGTTTCCGCGCTCGGAAGAATGGTTGATTACACGCACGCGAATGTGAGCGGAGACAGAGTTGAAATAGGCTTTAATTCAAGATATCTGCTTGACGCGCTGAACGCGTCTGAAACAGACCAGGTAAAAATAGAATTAAACGGACCTGTGAGCCCCGTAAAAATTCTTCCTCTTACGGGCGAAGATTTTCTGTTTCTCGTTTTGCCGATGAGGCTTAAAAATGAGGGTTAAGCTGAAAAAAGCCGAAAGGCGCGAGGAAATTATAAAAATAGACACAGATTTTATAAAGCTCGGCAGTCTGCTCAAATTTTCGGGTATTGCCGAAACGGGCAGCCACGCGAAAACGATAATTGAAGAAAAACGCGTGAGGGTAAACGGGGAAATCTGCACCGCGAGAGGAAAAAAAATCAGAAACGGCGACACGGTTTCCTTTAAAGAAACAGATTTAAAAATTGTAAATGAAAATTAACCGTGCAGAAATAGAAAATTACAGAAATATAGAGCATATATGCGTTGATTTTAACGAAATAAATATAATCTACGGTGAAAACGCGCAGGGAAAAACGAATCTCTTAGAGGCTCTTTATCTTTTTACCGGCGCGAAATCCTTTAGAGGTGCAAGCGACGGCGAGCTTATTCGGTTTTCCGCCGATTTTGCAAGGATGAAAGCCGATTTTGTGAATAAAAACAGAGAGCAGAGCGCCGAAATCATAATAAAGGGAAAGCGCAGCGCATCTCTGAACGGAATAAAAAAAACTTCCCCGTCGGCTCTCGGAGATGAGATAAAGGCTGTTATTTTCAGTCCCTCTCATCTCTATATGATAAAAGAGGGTCCAGCGGGCAGAAGGAAATTTACAGACGGGGCTCTTTGCCAGCTTAAATCAAATTATCGCGGTGTTTTAAGAGAATACAACCGCTGCCTTTTGCAGAGAAACGTGCTTTTAAAGGATTTGCAGCAAAACACGCAGTTATATGATTTGCTTTATATATGGAACAGAAATCTTGCAAGGGCGGGAGCAAAAATAATTTATCAGCGCGAGAGATATATAAACGCTCTTCTTCCGTTTGCGAAAGATATCTACGCCGGACTTTCGGGCGGCAGCGAAACGCTCGGATTAAAAATAAAAGGCGCGTTTGATTACAGCGGTATCTCCGCCGCCGACGCCGAAGGGCTGCTTATAAAAGAACTTGAAAAAAATCAAGCGGCGGATATGGCGGCAAGGGCAACAACGGCGGGACCCCACAGAGATGACCTTGAAATAACCGTTAATTCAAAATCAGCAAGAAATTTCGGCAGCCAGGGGCAGCAGAGAAGCTGCGTGCTTGCGTTAAAGCTTGCGGAGGCGAGCCTGCTTAAAGAAATGACGGGCGAGGAACCCATTGCCCTGCTTGACGACGTTATGAGCGAGCTTGACGAAAAAAGGCAGGATTATATTTTAAATCATATAAAAGACGGTCAGGTTTTTATAACCTGCTGTGATAAAAACACCGTTCTCAGACTGAAAAAAGGAAAAACGGTTAAAATAGAGGGCGGAAAAGCGGTGGAAGACTGAATGTATATTCATCTCGGAGAAGACGTTGTTGTTAACGCAAGCAAAATAATCGGAATTTTTGATATGGACACGTCAACCGTTAACAAAGCAACGCGCGATTATCTTTTTAAAGCGGAAAAAAATAAAAAAATCATATATGTGAATTATGAACTGCCCAGAAGCTTTGCCGTTACGGACGACAAAATTTACGTTTCCCCTCTCAACACGGCAACGCTGCTCAAAAGGGCAAGACAGGAGCAATCATTATGAATGATGAAAATAAAACAATACTTGAAGAAGACGATATAGACACAACCGTGACCGAGGAATATTCCGCAAAGGATATTCAGGTGCTTGAAGGTCTTGAGGCGGTGCGCAAAAGACCTGGTATGTATATAGGCTCAACGGGTCCGCGCGGTCTTCATCATCTTGTTTATGAAATTGTTGATAACTCTATTGACGAGGCGCTGGCGGGAGTGTGCACCCACATTGAGTGCCAAATTTTGCCTGGCGATATTATTTCCGTGCGCGATAACGGGCGCGGAATCCCCGTGGGAATAAACGAAAAAACGGGCTTGCCCGCTGTTACCGTTGTTTTAACCGTTTTGCACGCGGGCGGAAAATTCGGCGGCAGCGGCTACAAGGTTTCCGGCGGTCTGCACGGCGTGGGTTCGTCTGTTGTTAACGCGCTCTCCGAATGGCTTGAGGTTGAAGTAACGCAAAACGGCCATATTTACGCGCAAAGATTTGAGCGTGGTATCCCTGTTGACGAGCTCCATATAATCGGCGACGCCGACGGGCACGGCACGCTTATCAGATTTAAGCCCGATTCCGAAATTTTTACAGACACAACCGTGTTTGATTACGAGGTTCTTTCACGCAGACTTCGCGAGCAGGCGTTTTTGAACGCCGGTCTTTCCATAACGCTTTCCGATTTAAGAGAGAGTGATCCCGAAGAACAGGAAAGCGAGGAATTCTGCTATGAGGGCGGCATTAAATCGTTTGTTGAATACATAAACGTAAGCCGCGGGCTCAATCCTATTCAAAGCGAGGTTATCCACCTTTCAACAACGAAGGGAGACAGAAGCGCCGAGGTTGCGCTGTGCTACACGGATTCCTACAACGAAACGCTGCTTTCGTTCGCGAACAATATAAACACCGTGGACGGAGGAACGCACGAAACGGGCTTTAAAACGGCGATTACGCGCGTTTTCAACGATTACGGCAAAAAATACAATATACTTAAAGACAGCGATAAAAAGCTGAGCGGCGAGGACGTGCGCGAGGGCATAACGGCAGTTGTGAGCGTTAAGCTCACCGAGGCTCAGTTTGAGGGTCAAACTAAGGGAAAGCTCGGAAACACCGATATCACGGGTCTTGTTTCCTCTATGGTTTATGACAAGCTGACAACTTATTTTGAGGAAAATCCGGCAACGGCGAGGGCGTTGTTGAACAAATCGCTTGACGCGTCGCGCGCAAGAGAGGCGGCAAGGCGCGCGAGAGATTCCGCAAGGAGCAAATCGGGGCTTGAAACAAAGCTGCCGGGCAAACTCGCGGACTGCACGTCAAACGAGCCGGAGCTTTGCGAGATCTATATTGTTGAGGGAGATTCGGCGGGCGGCTCCGCCAAGGACGGAAGAGACAGAATGCACCAGGCAATTCTTCCTCTTTGGGGAAAAATGCTGAATGTTGAAAAGGCAAGGCTGGACAAGGTTTACGGCAACGAAAAGCTGATGCCCGTTGTAACCGCTCTCGGAACGGGAATCGGCGAGGATTTCGATATAAGCAAGCTCAGATATCACAAGATAGTTATTATGGCTGATGCCGATGTTGACGGCGCGCATATCAGAACGCTGCTGCTCACATTTTTCTTCCGATATATGAAACCGCTTGTTGAGGGAGGATATATTTATCTTGCGCAGCCGCCGCTGTTTAAAGTTTCAAAGGGCAAAAAGAGCAAATACGCTTTCAGCGACGAGGAAAGAGACAGTATGATTGAAGAAATGGGCGGCCAGTGCGAGGTTCAGAGATACAAAGGTCTTGGTGAAATGGATCCCGAACAGCTTTGGGAAACAACAATGGATCCCGAATTCCGCATAATGCTGCGCGTTACGGTTGAGGACGCGCAGCGGGCAGACGAAACGTTCAGCATTCTTATGGGCGAAAACGTTGAGCCGCGCCGTGATTTTATAGTTAAAAACGCGAAATACGTTCAGAATTTAGACGTTTAATATTTATGTTTACAGAAGGCTATCTGCCGATGTAAAGTATATCAAGGAGTTAAAAGATGGCTAACGACGAAGTGATAAGATACGACAATCAAAAAATCATTGACGTTGAAATAAATCAGGAAGTGAGAAAGGCTTTTCTTGATTATTCAATGACGGTTATCGTAAGCCGCGCGCTGCCGGACGTAAGAGACGGCTTAAAGCCGGTTCACAGGCGCATTTTATACACTATGTATGAAAACAACCTCTATCCGGACAGACCATACAGAAAATGCGCCGACACGGTGGGCTCCGTGCTCGGAAGATATCATCCGCACGGCGATGCCTCCGTTTATGACGCTATGGTTAGGCTTGCGCAAACGTTTTCAATGAGATACACGCTTGTGGACGGACACGGAAATTTCGGCACCGTAGACGGCGACCCCGCGGCGGCATACAGATACACGGAATCAAGAATGAGCAAAATAAGCCTCAGAATGCTTCAGGATATAGACAAAAACACCGTTGATTTCGTTCCGAACTACGATGACCGCCTTAAAGAACCAACCGTTTTGCCCGCCCGCTTTCCGAATCTGCTTGTAAACGGCTCTTCGGGCATTGCCGTTGGTATGGCAACCAACATTCCGCCTCACAATATGAAAGAGGTTATAAACGGTGTTTCTTATCTTATAGATCATCCCGACTGTGAAACGGCGGAGCTTATGCAGTTTATAAAGGGCCCCGATTTTCCGACCGCGGGAATAATTATGGGCACGCGCGGCATAAAAGACGCCTATGAAACGGGGCGCGGCAAAATTTATCTTCGCGCCCGCGCGGAAATCGTTGAGGAACGGGGCGAGCATTTCAAAATCATTGTTACCGAGCTGCCCTATCAGGTGCGCAAGGCGGCGCTGATTTCAAGCATTGCGGATCTCGTTAAGGAAAAGCGCCTTGAAGGGATATCGGCAATTAAGGATTTCTCAAACCGCAAGGGTATGCATATAGAGATAACCGTTAAGCGTGACGCGAATGCCCAGGTTGTGCTGAACAATCTTTACAAAATGACGCAGATGCAGATAACATTCGGCGTTATTATGCTTGTGCTTGTTGACGGCGTTCCGAAAGTTCTTCCGCTTAAAGATATGCTGAAGAATTATATAGGCTTCAGAAAAGAGATTATTTCGCGCCGCACGGAATTTGACCTTAAAAAGGCAAGGGACCGCGCCCACATTTTAGAGGGTCTCGCGCGGGCGATAGACATAGTTGATGAAATCATAGAAACAATTAGAGCCTGCCGCGGCGGAAAAGCGGAGGCAAAGCAGGCGCTTATTGAAAAATACGAATTCGATGACCCGCAGGCAACCGCTATCGTAAATTTCCAGCTCGGTCAATTAGCGGGTCTTGAAATAGAAAAAATCACAAACGAACTCGGCGAGCTGCATGCGAAGATTTCAGATTATGAAGATATTCTTTCTCACGAGGAGAGAATTTTTGAAATAATCAAGCAGGAATCAAACGAGATGGCGGAAAAATTCGGAGACGACAGAAAAACCGAAATCAGCGCCGTTGTGGGCTCTGTTGACGACGAGGATCTTATACCCGTTGAGGAATCCATTTTAACGCTCACCAATATGGGCTATGTTAAGAGAATGACGGTGGACACCTATAAAGCGCAGAACCGCGGAGGCAGAGGAATTATGGGAATGAGCCGCCGCGAGGAGGACGTTGCCAAAACAATGTTCACCTGCTCATCTCACGATGTGATATTCCTGTTCACAAACAAGGGACGCGTGTTCAGAAAAAAGGCTTATGAAATTCCCGCCTCCTCCAGAACGGGCAAGGGTATGAACATAGTTAACCTTTTGCCGATAGAAAAAGAGGAAACCGTTTCGGCAATGGTTAAAATCCCCGCTGACGAAAGCAGAAGATACCTTTGCATGGTAACAAAGCGAGGCGTTATAAAGCGAACGGATATAAGCGAATACAAAAATATACGCCAAAACGGCATTATAGCGATTAATCTTGATGAAAACGACGAGCTTGCTTATGTAGAGATTACGGACGGCGAGAGAAAGCTTGTTGTTGCAACGCACAACGGAATGTGCATCTGCTTTAAGGAATCGGACGCAAGGCTTATCGGAAGAACGGCAAGAGGCGTCCGCGCAATCCAGCTTGAAAACGATGATTACGTTGTGGGCTTTGCGGCGTCGCTTGAGGGATATACGCTGCTCACCGTTTCGGAAACGGGATTCGGACGCAGGAGCAGCTTTGAAGATTACCGCCTGCAAAACCGCGGCGGAAAGGGTCTTATAAACTATCACACCGAAAAATTCGGCAAGGTTGCGATGATTGCTCCCGTAAACGAGAATGAAGACGTTATAGTTATCACGAGCGACGGAATCGTTATCCGCACGCACACAGACCAGATCTCCGTTTTCCGCAGACCCGGAAAGGGCGTTAAAGTTATGCGCGTAAACGAGGGCGAAAAGGTTGCAACGATTTCCGTTGTTGAGCGGCTTGACGACGAAGACGACGAAGAGGACGAAACGGAAGAAACCGAGGGAACAGCCGAAGAATAATTTATTTAAGGGGCAGATTTTAACTTTGCCCCTTTTTTAATATTTAGTTAAAACTGTTTTTTCGTGAAATTTTAACATTATTCGGGCTTAAATTTTTATTTACAATTTGCTTATTGCAATAAAAACGCTAATGATATATAATGTTAAAGTGTGTTTTGAGAGATGACGGAGAGGAGATGAGTTCGTGGAAAACGCATCCTATGATATAGACGATATTCTTAATGAGGTTAGGAAAAGAAGAGAAGAAAACGAGGCAAACGTAAAAGGTGTTTCTTCCGCCGCGGATGAAACGGTTAAAGACAATTTTTCCGAAACCGAAAAGGAACAGACCGCGCCGCAGGAAAAAATTAAAAAATCCGAGGCGGCGGAGCCGAAAGACGAAGAGCTCAAAACCGCTGAGCATAGCGCGGCGGAGCCGGAATTCTCCGAACCGAAAACGGAAGAGCGGGCAGATTACAGTCCGCAAAAAGCCGAACGCGCAATTTCTCAAAATTACGAAACAAACACACGGGCGGACAAGCTTTACGCGGACGACGGCAGCGTTGATTTGTTTGAGCTTTCTAATCAAGGCGCCGATAACAGAGCTTCCGCTAAAAAAAATAAATCTTCCGAAAAATGGCATAAAACGAAATCGGGAAAAATATGTATTTCTGTGATAGTTATTCTGTGCGCCGCAATAATCGCGGCGGGCGTTTACGGCTGGTTCTATGTCAACAACGCGCTTGATAAGGTTACTGACCACGGCTCGCAGAGCGGCGAAAACCTTGAGGAATGGGGCGGAATGAACAGCCTTGTTGAAAATTTTGACCCGATTTACGAAACGGGGCGAGCCGATATCTCGTCTTACAGAGATATGGTTAAAAAATGGTATTACAACGGAACCCCAGCGTCCTCAACTCACGTTTTGAACGTTTTGCTTATCGGCGAGGACACGCGCGATGAGGAAATAGAGGAAACAGGCTACCGCGCCGACTCGGCGATAATTGCAAGCGTAAACACCGATACGGGCAAAATCGCGCTCACCTCTATCCTGAGAGACAGCTATGTTTATTGGGAAACGACCGAGGGCGACGAGAGCACGGGTCAGTTCGGAAAGATAAACGGAGCGATGTCCACGGGAGGGCTAAACTGCTATATAAACTGCGTTGAGCATATGTTCAAGGTTAATATTGATAATTACGTTCTTGTTAATTTTGACAGCTTTGAAACGATTGTGGACACGTTGGGCGGCGTTACCGTTGAATTGACGCGCGCCGAAATCAGAGAGATAAACAATCATCAGAAAACATACAATCATGTTACGATAGAGGGAGAGCCGGGCGAATTGCAGCTTGACGGCAAGCAGGCTCTTGCATATTGCAGAATAAGGCATATAGACGGCGACGACGTAAGAGCGGACAGGCAGAAAACAGTGCTCCTTGAGCTTTTTAAGAAGATGAAGAGCGCCTCAACGATCAAAACAACAGAGGTTGTTACCGATCTGCTGCCCTATGTTAAAACGGGCTTTTCAAAATCCGAGATCCTTTCCATAGGAAAATACGCGTTGTCACACGGCTGGCTTAATTATGAAACGGTTACCTACACCGCGCCGACAAACGAAACGGAGGCGGACGGCACCGTTATAACAACCTGCAAGGGCGGCACCAACTACGGAACATGGATATGGAAGGTTGATTTTCCGCTCTGCGCGCAATTAGTGCAAAACAAAATTTACGGAAAAACAAATATTGTGCTCGCCGAGAAAAGGCCGAAATTCCTTGAGCTGAGCAATTATTAAAACGGAAAGGTCGCAAAAAAATGCCTGCGATTTCAACCCTGTGGGGCTTTTTTATAAGAATGATGCTTTCGGTGGTTTTGGGAGCGATAATAGGCGCCGAGCGCGAGCTTACAAAGCATTTTACGGGAATTCTCACAAACATACTTGTGTGCGTAGGCTCGTTTGCGTTCACCGCCTTTTCGTTTATCGCCGAAAATTCGGGAGTGGACGTAACAAGGATCGCCGCGGGGATCGTGAGCGGAATAGGCTTTCTCGGCGCGGGCGTTATTTTGAGCGACGGAACAAAGATAAAAGGCATAAACACGGCGGCAACGGTTTGGGCTGCCTCCGCGGTGGGTATTCTCTGCTGCCTTGATAAAATTTGGTATGCCGTAATGATTGCCGTAACAATCGTTGTTTCTCATCTTATTATTCATCCCATAACGGCAGCCATAAAAAAGCAGCAGGATTACGATAAAACAAAATCAAAAAAGGAAGAGGCGTTTTACAGCGTTTCGGTTGTTTGCTCCGAGGACGACGCCCCGCAGATAAAGGAAAAACTTATCCTGCATATAAGAGAAAAAGAGGGCGTTTTGCTGCGCAGGCTTGAATCTTCCGATTTAGACGGCGGAAACGTTAAGGTGCGCGCCGAAATCTCAACGAAAAATAAAAACCACCAGCTTGTGGAAAGCATAGTGGCGCACATAGCCGCAAGCAAAAACATAATATCAACGGGCTGGAAGAGGATTTAACAACAAACCGAAAACACAATAGAAACGTATGGCAAAGCCGCTTGAACTCAATGTTCAAGCGGCTTCAACAATTTAAAGCTCCGTTTAATAAGGCACGGTTATGCTGTATTTGGATATGTGTTTTTATTTCGGTGCGACCAAAACCGCTTTACGGGGATTTGCCCGCGAGCGGTAACGGATATTTAAATATTGCGGCTCACCAGCGTCCTCCGCCTCCGCCGCCGGAGCCGCCGCCCGAAATACCTCCGCCGGAGAATCCTCCGCCCGAAACGCTTCCGCTGACCGAGCCGCCCGCTCCGCTGTGAGGGGCGGACGCAACCGCCGCCGTGGAATGCATAAGATGGTTGAAAACGCTGTAAAACGCCGCCCTGTCAAATTCCGACAAGCCGCCGTAAGCACTCGGAAAAATATCGGTAATGCTTTCAAAATTCTTTGTCCACACGTCCGAAACGCCCAAAACATAGGCGTAAGGCAGAATGTCGTAATAAAAAGAGGGATTATCGTTAACAAGCTCCTCAAGCTTTTTCTTTTCTGAATTTTCAAGAAACGATTTAAAGCCGGTGATTTTTTCAAGCATTTCGTGCCCCTTTTCCGTTCTTTTTCTCATAAAGAACGAAAGGGCGAAAGCGCCGAGAGCGAACGCGATGCCTATAACGGCGGCAACGACTTTTTCATAACCGCCTATAATCCGCGACGCGGCAAAAAGCGACGCGGCAACGCTCAAAACGCAGCCGAGCCAGCAGAAGGCGCGCAAAATGAGCGAAGCCTCTCGGAAAACCTCTTTTTTGTTTTCGTCGGAATTCCTGTTTTCAACAATATCCGTTATATAAGAGTGAAAATTGTTTTTAAGTGTTTTCAGCGGCGTAACGTCGCCTCCGTCCCAAAAAAGCCCTTTAAAGAAAATTTTCTTGCTTTCATCGTCTCCGTCGTATTTTTTCAATTTGTGTATAATGTAATCCGGCAATCCCGAACGCCTTTGTATTATTTCAATAAAGCCTTCGTTGGCAAGCTCAAAAAGCAAAGGAACAACGTCGCTGTTTTCAACGTATCCCTTGTACCAAAACGCAACGTCAAGACTGCTCATACCGTCCGGCGGATTGTATACCGCCCTTTTAACGATTTTTTTATCTTTTCCGTATTTTAACCAGAGAAGAAAAACGGCAAGAAACACAGCGGCGGGAATAAGCGCCTCAAGCGCCAGCGTTTTGTAAAAACTCTCGTAATCAAAGCGAAAATAATTTTCGGGTAGCTCGATTCTAACCGTTAAAGCCTGATTTGGGGCAAGCTCTTTTGTGAGCCTGCCGTTTATTTTATTTCCGCTCACGGAATATTCAATGCCGCCGGAGTCAACAGCCCCGTGACTGCCCGCCGAAAAGCCGAGCTTTGATTCGTCAAATTCCTTGGGCATATTAATGGAAAACGACGCGTTTTGAATATATGTTTTCCACCCTTCGCCGATAATGTTGAAATAAAGCTCGTCAAAGCCGTTGCCTATATCTCTGCCCATAATGTAGGAATAGGATATCGTGTAATCCTTTGCGCCCGTGATTTCCTTGTATTCGCTGCCTATCCGAATAACGTAATTGCCGTTTTTTCGAGATGTATCGGAAAATTCGCTGACTTTTAAGTTTTTTATCTTGGCTTTTGTTTTTCCCTCGGTGCCGTCCGCTCTTTTAATATCGTTAGAGAGCGGGATATATCTGTATATCCCGTGGCTGGGAATGTTGAAATATGCCGAGATTTTTTCCGTAACGTTCAAAACGTTATCCTCAGACACATCTATCTGAACATCGAATGACGATATATAGTAATCAAGCGAGGAATAATCGGGCTCGTTCTCCGATTCCGCCGCAAACGCCGGCGCGGCGGCAAAAAGCAGGAGCGCCGCCGTTGTGAGAAACGCAAATAATTTTTTAACCGTTTTCATATAAAACACACCTCAGAAACCGCCTTTCGGCGTAATCAGTCATTTTACTTTAAATTTAAAAATTATATTCTGCCGTTTGAAACGGGAGCGGTGTCGGCAACCTCAAGCTTGTTTGCTCTCATCCAGAGCGACGGCGTTATGGATAGCTTAAAGCCGTAGCCCGCGTCCATCTGCCAGTGCGCCATTGGAGCCTCCGGCAGCCCGTAGCAGGCAAGAATAGCCATAAGCACTCCGGCGTGACCCACAATCGCCGCGCTTTCCGTGCCGCTTTTTATCATGCCCTCAACGATTTTTTCAAAGGCGGAGCAAACACGGGAGAAAAATTCCGCGTTGCTCTCTCCGTAGGGCGGTCTTGCGTGCATATCGCCTCTCAGCCATTCGGTGAAATCTTCGTTGCTTTTAAGCTCCTCGGCAGTGCAGCCCTCAAATTCGCCGAAATTATACTCAATAAAATCGTTTATTACAAGAGGATTGTTTTTCGGAAACATGATTTCCGCCGATTGAACGCAGCGTTTCAGAGGAGATGTGAAAACCGCCGCAACCTCGGGATAATGGCTGTGCGCTTTTATTTTTCGGAGCGAAGATATACTATCTGTAGTAAGCGGCAAGTCCGTGTGCCCAATATACTGTGCGTTTAGATTTCCTTGTGTTAATCCGTGGCGGAAAAGATAAATCGTGTAGGTTTTCATTTTGGAAACTCCTTTTTAAAGAAACGGCGGGGCGGGCGCAGAGCGCTCGGCAACCGACCGTTTTGTTATAAAAATTACAATTTATTTACAAAACGAAGTTTTGCTTTACAAGTAAACAAGCAAAGAATATAATACTAATTGTATAAAGAACTGTATAGAAGGGTATGCAAAAAATGTCTGAATCCCAAGTAAAAACCGAAAAGAACTCTAAATTTGCGGCCATATTATCACGGCTCAGAAAGGAAAGAGGCAGCAGCCAGAAAAAGGCGGCGGCAGATCTGGGAATAAGCCAGGCGCTGCTTAGCCATTACGAAAAAGGAATAAGAGAATGCGGCCTTGATTTTGTTATAAAATGCAGCCGCTATTACGGCGTTACAACAGATTATCTTTTAGGTATCTCCGAAAGCAGATACGGGATAGACGAGGATTATTTCAACAGAATCACAAACGAGAATGAAAGCGGCATATCTATGTCCACCATCTCTCACGGTATGAAAATTCTGCTTGAAACGGCTCTTGCGGCGTCTGAATCAGACGCTATGGACTATCTTCACAACTACTATATGCTCTGCATTTACCGCGGAGCGCTCACGCTGGCGAAATCGGGCGCTCTGCCCGTCGAAATGTTCAGGCTTGATCCCACGATCGGGCACGAGCTTGCCGCCGCTGCCATTGCTCTTCTTGACGCGCGATTCGTGTTTATAGAGGATAAATCGCGCATGGGCGCCGATCCGCTGAACAAAACCGATCTTCACACACTTGTTGAAGAGGCGGAAGATTATATAATGAATATGTTTACTTAAGCAACGGGGAGTCGAACAAAATAGGTTTAACTTCGCAAATTTGCCCAAATACTGCGTTAAAAAGCCTCGTAATACTTAAAACAGCTCAAGCTGTGTTTTTTCCGATTCAATATATTTAAGTATGATTGCCGTGGATTTTTCCGCGGCAGTTTTTTTGAACGTGTTATAATCAAGCTGCGCGCTTTCGTCGCCGCCGTCGCTTACAGAGCGCAAAACTGCAAAAGGAACGCCGTTTGCCCTGCAAACATGACCCACCGCGGCGCCCTCCATCTCTCCGCAGAGCGCGCCGAAGTTTTCGTTTATAAATTTTTTGAGCGAGCTTTCCGCAATAAACGTGTCTCCGCTCGCAACGGTGCCGCGGCGAATCTTTTCACCGGAGCGCACCGCGATTTCGGCAAGCCTGTCTGAAATTTCTTTGTTTGTTTTTATCTTTATTTCATTCAGCCCGTTTATGTATCCGCGCGGCTCTCCCAGAGCGGTGATGTCTATATCGTACTCGCACACGTCGTCCGCTATAACTATGGTTTTAACGGCAACGCCGTCCGCAAGCGAGCAGCCAACGCCGAGATTGATTATTTTGTTTACCTTAAAAATGTCTATAAGCGCCTGTGTGCAGAGCGCCGCGTTCACCTTTCCGGGGTTGCATTTAACGGCGCACACATTAACGCTGCCTATAAAGCCGCAAACAAATTCGCATCCCGCGATTTCTGTCACCGCCCGCGAGGTGATTTTTTTCTTTATACTGTTTATTTCAACATCCATTGCGCCTATTATACCAAGCATGATTTTTCCTCCGAAAACAGCTTTTTATTAATAAATGAAAACGCCGCAAAGCCAATCAAAACTCCGGCGGTGTTAAGAATAACGTCGTCTATATCGCAATCGCCCGCGTTTGCGAGAAACTGAAAAAGCTCTGCCGCAACGCTGAGCGCTATGGGGCACAGTATCAAAACCGTTTTTTTCTTTTTTTTGATAAACGCCCCAAGCAAAAGCGGCGCCGTCGCGAAAAACATTATGTTGCCCGCAAATCTTATCATTTTAAGCATAAATGAGTTTGCGCCGTATGAAACGGCGGCGGCAAGCTCGCTTATTTCTCCGTGAAACGGCACAAGATTCACACTGTATTGCTGCTCCCAATCTCTCAAAACGAAAAAAAGCTGAATGAAAAGAAAGATGAAAAGAACGGTGTAGCCCTTGAAAAAAACCTTGTAAAACCGCTCAAAATCCGCCTTTATCTCTTTTATGAAAAGCGCGCAGAGCACAGCGGCGGCGAAAACCGAGAAAAATGAAATCATACCGTAGGCAAAATGATACGGAACCATAAAGCCGCCGTAAACGTCTATCAGATGAAGGGTGTTTGTGTCTATATAATAATGGATCACAAACGCGATCATAGAGGCGGCGCTGAGCCTGCCCGCGAATTTAAGATTTCTGTCTGCCGCGATGCTAAGCGCGGAGGAGATTCCCGGCAGAAAAAACGAGAGTATAAATTTCAGCGGCCTTGCGCTTTGGCTGAACATAAAGGCGCGGCGCCAGTTTTCGCAAAATGTGAGCGAGGTGAAAAGCAGGCAGAACGCAAACAGCACCCTTAAAAAAATTTTTAACGCTTTAGTGGCTTTCACGCGCTTACCCCCTACATATAGTGCTATTATCCCCCACATATAGTTTTATTATAATCTATATTATATTAAAAAACAAGATTTATTAATTTTTAGTTGACAAAAGCGCCGTATTTATAATATAATGTTTATCGCTATTATAGGGTTTTGTTCAAGGTAGCGGAAAATGCCTGCACTATACCGTGCAGAGAAAATAAAGATTAAGACAAGTTTAGTCTGTGAAAGGTAGTGAATTCAATGAAAAGAACGTTTCAGCCCAAAAAGAGGCACGCTCAGATGGAGCACGGATTCAGAAAAAGAATGTCAACAAGGGGCGGAAGAAAAGTTTTGGCGCGCCGCCGCGCAAAGGGCAGAAAAAGACTCTCTTACTAAAGTGCGCCCGCGCTGACTTTAAGGGCGTATTACGGCTGATTTTCCGTTGCATAAAACAATGCGGCGGTTTCGCTTTATACGGAGAAAAAGTCCTGCATACGCAAAGTGAGAGCGCATTTAAATTTAAGAGCCGTTTTGTTAATCGGTTCTAAAGGAATGGTTTTGTGAAAAGCAGAGCCTTAAAGGAAAACAGGGATTTCCGCAGGCTTTATTACAGAGGAAAAAGCAACGCGTCCGCTCATCTTGTTACCTACGTTATGAAGAGCAGAGCCGGCGAAACAAGAGTGGGAATCACAAGCGGCAAAAAAATCGGCAAGGCGGTTCAGCGCAACCGCGCGCGGCGTGTTATCAGAGCGGCGTTTTCGCAGCTTGAGGGCAGGTTAAACGGCTGCTATGATATCGTTTTTGTTGCGCGCACCGGCACCGCAAAGGTTAAAACGCAGGTTGTTTTTGAAGAGATGGAAACCCAACTCAAGCGCCTTGGGGCAATCGTGTGAAAATTCACACCGATAAGCTGTTGCGGCCGAAAGGGCTATGGTAGTTAAATGAAAAAGCTTTTGATTTTTTTAATACGAACATATCAGCTTACTCTAAGCCCCAGATTTTCAGGAGGCGCGTGCCGCTACACTCCCACCTGCTCACAGTATGCCATAGAGGCAATCGGCGTTCACGGCGCATTCAAGGGCACGCTGCTTGCGATAAGGCGCGTTTTAAGATGCAACCCCCTTTTTAAGGGCGGCTACGATCCCGTTCCTCCCAAAAAGAATAAAAATGAGGAAAGCAAATGAGTATGTTCGCACCAAATTTACTTGCGATGTCGTCGGGCGGTATGTTCTTCCTGACGCCGCTTTACCGTTTGTTCGGCAAATGTATGGAGCTGCTTTTGTCTTTGCTGAACAACGAATATTTTCTTGCAATCGTGGTATTCACCGTTTTGACCCGCCTTATTCTGCTGCCGTTAAACGTGCATCAGCAGAAAACAATGGCAAAAACCGCGAGAATACAGCCGAAAATTCAGAAAATTCAGAAAAAATACAATATTCAGGGCGTAAACGATATGAAACAGCGCCAGGAAATGCAGGCGAAAATGCAGGAGGAAATGCAGGCTCTTTACACACGCGAGGGTCACAACCCGATGCAGATGGGCTGCGGACCTATGCTTTTTCAAATGGTTTTTCTTATGGGAATCGTCGGAATTATCTATTATCCGCTTTCTTATGTTATCGGAATGGGCAACATTTCCGATTATTCCCAGCAGCTTGGAGATTTTATAACAAATCTCGGCTACAAGGGAAGCTATCTTCAGCTTGGAATTCTTGAAAACTGGGAAGCCTATAAAGAAGCGCTTTCACAGAATTTCCCCACTGTGTTCACAGCGGAAAACAACGCCGCAATTGACGCGTTCCGCTCTGGTCTTTATATCGGCGGGCTTGATATGACCGCCATTCCCCACTGGAAAGACGGGGCGATCGTTGCAATACCGATTTTCTCATTTTTAACTTCGTTAGGCTCAACGATAATATCAACGCTTATTCAAAGAAAAAACAATCCCGCCGCGGCGCAGCAGATGAGCCAGATGTTTATTATGATGCTTATGATGCCGCTGTTCTCGCTCTATATAGCGTTTAAAGTGCCCGCAGCGGTAGGCTTTTATTGGATTATATCAAACGTTATAGCAATTTTGCAGCAGATATTTATTGCTGAATTTCTTCCTCCCAAAAAAACGCAGGCAAGGCTTATGCTTGAAAACACGATTTACCGCCGCTCAAGAGAGGAAAGTATTAAAAAGATTAACAACTGATATTCGGAAAACGGCAAGCTCCGTTTTAATCAGCCCGCTGCGGTAAATGCGGGCGGAAAGGCAAAGGAAAAACAATGATAAAGGAATTTATCGGAACAGGCAAAACGGTTGCCGAGGCAACGGAGGCCGCAAAGGCAGGGCTTCGCGCACCTATGCTTGCTGATATAAATATTGAAGTTATAACTATGCCCAAGAGCAAGATACTCGGTCTTTTCGGAGGGCACGACGCTCAGGTCAGGGCGTGGTATGACGACGGAAAAAAGGAACGCGCGCCTCGCGCGGAGAAAAAGGCGGCTCCCAAAAAGCCCCGGGATAAAAAACCGCAGGAAAAGAAACCGCAGCCGAAAAAAGAGGCTTTGAGGAGAGAAGCTCCCAAAAAGGAAGAGCCTGTTAAACAGGCGGACGCTGTTAAAGAGAGCGCTGCGCCGGAGAGCATAACGGCGGACGATATAGATACGAATGTTGCCGTGAGCTATCTTGCGGATATGCTTAAAGGGCTCAAAATAGAAGACGCGGAAATCACGGCAAAGGTGGAGGACGGCGTTCTTCGCATGGAAATTTCCTGCGACGATTACGGAATCATTATCGGCCGCCGCGGAGAAACGCTCGACGCGCTTCAGTATCTCACAGGGCTTGCCGTAAAGAAAAGCTGCGATAAATATGTGAGAGTAACTCTCAACGTGGGCAATTACCGCGAAAAAAGAATGGAAACGCTTAAAAGCGTTGCACGCAAAAACGCGAATTATGTTTTGAGAACGGGAAGAAGATACACCTTCGAGCCGATGAACCCATATGAGAGAAGAATTATTCACACCGCCGTTCAGGATATAGACGGAGTGGAATCAATGTCGATAGGCTACGGGCAGGAAAGAAAGGTTGTTATTATGCCGACTGAGCCGTCGGCGCCGAGAAAAAGCGCCGCGCCGGCAAGAAACGCGGCTCCGAGAACAGACCGCGCCGACCTGCCGAGATTCGGAAAAATAGAAATAAACAGGGATTAATTGTTTTCACGCTTTGCGTGTTATGCGGCGGAACGCACGATTCCGCCGTTTTTTGCATATTTTATTATTTATTTTGATTTTGTTAAAATCGGAAAAGGCAAACAGATATGGATAAAACGATAGCGGCAATTGCCACGGGAAATTCCGTGGGCGGCATAGGCGTTATTCGTATAAGCGGGGATAAAGCCATAGAAACTGCCGAAAAGGTGTTTGCTCCGTTTGACGGTTCAAAGCTCTCTGAGCTCGGCGGCTACCGCGCAAAATACGGTCAGATTATCTATAACGGAGAAAAAACGGACAACGCCGTTGCCCTTGTTTTCCGCGCGCCGAAAAGCTACACGGGCGAGGACGTCGTTGAGCTTTCCGTTCACGGCGGTCTTTATATAGTTGAAAAAACGCTTGAGGCGGTGCTGGGCGCGGGAGCCGTTCCCGCCGAAGCCGGAGAATTCACAAAGCGCGCCTTTTTAAACGGAAAAATAGATTTGGCGCAGGCTGAAAGCGTTGCCGATTTGATTTCGGCACAGGGTGAAACGGCGGCAAAAGCGTCTTATAATATGTTGCAGGGTTCGCTCAGTAAAAAAATAAACGAAATTCTTGATATGTTGACCGATTGCTCCGCCGCGCTTGCGGCGTGGGTTGATTATCCCGACGAGGAAATTCCCGATATGAGCGACGTGGAATTGCTTGAAACGCTTAAAAAAGCCGCCGACGCGCTTGAAGATCTTGTTGACGGCTACGAAAACGGCATAGCCGCCGTTCAGGGCACGGACGCGGTTATCGCGGGCAGACCGAACGCCGGCAAATCCACATTTATGAATCTGCTTGCGGGCAGAGAAAAAAGCATTGTTACAAAAACAGAGGGCACAACGCGCGATATAGTTGAAGAAACCGTAAGGCTCGGCGGTATCACGCTGCGCCTCAGCGACACGGCGGGGCTCCGCTCGGCAAGCGACGAGGCGGAGGAGATGGGAATTCGCCGCGCGTATGAGAAAATCGACACGGCTCCGTTTATTTTCGCTGTGTTCGACAGCAGCCGCGAACTTAATGAAACAGATTCGGAGCTTATTGAAAAATGCGGCGGCAAAAAAGCTGTTGCCGTTATAAACAAAACAGACCTTGAGCAGAGGGCAAACACACGCGAAATCACCGAAAAATTCGAGAATTGCGTTTTTATCAGCGCAAAAAACGATAAAAGCATATCGGCGGTTGAAAGCGCCGTTAAAAGCGCGCTCGGTACGGCTCGGTTTGACGCAGCGGCTCCCATGCTCGCAAATCAGCGCCAGCGCCGATGCTGTGTTAACGCCGCGAAAAGCGTGCGCGAGGCGGAAGAGAGCCTTGCCGCGGGAATAACGCGCGACGCCGTGAACGTTCTTATAGACGACGCGATTAACGAGCTGCTTTCGTTAACGGGAAAAAAGGCAACCGAGGAGGTTGTAAACAACATATTCGGCAGGTTTTGCGTGGGAAAATAAATTTTTAAGCACCGCACTTTTACGAGGAGATTTTCGGTTAAGACAGTTATGGAATACTTTGCACAAAAATACGACGTTATAGTTATCGGAGCGGGGCACGCCGGAATTGAGGCGGGGCTTGCGTCCGCGCGCCTCGGCTGCAAAACGGCTGTGTTTACCATAAACCTTGACTGGATAGGAAATATGCCCTGCAACCCCTCTATCGGAGGAACCTCAAAGGGTCACCTTGTGCGTGAAATAGACGCGCTCGGCGGAGAAATGGGCAAGGCGGCGGATAAATACTGCCTGCAAAGCAGGATGCTCAATCTCGGCAAAGGTCCGGCTGTTCATTCTTTGCGCGCGCAGATAGATCGGCGCGAATATTCAAAAGGAATGAAACACACTCTTGAAACGGAGAATGGGCTTGATATTCGCCAGGCGGAAATAATCGGCATAAAAAAAGCCGAAAACGGACTTTGGCGGATAAAAACAAAGCTTGAGGCAGTCTATGAGGCGAACGCGGTCATTATAGCAACGGGCACCTTCCTTGGAGGCAGAGTTTATATAGGCGATGTTTCATACGAGAGCGGACCTGACGGAATGTTTCCCGCAACGCTCCTTGCACAGAGCCTTAAAGAGCTGAATATTCCGCTCAGACGCTTTAAAACGGGAACGCCCGCCCGTGTGAACAGGCGGAGCGTTGATTTTTCAAAAACAGAGGTGCAGTATGGCGACAGGCAAACGGTTCCGTTCAGCTTTGAAACCGACGAACCGCCGGAAAACAAGGTTTGCTGCCATATTACTTATACAAATGAAAAAACGAAAGAGGTTATTCTCAAAAATCTACACCGTTCGCCGATGTATAGCGGTAAAATAGAGGGCAAAGGACCCCGCTATTGCCCCAGCTTTGAGGATAAAATCGTTCGCTTTGCGGATAAGGAGCGCCACCAACTGTTTATTGAGCCGTGCGGGCTTGAAACAGAGGAGCTGTATCTTCAGGGGCTCTCTTCTTCGCTGCCGGAGGATGTGCAATTGCAGTTTATACACACTATCCCCGGGCTTGAAAAAGCACAGGTGATGAGAACGGCATACGCGATAGAATACGACTGCGTTGATCCAACGGCGCTTAAAGCAACGCTTGAATTCAATGATTTGGAAGGACTTTACGGCGCCGGTCAGTTCAACGGCTCAAGCGGATATGAGGAGGCGGCGGCGCAGGGGCTTGTTGCCGGAATCAATGCCGCGCTGAAAATAAAGGGAAAAGAACCGCTGATTCTTGACCGGGGCGGTTCTTATATAGGCACTCTGATAGACGACCTTGTAACAAAGGGCTGCTCAGACCCATACAGAATGATGACGAGCCGCAGCGAATACCGCCTTGTTTTAAGGCAGGATAACGCCGACGTTCGATTGACGCCGATCGGTTATAAAATCGGGCTGATAAGCGAGGAAAGATATAATAAATTCCTTAAAAAACAGGAGGCGGTTCGCGCGGAGAGAAAGAGGATAGAGCAAACCTCTTTGTCCGTTTCGCCAAAGCTCCAAAAAATTCTTGAGGATTCAGGCACGGCGCCGCTTTCAAAAAGCTGCAAAATTATAGAGCTGCTCAAAAGGCCGCAAATAACATACGAATCTCTGAAAAGTGTGGATTCAACGCGCCCCGATTTGCCGCGCGACGTAACCGAGCAGGTGGAAATCGCGGTTAAATACGAGGGCTATATAGCAAAACAGGAACAGCAGATAAAAGAGATGAGGAGAATCGAAAATAAAAAAATTCCCGAGGGCATCGACTATCATTCGCTTAAAGGGCTCAGGCTTGAGGCGATTGAAAAGCTGTCTAAAATCCGCCCTCAGAATTTGGGTCAGGCAGGCAGAATAAGCGGAGTTAATCCTGCCGACATTGCCGCGCTAAATATTATTCTGGAGGCATTGTAAATGATTGATACTCAGCTTTTAACTTCCGGTGCAGCAAAACTCGGAATAGAGCTTAATGAAAAAGCGGCAGACCGCTTTGAATTGTTTGAACAGAGATTGATAAGATGGAACGAGCGCGTTAATCTGACCGCGATAACAGAGCCTTACGATATCGTTGTTAAGCATTTTTTAGACAGCTTGACCGTTCTTTCATATGCGCATATACCAGAGGGCGCAAAGGTTATAGACGTTGGCTGCGGCGCGGGCTTTCCCGGCTTGCCGATGCTGATCGCGCGCCCGGATTTGGAATTTACTTTCCTTGATTCAACTGGAAAAAAACTCAGCTTTATAAGAGAAACGCTGCGCTATTTGGGGCTTTTCGGTGAAATCGTGCACGACAGAGCGGAGATTGCGGGAAGAAAATCGGAATTTCGTGAAAAATATGACGCCGCGGTAACGCGCGCGGTTGCGCCGCTTAATGTTTCGGCGGAGTATTGTTTGCCGTTTGTAAGAACGGGCGGAATATTTGTGGCAATGAAGGGCACGCAGAGCGAGGTGTCGCTCGGAGAAAACGCAATTGAAACGCTCGGCGGCAGAATTGAGGATATCGCATCGCTTGAACTTGAAAATAAAGACAAAAGACATATAATTGTTTCAAGAAAGATTTCGCAGACTCCGACAAAATATCCGAGAAAAACAAAAAAAATAGATACACGGCCGCTCTGATTATAAACAACGCTGTCGATAACTACGGGTTTCTGACAAACAAAAAGCCTTTTCTTATCGGAAAATTTGTGTTATTATTAATTCAGACGAGAGGGGAAACGAAAAAAAGGACAAACCTGTTCGATTGCCCGGGAGCTGAGAAAATGGCGGAAGAGATAATCAGAATACCCACAGAAAAACTTTTGCCAAACCCCTACCAGCCGAGAAAGCAGTTTAAATCGGAGGAGCTTTTGAGCCTTGCCGATTCCATAAGGGAAAACGGCGTTTTGCAGCCCCTTCTCGCGCGGCGGATAGACAGCAGCGATTATTTCGAGATTGTTGCGGGGGAACGCCGGCTTAGAGCGGCAATCCTTGCAAATCTGCAAAGCGTTCCCTGCCTTATAGTTGACTGCGATTATGAGGAGAGCGCCGTTTATTCAATACTTGAAAATATTCAGCGCTCAGATTTAACTTTTTTTGAGGAGGCTCAGGCAATTTCCCATATGCAGAGCCACTTCGGACTGACGCAGGAGGAAATATCGAAAAGGCTCGGAAAAAGTCAGAGCGCGCTTTCAAATAAACTCAGGCTTTTAAGGCTGCCTGTTGACGTTAGATATTTTATAGAAAAAGAAAATTTGACCGAGCGCCACGCGCGGGCGCTGTTGAAATGCGACACGGAAAAGCAAATGTGGGCGGCGCTTAACGCAATTAAAGAACGCCGGTTAAACGTTGAGCAAACAGAGGCGTATATAGATTCGCTTACAAACAAGCAGGTCAAGCCCCATAAAAGCAATATCGTTAAAATATTTAAAGACGTACGAATCTTTGTAAACACGGTGAACAAAGCGATAAACACAATGAAAGAGGCGGGAATTCCCGCCGAGAGCAACAAAACAGAAACAGAAGAATATATTGAATTTTATGTAAAAATCCCGAAAAACTCGAAAAAGGAATCTTCTCCCCCGCTTGCGGAGAAAAAAGCCTCTAACTTAGCTTAAAACGGGAAACCGTTTTAACATATTCTCCTCTTTTCATCACGTGGAATAGCCTGCCGGCAACGGTGGGCTATTCTGCTTTTATATGCGCTTAATTTCCGTGTGTGCTTATAATTCCGAGAGCATATGCGCGTTGTGTTTCATATGAAACACTTATACAATATATAGATTTTCACATAAACTATGTTTATAATTTAAAAAGTTTAAATTTCTATGCGCACGGTGTTTTGTTTTTGTGAAAAACTCCGCGGAAAGTGTTAAAAAGTGTGTTTCACGTGAAACAACAATATCTTGTGCCCCAATAATAGGCGCACACTATAAACAAAAAAATTTTGCCTTTGTTTCACGTGAAACTTTCGCCAATGTATTGAATATATTTCCTTTATATTGTATAATTGCATAGTAAACATTGGCATTAATGATTGCCGTTTTCTGCTCGGAGGTGAATATATGGGCAAAACTGTTGCCGTTTTCAATCAAAAAGGCGGAGTTGGCAAAACAACCACTTGCATCAACCTTTCGGCGGCGCTCGGCGCAAAGGGAAAGAAAACCCTGCTTGTTGATATAGACCCGCAGGGAAATTCAACGAGCGGCGTTGGCATAGACAAGGCGGATATCGCTTATTCAACATACGATATAATTATTAACGGAGTTGCCGCAAGCTCAATACTGATTGATACGGGCTTTTCAAATCTTTATCTGCTGCCCGCAAATATGAATCTCGCGGGCGCGGAGCCGGAGCTGAACGATGTTGACGAGCGCTTTTTCGCGTTAAAAAAGGCGCTTGCTCCCCTGCTCGCCGATTTTGACTTTGTTATCATAGACTGCCCGCCCGGGCTCGGTCTTTTAAGCCTTAACGCACTAACCGCGGCAGACACGCTGATAGTTCCGCTGCAATGTGAATATTACGCGCTTGAGGGTTTAAGCCAGCTTTTAAGCACCGTGCGCACTGTTAAGCAGCTTTACAACGAGCATCTTGAGCTTGAAGGCGTGCTTTACACTATGTTTGACGGCAGACTAAGGCTGAATCAGCAGGTTGTTGAGGAAGTAAACAAGTATTTTCCGAACAAGGCTTATAAAACCTTTATACCCCGCAGCGTTAAGCTGGCAGAGGCTCCCGGATTCGGAAAGCCGATAATATACTATGAAAAGTATTCAAAATCAAGCTTTGCCTACAGAAAGCTCGCGGATGAATTTCTGTCAAGGCAAAGATAGGCAATACTGCGATATTTGTTTTTAGAAACAAACGCAACGAAAGGAATGATTATATAAATGGCGAAAAAATTATCGGGGCTCGGCAAGGGGCTCGGCGCACTTATGCTTGAAAACACCACGGAAGATATGATGTCCTCAAGCACGCTGCCCATAAGCGAGATCGTTCCGAACAAGGATCAGCCCAGAAAAACCTTTAACGAGGAATCTCTCGCTGAGCTTGCGGAGAGCATTAAGCAACACGGAATTCTTCAGCCTCTGCTCGTGCGCCCGATACCAAACGGAGGCTATCAGCTTGTTGCGGGAGAACGCCGTTGGCGTGCCGCCCGAATGGCAAAGCTGCGCGAGGTTCCCGTTGTTATCAAAGAGCTTACAGACACCGAAACAATGGAAATTGCCATAATAGAGAATCTTCAGCGTGAGGATCTCAACCCCATAGAAGAGGCGGAGGGCTTGCAGGCTCTTATAGACCGCTGCGGCTTTACTCAGGAGGAGGTTGCCGCGAGCGTCGGAAAGTCACGGCCGGCAATCGCAAACAGTTTAAGGCTTTTAAAGCTGCCCCCCGAGGTTAGGGCAATGACGCAAAACGGCGAAATTTCGGCAGGTCACGCAAGGGCGCTCCTTGCAATGGAAAACGAGGCTATGATTTACGAAGCGGCTCAAAGTATTGTTAAGAACAACCTCACGGTTCGCGACGTTGAGCGCCTTGCAAAAATTCAAGACAGCGGCGCCGTTATTTCACAGAAAAGAAATAAAAGGCGCGACAGCTTTTACGACGAGGTTGAGCTTTCGCTGTCTGAGGTGCTCGGCAGAAAGGTTAAGGTATATAACTCAAAAAACAGGGGCACTCTTGAAATAGAATTTTATTCACAGGAAGATTTAAAAAATATTGCAAATAAATTAGGAGAATAAAAGTATGCTTGATATTAAATTTGTTAGGGAAAATTCCGAAATCGTTAAGGAAAACATAAAAAAGAAGTTTCAGGATGAAAAGCTGCCGCTCGTTGACGAGGCAATTTCGCTTGATTTTGAAAAAAGAGAAACGCAGAAAAAGGCAGACGAGCTGCGGGCAAACAGAAACAGGCTCTCTAAGGAAATCGGAAATCTTATGGCGCAGGGCAAAAAGGAAGAGGGAATGGCTCTTCGCGCAAAGGTAAAGGAGCAGGCGGACGAGCTGGAGGCTCTTTCGGAAAAAGAGAACGAGCTTGGCAAACGGCTCACCTCAATTATGATGATAATACCCAATATAATAGACGATTCGGTGCCAATCGGTAAAGACGACAGTGAAAACGTTGAAATTCAGAAGTACGGCGAGCCGACGGTGCCCGATTTTGAAATTCCGTATCACACCGAGATAATGGAGAGCTTTGGCGGAATAGATCTTGACTCCGCGGGAAAGGTTGCGGGCAACGGTTTTTACTATTTTATGGGTGATATTGCAAGGCTGCACTCGGCGGTGCTTGCCTACGCGCGTGATTTTATGATAGACCGCGGTTTCACCTATTGTATTCCGCCGTTTATGATTCGCTCCGCGGTTGTTGAGGGCGTTATGAGCTTTGCCGAAATGGACGCGATGATGTATAAAATCGAGGGAGAGGATTTATATCTTATCGGCACCTCCGAGCATTCGATGATAGGCAAGTTTATAGACACGATAATTCCCGAATCCGAACTGCCGCAAACGCTCACGTCGTATTCCCCCTGTTTCAGAAAAGAAAAGGGCGCGCACGGAATAGAGGAGAGGGGCGTTTACAGAATTCATCAGTTTGAAAAGCAGGAAATGATAGTTGTGTGCAAGCCGGAGGATTCAAAAATGTGGTTTGACAGGCTTTGGCAAAACACGGTTGATTTGTTCCGAACGCTTGATATTCCCGTTCGCACGCTTGAGTGCTGTTCGGGAGATCTTGCCGACTTGAAGGTTAAATCAATAGATGTTGAGGCGTGGTCGCCGAGGCAGAAGAAATATTTTGAGGTCGGTTCGTGTTCAAACCTTTCGGATGCTCAGGCAAGAAGACTTAAAATAAGAATCAAAGGCGAAAACGGAAATTATCTTGCCCACACGTTAAACAACACGGTTGTTGCCCCGCCGAGAATGTTGATTGCGTTTCTCGAAAACAATCTTCAGGCAGACGGCAGCGTGAAGATTCCGAAGGTTCTTCAGCCGTATATGGGCGGAAAAACAAAAATCGATAAGAAATAACCAAAAAACAGCAGCCGAACGGTGTTTTCCGTTCGGCATTTTTGCGCTTTTTTTAAGAAATTTAAGATTTGTTGCAACACTTTGCCGAAAAAATTATACTTATATTATGAAAACGTTCGGAGGTGGCGAAATGAACGAGAAAGAACTTGTGTCTATGGCAAAAAACGGAGACATAAACGCGTTCTGCACGCTTTACGGAAAATACAAAAACAAGCTCTACAGTTATGCGTATTACAGACTCGCAAACAGGGAAGACGCGGAGGACGCCGTCCAAAACTGCGTGCTAACCGCCTTTGAACAGATAGGCAGGCTTAGAAAGGAGGAGGCGTTTTCCGCTTGGATTTTCAGAATCCTCAGCTGCGCCTGCGCAAGCGCGATTAGGGAGCAGATAAGGCGCAGAAACAGCGACAGCATAGAGAACGCCGAAATTTTGCCGTTTTCAGAGGACAACACCGAGGAACGCCGGGAACTGCGCAGGGCGCTCAACGTTTTGAGCGAAGATGAGCGGAATATCGTTCTTCTTGCCGTTGTGGGCGGATTTAAAAGCAGAGAAATAGCAAAGATAAGCGGTCTGACGGCAGGCGGAGTTCGCTCAAAGCTGAGCAGAAGCCTTGCAAAAATGAAAAGCGAATTGATTTGAACAGGGAGGAAAAGTTATGAAAAACAAAGATTTTGATTTTATAAAAGAAAAATTTAACGGCGCCCAGCCGGAGTTTCCGCCCTCTCTTGATGAAAAGGCGATAGAAAATAAGATCCTTTCGGGGCAGAAGCATAAAACGGTTAAATTTAAGAATAAAAGAAACGGCGTCAGAGCGTTTATTGCCGCCGCGGCGTGCTTTGCGCTTGTGTTCGGCGCCGCCTTTGCCGCCTATCGGCAGGTTGAAAGGCAGCCGAAAGCGAACGAGCCGAGCGCAGTTGAAGATAATCCCGCCGTGCTCACATTTAACAGCTATGATGAAATAAACGAGCTTATCGGCAAAATAGCAAAAAAGGAAAAAATCTATAAAAACTTTAATAAAGGCGGCTACTTGGTTCAAGAGAGCGATACGGCGAGTGAGAGCGAAAGTTATTCCGAAACATACGTGCAGGTGGACGGAGTTGACGAGGCGGGCTCGGTCAAAACAGACGGCGAGTATATATATTACGCTCATTATTCCTATAACGACGATAAAGAGAGGAACAAGGTTTACGTTTTCAGAGCCGATAACGGCAAAACCTCCGCCGTGTCCGTAATAAACTGCAAGCGAAATTCCGACAGCGCATATATAAACGATATTTTTCTGAACGGCGACAGACTGGCGGTCAATATAAGCGATTCAAATTTTGAAAGCACACCGTTGGAGCAGACGGGCGGGCATGATACATGCGTAACTGTGACTGAAATATACGATGTTTCAAACCCGTCAAAGCCTGTTTTTCTTTCGGATTTTGAGCAGAGCGGAAGTTATGTTACATCGCGTATGATAGGCGGCACCGTATATGTTGTTTCAAATTATATTATCAATTCGCCGAGCAGGAGATACAATATTCCGCAGAGCGGCTGCAAGAACGAAATGAAAAGCATTGCGGCGGAAGATATCTGCTATTTTAAAGACACTCAAAGCGCGCAGTATAATGTAATAGGAGCGATAGACGCTCAAACGGGCGCGAGAGCGGCGGACACACGAGCCGTTTTCGGCTGTTCCTCAGATGTTTACTGCAACGAAAAAAATATGTATTTAACGCAAAGCAACTTTTATTCGGGAAACGACGTGATTAAAGACGGTTCCTATGCGGACGGCGGCAGCACGGGAATTATAAAGGCGGAGCTTGGCGAAGAAATAAAATTCACGGCGGCGGGCGTTGTCGGCGGATACGTTAACAATCAGTTTTCGATGGATGAAAAAGACGGCTTTTTGAGAATTGCGACAACCGAAAATATGTATTTGTCTGAAAATATGACAAACCGTCTTTATGTGCTGAATGAAAATCTGGATATTATCGGTCAGACGGAGGATTTTGCGAAAGACGAATCCATTAAGGCGGTGAGATTTATCGGCAGCACGGCATACGTTATTACGTTTGAGCAGACCGACCCGCTTTTTGTTATAGATTTAAGCGATCCGAAAAAGCCCGTTATAAAGGGCAGCCTTGAGATAGACGGCTTTTCGAGCCTGCTTGTTCCCGTAAATGAAAATCAGATGCTCGGGATAGGCTATAACACCGAGGGCGGCAACGGCTTGGTTGGGCTTGCGGGAATAAAGCTGGCGCTTTTTGATGTTTCGGATTCGGAAAATCCAACGCTTTTAGACAGCAAGGTGCTGAAAGACGCGTATTCGGCAGCACAGTTCGATCACAAGGCGCTTGTTGTAAACAGCGAAAAGGGTTATTACGTAATTCCCTGCAATTTCGGAGCGGACGACGGGAACGGAATGGGCGTTATCACCTTTGAAATTAAAAACGGCAAAATTGAAATCACAAACAAATATGTTAACGATACAAAAAGCAAAGATGAACAGCTCGCGGAATGTATCTATATCGGCGACTATGTTTACAGTATTGATACAGACGATTATTCAAGCGAAAAAATCCTGTTTTATTCTTACAAATACCAATAAAAAATGTGAATGATTTAATATGTAAAAGCCGCTTGAATTCAATCAAGCGGCTTTTAAAAGATAAAAATTAATTAATTGTAAATCGTATAGTTTAAAAACGGCAAAAATCAATCCCTTTTAAAGAATTGCTTTGCTATGCGCACGCTCTCCATTGCGTCTTTCGCGTACCAATCGGCATTTATCATATCGGCGTATGTTTGGGTCAGCACCGCGCCGCCCACAAAAACCTTGGCGTCTGTCTGTTCGTGCAGCAGGCGTATTGTTTTTTCCATAGCTGGCACCGTTGTTGTCATAAGCGCGGAAAGACCCACAAGTTTAACATTGTTTTCAACCACCGCGCGGACAACGTCTTCCTCAGGCACGTCTTTTCCGAGATCTATAACATTGAAACCGTAGTTTGAGAGCAGCGCCTTAACGATATTTTTTCCGATATCGTGAATATCGCCGTGGACTGTTGCCATAACTATTTTTTCTTCTCCGCTTTCGCTTGCGCCCGAAAGAATCAGCTTGTTTTTTATAACGTCAAAAGCGGATTTCGCGGAATCGGCGCTCATAAGAAGCTGAGGCAGAAAAACCTTGTTTGACTCAAAGCCCGCTCCAACCTCGTCGAGGGCGGGAATTATATGGTTGTTTATAACGGCAAGAGGCTCGTTTTCTTTAAGCAGCTCAGCCGCGCACCGCGCCGCGTCCTCTTTCATGCCCCTTACTATCGCCGTGCGCAGCGAAACCGACGGTTCGGATTGCGGTTCGGGCGGCGCCGTTACGCTTGCAATATATTCGGCGCAGTTTTCGTCAAGCGCGGCAAGCGCGTTGTAGGAATAATACGCGTTCATCATGGAACGGGATTTCGGGTTGATGATTCCGGCGGAAAGTCCGCTTTGCAGCGCAAGCGTGAAAAACGCCGTGTTTATGGCGTCTCTTTCGGGCAGACCGAATGAAATGTTTGAAACACCGAGAACGGTGTGAACGCCGAGCTCGCTGCCGATATATCTAACGGCTTTCAGCGTTTCGGCGGCGTTTTCTTTGTTTGTGCTGATCGTCATTGTCAGCGCGTCAACGATAAGGTCTTTTTTGTCTATACCGTATTCGGCGGCCGTTTTTATTATTTTTTCGGCGATCTCGATTCTGCCCTTTGCCGATTCGGGAATACCGTTTTCGTCAAGGCATAGGCAGACCACAACGCTGCCGTATTTTTTTGCGAGAGGAAAAACCTCGCGCATATTTTCTTCTTTGCCGTTAACGGAGTTCAGCATAGGCTTTCCGTTGTATATTCTGAGCGCGTTTTCAAGCGCGCCGATATCGGTTGTGTCTATTTGCAGCGGCGCGGAAAGCACGCTTTGCAGATTGTAAACGGCGCTTTCCATCATTTTGCGCTCGTCTATTTCGGGCAGACCTACGTTTACGTCAAGTATATGAGCCCCCGCGTCTTTTTGAGAGATCCCCTCTTTGATAATATAATCAATATCGTTTCGGCGAAGAGCCTCTTTAAAAAGCTTTTTGCCCGTTGGATTGATTCTTTCGCCGATAACTACGGGCTTTTTGCCTATTTCAACTGTTTCGCTGTAAGACGAAACAAGCGTGTGGCTTTTCTTTTCGGGCACGTTTGCGGGAATATCGCCGCAAAGCGATATCATCTTTTTAATATGCTCCGGCGTTGTGCCGCAGCAGCCTCCGAGATAAGAAACGCCGAGCTGAGCCATTTTTTTCATATTATCAGCGAATTCTTCGGGCGAAACGTTATAAACTGTTTGACCGTTAACGCTTTCGGGCAGACCCGCGTTTGGCTGAACGATAACGGGCAGAGAAGTCCATTTTCTTATTTCCTCAACAAACGGAATCATTTGAGCGGGGCCGAGCCCGCAGTTAAAGCCTATTGCGTCAACACCAAGCCCTTCCAGCATGGCAACGGCCGTTTTTATGTCCGCTCCCGTAAGCAGTCTGCCGTTTTCATCAAAAATCATCGTAACAAAAACGGGCAGATCGCAGTTTTCCTTAGCGGCAAGCACAGCCGCCTTTATTTCGTAGGTGTCGCCCATTGTTTCGATTATAACGGTGTCCGAACCGTCTTTTCCGGCGCGTATCATTTCGGCAAATATTTCAATTGCCTCTTTAAAATCAAGATTGCCCATCGGTTTAAGCAATTTGCCGGTGGGGCCTATGTCAAGCGCAACCTTTTTTCCTGTGCGGGCGGCTATTTGAACGCCCTTGCGTATGATTTCTTCGTATTTGTCGGTTTTCAATCTGTTCGCGCCGAAGGTGTTTGTTGTTATATATTCCGAGCCGGCGTCGGCATATGCCTTGTGAACCGAATAAACAAGCTCGCTGTCGGTAATATTCAGAAGCTCGGGCAGCTCGCCCGCCTTTAGTCCGAGCGATTGGAGCATCGTGCCCATGCTGCCGTCAAAAAACTTGATTTTCATAAATCTATCCCCGTAAACGCCGTAACCGATTTTGTTGGTATCATCTGGTATGAATCGGTAAGCGTTATGCCGCATCTTTTTGTTATGTCAAGCAAGGCAAACAGCTTTTTCTGTTCGCTTATATCAAGGTCAAAATATCCGGGCGAATATCTCCGCCGCGTTTTCACCCTGTTTTCTTTTTCTATTAATTGCTGAACTTCGTCGCACACGTCTTCTGTTTTCGCGGCAAGCGCCGCCTGAAGGGCAATCAGCATTGCGCCCTCGTTTGAATAGGCGCGAAGAAGGCGATCCGCCTCTGTTCCCAGCGTTGCGCCCAAAACCGCAACGCGGTTGCACCCGCGCAGATTTTCGGCAAGCCGCACGCTTTTGAATTCCGTGCCGCCTATAATAAGCGAATCGTCTGTAACGCGGCAGTCGAATATCCTGTAAATGCTTTTTGGAACAACCGCGCCGTTTACAAGCTCAATCGCTCTGTTCACAAGGTTTATCAAATTTTCGTCTGCCGTTTTGCTGCTTGCGCGCATATAGCGGAGAATTTCAGCTCTGTTCATTTATGATGTCCGAAAGCCCGTTCATTATCGCCGCCGCAATGTCGGGCTTGTTCATAGTGTAAATATGAATCCTGTTTTGACCGTTTGCAATCAAATCAACAATCTGTTCGGTTGCGTAAATAACGCCCGCCTGTTTCATAGCCGCGGGATTTTCACCGAATCTGTCCGCTATTTTCATGAATTTTTCGGGAAAACGGCAGCCCGACAGCTTAACGCTCTTGATAATGCTTGTGGTGTTTGTTATGGGCATAATTCCGGCAACAAGCGGAACGTTTATTCCCTTTATGGCGCAGATTTCCCTAAAACGGTAAAACACATCGTTGTCAAAAAACATCTGCGTTGTCAGAAAATCAACGCCGCAGTCAACCTTATATTTAAGGTGGTTGATATCGTCCACCATATTTGCGCTTTCGGGGTGAACTTCGGGATAGCACGCGCCGCCTATGCAAAAATCGCCGCGCTGTTTTATTGTGTTCACAAGCTCGTAAGCGTGGTGATAATGCTGCGCATCGGGAAAAACAAAGCCTTCGGGTATATCGCCGCGCAGGGCGAGTATGTTTTCTATTCCGTTCGCCTTAAATTCATCTATAACGCTGTTTACCATATCTTTTGTGGAGGTGAGGCAGGTGAGATGAGAAAGCGGCGTTATTCCGTTGCTTTTAACCTCTTTCGCGATATCGGCGGCAAAGCCCGAACCTGTGCCCGCCGCGCCGTATGTAACGCTCATAAAGCCCGGATTCAGCTTTGCTATCTCTTTCACAACCGCGCGAGTGTTTTCAATTTTATCCCATGCTTTCGGCGGAAAGATCTCAAAGGATATCGTGATTTTGTTCTTTTTCAGTATTTCGGAAATTTTCATACAACTTCACCTCTTCAATAAACGGAGAGCCGTTTGGTTTTTATCTCATAAGATCATTTAACGCGGCTATAACCTTAGAGCTGTATACCGATCTTGTGTTTTTGAATTCAATCAACGCGGAATCGGAGTTAAGGCTGTTTTTGGTATAGGCGATTATATATCCCTGGTCTGCTCCGTATCTGTTTGATTTATCTGTTTTTATGCCCACTCTTGTTCTGAATACGTTTACAATGTGCGGATTTCCGATAACGGAATTTTCCCAGCCGTGGAAATTAAGATACATATCGGGCGTGTATCTGCGCATAAAATCTCTTAAAGCCCTTGATTCAACAGCTTTAAAGGAACCCGAACCGAAATCACGGTTCATATCTATTCCGTCATAAGTGCATCTGCCGAATGCCCCTCTTTTTCCGGCGCGGTAGTTGTTTTTACCGTGCAGCACGCCGTCGGGATTCGCGCACGGAACGATAACCATTTTGTAGTCGCCGAGCAGGTCACGGTGGGATGAATAATATTCAACAAGCTCGTTTCCAAGCGCAACAAGCACCCTGCCGTCGTTCGCGTATTCGTCTTCAAAGCCGTGAACGGCAAAATCCATAAAAATGGTTTTGTTGTTTCTGCCGTTGCCGTTGATTATAAAGCCGTCAAGCGGATAACCCAGGACAGATTTTCCGTATGTGTATCTTGTGCAGTTCGGATTATTTGCCGATGCTTTTATCGCCGCGTGGTTTATTGTTGATTCAATTGTGAAATAAGCCGTGCCCGTGCCTCTGTAATTGCCCTTCAAAATAACGGAAACGCTGTATCTGCCGGGCTCAATTCTCTCGCCGTTGTAGCGAACGGTGTAATCCGTGTTGGCGGTAAGCAGCTTTCCCTTGCTGTTGTAAACCTTTACTCCCGGACCGAGCGGCGTGCCGGTGTATTCGTAGCTCGTGTAATTCGGAATAACGTTAACCTTGTTTTCCGTTATTGAAAAGCTCTTTTTAAACTCGCCCCTGTAATCGCCTTGAAGTATAAATTTGATGGTGTATGTTCCGGGTTCAATTCTGCCGGAGCCGTACTCAATGATGTAATCTTTCTTGTATTCAAGTTTTTTGCCCTTGCTGTCCGTAACAGTCGCGCCGGGGCCGAGGGGTTTGTTCGCAAATTCATAGCTTGTGTAGTTCAGTTTGATGTTAACATTGTTTTCGGTTATTTTGAAATCTCTTTCAAACTCGCCCCTGTAATCGCCTTGAAGTATAAATTTAATGGTGTATGTACCGGGTTCAATTCTGCCGGAGCCGTACTCAATTATGTAGTCTTTCTTGTATTCAAGTTTTTTGCCCTTGCTGTCCGTAATGGTCGCGCCGGGGCCGAGCGGTTTGTTCGCAAACTCATAGCTTGTGTAATTCAGTTTTATGTTAACGTTGTTTTCGGTGATTTTGAAATCTCTTTCAAAGGTTCCGTAATAGTTGCCCTGAAGTATAAATTTGATAGTATATGTACCGGGTTCAATTCTGCCGGAGCCGTACTCAATGATGTAATCTTTCTTGTATTCAAGTTTTTTGCCCTTGCTGTCCGTAACGGTCGCGCCGGGGCCGAGAGGCTTGTTCGCAAACTCATAGCTTGTGTAGTTCAGCTTGATGTTAACTTTGTTTTCGCTTATGTAAAATTCTTTTGTAACAGGCTCCGTGCCTTCGTATTCTCCGATAAATGAAACCGTAACGCTGTATGTTCCGGGATAAATTCTTTCTCCGTTGTATGCAAGCGTGTAGTCTGTCTTATATTCAAGAAGGGCTCCGTTTTCGTCATAAACTTTAAGACCGGGGCCCATCGGTCTGCCCGTGAATTCGTAACCCTCATAGTTTAAAACAACATTCGGGGTAATGGTTTTCGCCTGCGCGCCCGTGCAGGCAAAAATCATAATTGCCGCAAACGCCGCCGCGAAGAGTAAAGAAATAAGCTTTCTTTTCATTTTTCCACTGCCTTTCGTTCCACTGATATATAAAACATTATAATACCCGATGATTCAAAAATCAACAGCGCCGCCGCCCGAAAAAAATATTAATTTTTCTTTAATATTTTTGGAAATTGTTGCAGTAGCGCAACAGAGCAAAAAGGAACGGAGAACCGAGCTTGTTTTGTTCGGTTCTCCGCGGTTAAAGTATTCCGAAAGGTTTATACTCCCGAATAGGCGTTAAAACCGCCGTCTACGGGTATGTTAACTCCCGTTATGAATCCGCTGTATTTTTCATCGCATAGGAAAAGAAGCGCGCCGTCAAGCTCCTGCGGTTCGCCGAATCTGTTCATAGGAGTTGCCGCGAGGATTTTGCCCGTTCTCTCGGTTGGCGAGCCGTCCTCATTCCAAAGGAGAGCCGCATTCTGCTTTGTTGAGAAAAATCCCGGTGCGATTGCGTTGACTCTTATACCCATAGGCGCAAAGTGAACCGCCATCCACTCCGTGAAGTTTTTAACGGCGGCCTTTGCCGCTGAATACGCGGGAATCCGCGTGAGCGGGCGAAACGCGTTCATAGATGTTATCATAACGATGCAGGCGTGTTTTTTTTCAACCATATCACGCGCGAAAACCTGAGTGGGAATAAGCGTGCCCAGGAAATTCAGATTAAAAACAAAGCTGATACCGTCGGGGTCAAGGTCAAAAAAGGTTTTTATGTTTTCGTCCTTTTGAAGAAGGTCTGCTTTTTCAAGCGTGTCTTTCGTTGTTGTGCCCTTGGGATTGTTTCCGCCCGCGCCGTTCAACAGAATATCGCACGTGCCCAGCTTTTCAACAACGGTATCGCGCGCCTTTTGCATTGATTCGGGGTCAAGCACGTTGCAGGCAACGGCTATCGCCTCGTATCCCTCGGCGTTTATTTCATCAGCGCATTTTTGAGCCGCCTCTTCGTTTAAATCAAGCACCGCAACACGGCAGCCCCGGGCGGCAAGCGTTTTGGCAAACGCGCCGCACAGCACTCCGCCGCCGCCCGTTACAACGGCAACTCTGCCCTTTAAATTTTCGTGATTCATTTTTGTGTGTCCTTTCTGCTCTTAACAGCCGCCTCCCAAAGACCGTTGAGGTAGCACGCGCCGAGCGCTCTGTCATAAAGTCCGTAGCCGGGTCTTCCGACTTCTCCCCAGATCATTCTGCCGTGGTCGGGGCGGATATATCCGTCAAATCCCGCGTCTATCAGCGCACAAACGATTTCAAACATATCAAGCGAACCCGCCGCGCTCTCGTGCGCCGTTTCGTTGAACCACCGATTGTTTATGGAAACGTTTCGCAGGTGCGCAAAATATATTCGCTTTCCGATTTCGGGATCGCGTATAATTTGAGCAACGTTGTTTTCGGGGCTTGCGCCGAGAGAGCCCGTGCAGAGCGTTATTCCGTTGCACTCGCTCGGCACGGATGAAATCAGCTTTTTAAGAGCGCTGTGCCCCGTTATGATTCTCGGCAATCCGAAAATGCCCCACGGCGGATCGTCAGGATGAATAGCCATTTTGATGCCCGTTTCCTCGCACACGGGCATTATTGCCTCAAGAAAATATATCAGGTTTTTCCACAAATCGTCTGCCGTTATTCCACGGTATTTTTTGAAAAGGTCTTTAATTTCGCCCATACGCTCCGGCTCCCAGCCCGGCATGGCAAAGCCGTTTGATTTGCTGTCTATTTCTCTGAACATATCTTCGGGCGATTTTCCCTCAACCTGCTTTCCGTCGTAGCAAAGGCAGGTTGAGCCGTCGCCCATAGGCATATAAAGGTTTGTTCTTGTCCAGTCAAACACGGGCATAAAATTATAGCATATGCATTTCACGCCCGCTTGAGAAAGATTTTTAATCGTTTTAATGTAATTTTCTATATATTTGTCTTTTGAGGGAGCACCGAGCTTGATATCTTCGTGAACGTTTACGCTCTCGATACATTCCATAGTCAGTCCCGCGTCGGTAACCTCCCTGTGCAGAGCCTTTATTCTTTCCAAAGGCCAGATCTCGCCTGCGGGCAGATCGTGCAGCGCGGGCACAACTCCCGTAACGTTCGGAATCTGCCGGATTTGTTCAAGCGTCACCTTGTCAAGCCCGCTTCCGAACCAGCGAAAGGTCATCTGCATAAAAACGCCTCCCCGATTTCTGATTGCCGCCCGCCCCGCAAAATGTTTGGGGAAAAGAGCGGCGCGCCCTTTACGGGCGTTGCCTTATTTTATCACATATCGCGCGGCGTTTCAAGGAATTATTGATTATCAAATAAAATTTCCGTTTGCACCGCTATATTGCGGATGCAGGAATAACTGTCTGTTATAACGCAGCCGCCGTCGTCTTTTTCAACGGTTATGTTTTCGTTCAGAATTTCACAGTTTTTAAGCTCCTCGTTCTTTTTCTTTTCAAGCTCCGATTTGGCAAGCGCCTCAAGCTCGCCGTCAGTAAGCATACGCGCGCTTTCGCTGTAATATTCCGCCGTTTCCGTTATTATTCCCACAGGCAGGCGGTAATCGTTTATAACAAGCGTTGTTTTTTCGCTGCCTATATCGGCGCTGCCGCTGTCCTTTTTAAGATAAAGCGGAATTTCAAGCCCGAAAAGGAAAAGCTTTTTGTATTTTTCGGTGTGGGTGGGAGTTTTTTCCGTTTGGCTGCGCGCAACGTTAAGCGAAATGCTGCCGTTCACCTGCGCCAGCACCGTTCCGTGGGCGTGGGCAAAATGGTTTTTCTTGTCTACCTCGCTTTCGCGCACGCCGGAAATCAGCAGATCTCCCCGCGTCACCGCGTCTCCCTCTTTAACCTCCGGCCACCCGCCGAGAGCAATAACTCTTGTTATAACGCCGTCTTCCGCGGCGGTCACGTTTGTTATATCGTTTTTTTCCATTTTGGGTTTGTCAACTGTTTCGCTTATTTCAACGGAAGCCGTGGAGCCCGTTTTGTTTATGGAGATCCACGCAACCTCCTCAAAGTCAGACATAACCGAAAGCTCAAGCTGTTCCTTGTCTACGCTGCTCCAGCGAACGCCTGTTTTAAAGCCGTTTTGAGCGAGATAATCAACAATTTTAACGTCTGTTATCCTGTCGTTTCCGGAAACGGTTATGTTCCAGATAAAGCCTCCCATAAGCGAAATAAAAACAGCCATGTAAACGGCGCCCGCAAGAAGTCCGCCGCGGCGGCTTACGGGAGCGAGCAAAAACGGAAAACCGCACCGTTTTTGTATCTTTACAACGCAGCCGTTTTTAAACGCCGTTTTGTGGAGGGATTTATATTGGGCGATCCTTGTTTCGGCGATAATTCCACCGTCTGTTTGCATGATGTTTTTAAGATTTATCCCGTTGTTGCGGCAGCCGTTTATAAATCCCTCGGTGAAGCCGCCCGTGCAGGTGAATCGAACATAGCCCAAAAGCCATCTGAAAAATCTAATCAGCATCGGAAAACTCCATACTCATAATAAAGCCCTGAACAACAGCCCCTTGAGGAGAGAGGGAATTTATGTGCAGATCTTCGCCGTGAAAAGTAACCGAGCGCTTGCCGGTGTTAAGCCTTATTTTTTCCGAGGAATATTCCTCTATTGCTTTCAAACCGTCCACAACGCACTCAAAATTTCCCGTTATTTCCAAATGAGGTTCGCCCGTGTAGTATTCAAGCGGAAAATCAGTAAGCAACTGAGAATTAAACCTATTTTGTTCGACTCCCCGTTGCTTAAGCTCCTTTATAGAAAATTTTTTCATAAAATCACCAATAATTTATATGTATAAAATTTGGGTGAATATGAGAAAAGGAGCTGTTTTTTTACAGCCCCTTTTTGTAATTCGCGGAAAATCCGCTTTCGGTTTACATAACGGAAGCAACCGTGTCCACAAAATCGGAAACCTTGTTAACTGCCTTCTGCATTGTTTTTTTTGCGCTTTTGTTTTCTCCCATAGACGCGCCCGCCGCCGCCATAACAGAGCCGACAGCCATGGCAACGCCGAGTCCTTTCATAATATTTACCGTTTTCTTTTTCATAATAATTCCTCCGAAAATTAATTGCGCGGTGTTCCGCGTAGTTATATTGTTTGCATAAAACGGAGAAATAAAGTGTATAAAAATATGTTATTCAGCAAAATATTTAGAAAAAAACATTTATTAAAAGAATTATTTGTGAAAAAACAAAAAATATTCCGATTTTTTGTCGGAATATTTTGGAATTTTTGCAGTATTCGATTTTTTCATTGTTTAAGCAACGGAGAGCCGAACCTGTTTTGCTCGGCTCCCCGTTCTTAGTGAAAGCGCTTATCTGCAAAGATTTTTGTATTGCTCAAATTCTTTTTTGTTGTAAAAATACGATTTGTCTTTTCCGGCAACTCCCAGCTCTGCCCACCATTCTTCTTTAAGAATGTTTAATAGCTTTGTGTAGGTTGGTTCGGCAATCGTGTTAAGATTCCAAAGGCTGAAATGAAGAGCGTAGTTTATATAATCCTTTTCAAGCTCCTTGTAAATTCCCTCGCTTATAAGGCGCTCGCGCAGAGCAAGAAGCGCCTTGTAAAAGCAATCCCACGATTTTTCCCTTGTGTTAGAGAGCGAATCTTTGTTGTTTCTGCGTTGGTGGGCAAGAATTTTGCCCTTTTCAACGTATGCGATTTTTTCAGCCGTTGCAACTGCTGAGAAAACAAAAAGCATATCGTTGCTCGTGCGCTGCTCCTGAAAGCGCAGACCTTTTTTGATAACAAATTCTCTGTTGTATAGCTTGTCCCACGCCCAGCCCACGAAAACCTTAAAAACGTTGTCTGTCATCGCGCGCCTGTTAAACGGCTGATATGGAGGCAGCTCGCTGTATCTTAAAGTCCAGCCGACACTTTTGAACTCTTTTGTATCCTCGTGATATTGGTCAGACTGAAAAACAACGAAATCGGCACTGTATTTTTCCGCGCAGTTATATGATTCCTCAAGCATTTTTTCATCAAAAAAATCATCGGAATCAAGGAAAGAAAGATATTTTCCGCGCGCCCTGTCCAGCCCCGCGTTCCTCGCGGCGCCCGCCCCTCCGTTTTGACGGCTAACAGCCGTGAAACGCGGGTCTTTTTCAGAAAATTCGCTTATTATATCAAACGAGGAATCCGTTGAGCCGTCGTCTACGCAGATAACCTCAATTTCCTTTAATGTTTGGCTCGCAACGCTCTCAAGGCAGCGGCGCAGATATTTTTCAACGTTGTAAACGGGAATTATAACCGAAACTTTGATATCACTCATCTTTTTTGTAGCCCCTTCGCATTTTGTTTATTTTTCTGTAAATTTTTTTAGCAAAGTTTTTAACGCGAATCGGGATATACATTATGGCTCTGCCCAGTCTGTATGATTTAGAGCGTTTTATTTTGTCAAGCTCTGTTTTTACCTGCTTAAAATTGTTGTTAAGGCTCGTGCTGCCGGCGTTCATCGGCAGCGCTTTTATTTTGTAGTAAACCGCCGTTTGGTTTATCAAAAGATTAATGTTGTCTCTTTCGCCCGGCGTGAAAAGGTTTTCGTCCATTTCGCCGAGGTCGCGGGCGCGTTTCATCTCTTTCGCGAAACGCTCCACATATTCTTTTTTGCAGTCGTTCGCTATTCTGCGCAGGGTGGTCAGCGAATTGTGAAAGCGCTTTAAGGTGTAATAGCCCTTAAAACGTTCCCATGTTTCGGGGTGCTGCATAAGAACATCGCGTATATGGTCGTATTCAACGTTTATGCAATAGATTTTCTGCGGGTCGCGAACCGAGGAATTGGGATTATCTCTCCTGTTCATATAATAGGGCTTATCAATAATCATGGCGCGCTCGGCAAACGCAAAGGTTTGAAACCAAAAGCCGTTGTCCTGAAAAGAGGCGCCCGGTGTTTCATTGTGGCGTATACCGTATTTGTTCAGAAATTCGCGCCTGTAAATTCCGCTCCAGGTGTTCATTATCCAGCGTATCGCGTCGGGGGTGCGGCTCGGGTTAAAAACAGTGTTGTAATCCTCCGCTTTTTTTGAAAGGTGGTTGTATGTTAAAAACATATCTCCGTTTGACGCGCGTTCAAAGCGGTAAAAATCGGCTTTCACAAAATCAAGGTCGTTTTTCTTCGCCGCGTCATAGAGATTGCCGAACATATTAACGGGCACGAAATCATCGGGCTCAACAATGCCTATATATTCGCCCGCAGCCATATCAAGCCCTATATTCATTCCTATTCCGTAGCCGCCGTTTTCCTTGTCCACAAGCTTGATGCGCCCGTCTTTTTCGGCATAGCTTTTCAAAATGGAAAGCGAATTGTCGGTGCTGCCGTCGTTTATGCAGATTATCTCGATATCCTCCAGGGTTTGGTGAGTGATGCTCTCCATGCACTCAACAAGATACGGCTCAACGTTATAAGCCGGCACGATTATAGAAACCTTTGCCATAATGTGTTCTCCTTAAATATTCTCCTTAAAACTCTTCACGAACCGTTTCAAGCGCGGCGGCAATCACCTTGTCCATATCGTAATACTGATATCTGCCGAGCCTGCCGCCGAATATAACGCCGCCCTCTTTGTCGGCAAGCGCCTTGTATTTTAAATAAAGAGCGTTGTTTTCATCGTTGTTTATCGGGTAATACGGCTCTATTCCCACGCTCCATTCGGAGGAGTATTCCCTTGAAATAACGGTGCCCTTCTGTGTGCCGAATTCAAAATGCTTGTGCTCGATAATTCTTGTGTAGGGCACCTCGCGGTCTGTGTAGTTCACAACGGCACAGCCCTGATAGTTGTCTGTATCGGGCAGAAATTCCGTTTCAAAGCGAACGGTTCTGTATTGCAGCGCGCCGTAGCAATAGCCGAAATATTCGTCTATGTTTCCCGTGTAAACGATTTTCATTCCCGAAATATCGTTTTCCTTTTTGAAATCCTCAAATGCGGTTTCAAGCAAAACGTCGGTGCCGCTCAGCATTTTCTCTATTATTTTTGTGTATCCGCCGATTGGGATACCCTGATATCTGTCGTTAAAATAATTGTTGTCATAGGTGTATCTCACCGGCAAACGCCTTATAATAAAGGCGGGCAGCTCGGCGCAGCTTCTGCCCCACTGCTTTTCCGTGTAGCCCTTAACAAGCTTTTCGTAAACGTCGCGCCCAACAAGCGAAAGAGCCTGTTCTTCAAGGTTTTGCGGATTTTCGATGTTGTATTGAGCCTTTTGCTTTTCAATGATTTCCCTTGCCTCGCTCGGCGTTTTGATCCCCCACATTTTTGAAAAGGTGTTCATATTAAAGGGAAGATTGTAAAGCTCGTCCTTGTAAACAGCAACGGGAGAATTTATATAGTTGTTGAAATCGGCAAACTGATTAATATAATTCCATATCTCCCTGTTGCTTGTGTGAAAGATATGAGCGCCGTATTTGTGAACATTAATTCCGTTTATATTTTCACAATATATATTTCCGCCTATGTGGTTTCTTTTTTCAATCACAAGGCAGCGCTTGCCGCGCTTTTTTGCCTCAAATGCGAAAACCGAGCCGAAAAGCCCGCTGCCAACTATTAAATAATCGTATTTTCCGTTCATATTTTTCCTCTCTTATCTGAAATGAAGTATGCGTTTTCCTATGTCAAACAGCCTGCTGTTTGCCGGCAGCAGCAGGCTTAACCTGCGCGCAATGCGAACCAATGGCTTTTTTTCGGCGTTTGATTTGTAAAAAAGCCTTTCGCGGTTTTCTTTTCTGTATTTAAACATCAGAAATTCGGCGAGCGTGTGCTCCGAAATGAATTTTATATCCTCAAAATCGCTTTTAAAATAGCAGTAATCGGCGCTTAGGTGGGCGGCGATATCAAAATGCTTAAAGCACTCGTTTTTAACGTTTTCATAGGCCGCGCGCATTGATTCGTCGTTTTCCTGAATCATAACGCTGCGGATAAGTCCGTTGTAAAGGCGGCTGTAAAAGCTCTGCAAAGCCTTTGCGGATATGCCGTTTTCGGTGATTTCGTCATATATAGCGGCATATGCCTTGTAGGTGCATAAAGGATCTGCCGCCGCCTTTCCCGTTATGCTTTCGCTGTTGTTTACGCGGTAATGGATAAGAGGCAAAGCGGTATATGTTATTCTCTTAGCGTAATACATACAAATCATAGAAAAATATGTGTCGTTTGAATTTTGCAGATTTTGAAATTCAATGTTGTTTTCCCTTATGAAATCCGCTCTGATTATCTTGTTCCACGGCGCGCGGGCGGCAATGTTAAAAATATATTCGGGGTGGGTTTCAATCGAAAACACGCTCTCTTTTGGCAAAAAGCGCTTTTTTAATATCGTTTCGTCTATCGTTTGCCTGTCGGAGCCGTCCTCAAACGTGTATGCCGCGCAAAGGCATAGCTCCGCGTTTTCCTTTTCGCATTTGTTAAGCATAATTTCAAGCGCGTTCGGTTCAAAATAATCGTCCGAATCCCAAAAAGCAAGATATTTTCCCGCTGCCGCCTTGATTCCGTTGTTGCGCGCGGCTCCCGCAAAAAGATTTTTCTGAAAAATTATTTTCACGCGGCTGTCTTTTTCGGCAAAATCCTTTAAAATTTTCGGGGAATTATCGGCGGAGCCGTCGTCAACGCAAATTATCTCTATATTTTTAATTGTTTGATTAATAACGCTGTTTAAACATTGCTCAAGATATTTTTCGGCGTTGTAAACAGGGATTATAACCGAAACCACGGGGCTTTTCATTTTTTCGCTCCTTTTTTAAGGAAAAACTTTCCGCAATTGTTATAATTATATATTATTAAATAAAGAGTGTCAACCGATTGATATTAAATTCAATATATGTTAAAATTAGCTTAATATTTAAAAAAATGGTGAAAAGATATGGATATTTATGCCGAATTCAAAAGAAAATTCAACACTTCCGAGGAGCCGCTTTCAGTTTATTGCCCATACAGAATCGCGCCAGTAGGCGCTCATTCCGATTATCAGCACGGGCTTATATCCGGCTTTGCGATAAACCACGGCGTTGAGATTAAATTTTTGCCCACAAACGACGGGAGCGTAAAGCTTTACAGCGGAAATTTTGAGGGAGTAACCGAGTTTTCCGTTTACGAGCTGCCGCAAAGGAGCTTTAATTGGGGCGATTTTGCGAAGGCGGCGTTTGTTTCGCTCAAAAGGCGTCACAAAATAGATAAAGGGCTTATCGGTTTTATTTACGGCGATCTGCCCGTCGGCGGGCTTTCTTCTTCGGCGGCTGTTTTAATTGCTTATATTTCGGCAATTTCAAAAATCAATAATATTATTCTCACAAAAGCGGACGTTATAGATTTTGCTCTTTATGCCGAGCACGATTATCTTGAAATGAATGTCGGCAAAATGGATCAGAGCTGTGAGGTCTATTCAAAAAAGGACTGCCTTTTGTTTCTTGACACGCTTGATGATTCCTACAGGCTGATACCGACAAGCGAAAATATGCCGCCGTATGAATTCGCTGTTATTTTTTCGGGAAAAGAAAGAAAACTCGCGAACACGGCTTTCAATTCAAGGGTTGATGAGGCGAAAGCGGCGGCGTTTGCCCTGAGGGCGTTTGCCGATATTTCCTACGGAAGTTTTAAGGATTCCTATATGCGCGATGTGCCGCGAAGTGTTTTTGATGAATACAAGGATAAAATTCCCGCCGCGTGGCGCAGACGCGCGGAGCATTTTTACGGCGAGTTTGAAAGAGTGCAGCGCGGCGCGAAAGCGTGGGAAAACGGCAATATCGCCGAGTTCGGAAAGATTATGTTTGAATCCGGCCACAGCTCGATTTATAATTGGGAAACGGGTTCACCCGAGCTGAAAACGCTCTATGAAATTATGCTTAAATGCGACGGGGTTTACGGCGGGCGTTTCAGCGGCGCCGGATTTAACGGCTCGTCTGTCGCGCTTATAAATCCCGATAAAAGGGAAGAGGTTTCGGCGTTTCTGCGCGAAGAATATTTAAAGGTGTATCCGCAGTATGAAAACGATTTTTCGATTCATTTCTGCCGCACGGCAGACGGCGTTCAGCTGTAAATAAAAATTTTCTATAAAATAAAAACCGCTTGAACATTGAAATTCAAGCGGTTTTGTTATATCTCCCATTTCATTATTGTTTTGCCGAATGACTTGCGCGCGTCTTTTTCAAACGCCGATTTTATGTCGGCAATTGTGCGCACCGTGTTTACCGAGCCTATGATATTTCCCAGATAATCCGTAACCTCGGGGCTTTTTTCGTAAAAATGAACAGTATTTCTGAAATCCTCGGCGCCGCTGCGCGAAGAACCGAAAAGGCGCAAACCTTTTTCAAGTATCATTCGCGTGTTAACAAGAACGGGATACTCGGAAACGCCGAGTATGGAAACGGTGCCCTCGGGCAGGATAACGCCTATAATCTGCTCAATCGCGATCGGACTGCCGTTTCCGCCCACACATTCAAACGCGTGATCAATCCATATTTCCTTCGGTATATCGTTAACAAGGAATGTTTTGTCCGCGAATGTGAAATCGGCAAGCTTTTCATATGAGGTTCCGAAAACGTAAATCTCGGTATCGGGAAAAGTTTTTTTAAGCAGCAGCGATGTGATATATCCAAGGTTCCCGTCGCCCCACACGCCTATTCTGCGCCGCCGCGCGTGAGCCGTTTTGTTAAAGCGTGAAACGGCGTGCATGGAAACGGAAACGATTTCCGTAAACGCCGCCACATTCATATCAATTCCTTTAGGAAGAGGCACAAGTCTTTTTGGCGAAATGCTTATATATTCCTGCAAAAACCCGTCTGCCGTTGAGCCGCAGAATTTTGATGAGCGCAGATAATTTTCGGCAATATAATCGTCTGACTCAGAGGGAATGTTGGGCACCATAACAATTTTGCTGCCGCAGGCAAAAGTGCCCGTCGGGTCGAAAACAACTTCGCCCGCGCCCTCGTGAATAAGCGCCATGGGCAGCTTTTCGGCAAGCACCTTAGCGTCTCTTGTGCCAAGATAATAGCGCATATCGGCGTTGCAAATCGAAAGATGCGTTGGGCGCACAAGAACGTTTTTTCCGAAAAGCTCTATATCCTCAAAAGCTGTTTCAAATCGCCTCGGCGCCGCAAGGCGGAAAACGGTGTTTATCATTCTTCGTCCTCCAGCAGCGATTTCGCAATGCGCAGATCATACGGATAAGTGATTTTTATGTTGTGCGTTTCGCCGTCAACAAGCGCAACAGGCTCGCCTTTCATAATGAAAATTTTTGCGGCGTCCGTAAGAATGTCTTTTTCCTCGTCTGTAAGAGTTTCATAAATTTTTTTAAGCTTCAGAGCCTTGAAGGATTGCGGGGTCTGCCCCTGATACATAAGGCTTCTCTGCGGTATAGAGCTTATCTGCAAGCCGTTTTGCGATTCAACTATTGTGTCTGTTGCGGGGATAACCGTGTCGCACGCGCCGTATTTTTCGCACGCTTCGATGTTTTCGGCAATTATTCTGCCCGTAACGAACGGGCGCACGGAATCGTGAGTAACGATAATCGTGTTTTCATCGAGCTTGCCCTCGGATTCAATATATTTTATGGAATTCATAATCGTTTCGTTTCTCGTTGAGCCGCCCTCTATAACCGAAATTCTGTCCTCTGCGGGGGCAATGTGCCGCTTTATCAGATTTTTAGTGTGCTCCACCCATTGCTGCGGGCACAAAACGATTATTTTTTCAAGCCGCGGGCAGGCAAAGAATTTCTCTATCGTGTATATAATTATGGGCTTTTCCTTAACGGTCAGATATTGCTTTGGCTTTTCGCCGCCCATTCGCGAGCCGTTTCCGCCCGCAAGAATTACTCCGTAAACCATAAACGCTTGTCCTTTCATTAATTTATTCAATAAGGCCGCCTCGCAATTCAACGGGGCAGGAGCGGCATAAACCGCCGCGGAATTTTTTCAGTTTATATTATTGCAAAAAAAACGCCGTTTGTAAATATATCTATTTCAAAGATTTATACATATTATAAATATCTTTTTCCGTGAGGGGTATCGGATTTCTTGTCATCAGCATAGACATACTTTGCCTCGCGAGCTCAGAAATCTGCCCGTCGCCCGTGCAGCCTATTTCGGAAAGGCGAGTTTTCATTCCCATTCTCTTTTTCATCGCCGAAATCTCGTCTGCCATTTCATACGGCCCGTCAAAGCCGCATTTTTTCGCGAGCGCCGTTATTCTGCCGTCGCCGTCGGCATTGTCGGCGTTGAATTTTATGAAGTAATCAAGAGTAAAGGCGCACGCCTCTCCGTGCGGAATACCATATAGATTTGTGAGCGGAAAGGAGCAGGCGTGGCTGCCCGTGGTGCGGGGACGGCAGAAGGCTATTCCCGCAACAACGCTCGCCTCCGCCATTTTTTCCCGCGCCGTCAGATTATCGGGCTCGTTGTATGCTTTTTCAAGCCATTCAAAAACGAGCGATGCGCTGTAAACGGAACAGGCGCTGCAAATGGGCTGGTTCAGCGTGCTCCAGTAGCTTTCAACGGCGTGGCAGAGAACATCAAGACCCGTTGACGCCGTTATTTGCGGAGGAACGGAGAGCGTGAGCTCAGGGTCTATCACCGCGATTTTCGGATACATAACGGGGTTGTTCATAGGGGCTTTAAGGTTTTTTTCAACATCCGTTAAAACGGAAATATCTGTAACTTCGCTTGCCGTGCCGCTCGTTGTCGGAAACGCAATCATAGGGATTGCCTCGTCCGCCGAAAAGGCGGCGTTTGAGCTGTGGTAAGAGCGCACGGAGCCGCTGCCGCGGGCAATAGCGCACGCGGCTTTGCAGCAGTCCATAGGCGAACCGCCGCCGAGCGCAACCGCGAAATCGGCGTTCGTTTCGCGCAGAAGGCGCGCACAGGCGTCAACATTGTCTGTTGTGGGGTTGGGGCGAATATCGCTGAAAACGGCTTTTACGGCGCCGCCCGAATTTTTTATAAACTCGTCTGCCGTTCCGTTTTCAACAAAGCTCCTGCCGCACACAAGAACGCCCTGCTTTCCGCCTGTTTCATCTATATATTTTTTTAATTCCCGCCGCTTTCCCGAACCGAAGATAAGCCTCACGGGCATATTGAATTCCCAAGTCATAACTATTTCTCCTTTATTTAAATCGGATAGTTAAAACCACGCCGTCGCCGCATATATTTCAGGCGCGGGTCGAAGATAAACCTTATCCTTTCGGCAGTCTTACAGTGATTTCGGTGCCTTTTCCGACTTCGCTTTTTATGTTTACCGTGCCGCCCAGATATTCCGCGGTGTGTTTAACTATCGCAAGACCGAGCCCCGTTCCGCCCGTTGCCTTAGAGCGTGATTTATCAACTCTGAAAAATCTTTCAAAAACCCTGCCGGTGTATTTCGGCTCTATACCGATTCCCGTGTCTTTAACGGTCAAAACGGAGTAATCGCCGTCTTTTTTTACGCTTATGAAAACACGGCCGTTTTCAACATTGTAGCGTATTGCGTTTTCCGCAAGATTGTAAACGAGCTCCTCAAGCAACGATTCCGTGCCGCGCGTAAACGCCTTTTCAATATCGGTTTCAATTGTGATTCCGTGTTTTCCCGCCTCAACCGTAAGCGCCGAGGCGCAGGAGTTTGCAACGGAGGCAAGGTCAACGGAGTCTAAAATAGGCGTGAAATCGTATTCTTCAAGCTGAGAAAGCTGAATAATATCGTGCGAAAGATTTATCAGCCGCTGCGATTCCTTATAGATTATAGCGCCGATCTTTTTAACGTCTTTTTCATCCGCCGCGCCGCTTTGAAGAATTTCTCCGTAGCCCGAAATCGCCGTCAGCGGGGTTTTCAGCTCGTGCGAAAGATTTGCCGTAAACTGCTTTGTGAGGCGCTCCAGCCGCTCTTTTTCCTCAAGCTGAAGCCTTATTTTGTCCGCAAACGGTTTAAGCTCGTCAAACGGGCAGTTTTCGTTTATGTCTTTAAGATTATCGCCCATTTTTTCTATGGGCGTTATTATTGATTTTTCCGCCTTGAAAGCGCATATGAAAGCGATCCCGACTGCCGCCGCGGCGGCGGGCAGCAGCACAAACGCCGCGCGCGCAATTATGCTTCCCGCCGAATAATCGGCATTGCCGTTAAACAAATAAAAAAACACCGCCGCCGCAGCGGAAAAGGTTATTAAAACCGAAGAGAGAGCCGCCGCGGCAGTTGCGTTTATGATTTTATTGGTCATTGTATCACTGTCCTTCAACATATCTAATTACCAAGCTTGTAGCCGACGTTTCTTATTGTTTCAATAAGAGAGCCGTTTTCGCCCAGCTTTTTGCGCAGGGTGAGAATGTGGCTGTCCACCGTGCGGGATTCGCTGTCGCTGTTATAGCCCCAAACGGAGTTTAAAAGCTGTTCTCTTGTAACCGCAATGCCGCGGTTCAGAATAAGATATTTTAAAATTTCATACTCCTTATATGTGAGCTCTATCTCTTCGCCCGATGAATAAACCTTGTGCCTTTTATCGTCTATTTTCACGGACAAATATTCGTAAATATCTCTGTTGTCGCGGCGTGTTCTGCGCAAAACGGCTTTAATGCGCGAAAGAAAAATCATAACCGAAAACGGTTTTGCTATGTAATCGTCCGCGCCGCATTCAAGCCCTTTAACGTAATCCATTTCGGAATCCTTCGCCGTAACAAGCACTATCGGCATATCGTCAAAGGCGCGGTCGGCGCGCAGCCTTTTTGTTACAGACAAACCGTCTTCAACAGGCAGCATAATATCAAGCACCGCCAAATCGGGCTTTCTTTTTTCAACGGCGGCGTAAAACGCTTTGGGCTCGGAAAAGCCGCAGACCTCATAGCCGCTGCCCGTGAGAGCATACGTTTCAAGCTCTCTCACGCTTTCATCGTCTTCAAGAATATAAATAAGCGCCATTTTGATTCTCCCGCTTTTTAAACTTCCGTTTTAATAAGTGCTTTATTATATTATTTCAGTTAATGGAATATTTTTCAAGGTTTGAATCAAGAATTTCCAAAAATTCTTTGTCATATTCCTTTATATCCCGCACATAAGAGTGGATTTTGTAGTCGCCGCTGTGCAGCTCTATCATTGTAAGCGCAAGATCGGAGCAGTGGTCGGCTATGTGCTCCACGGCGTTTATAATATCTATATAGAGAAAGCCCTGGTCGGCGGAGCATTCTCCGCTGTCAACACGTTTCATATGCCTTTTTTTAAGCTGCTTTTTGAGTTTGTCTATAACCTCTTCAAGCGGTTCAACCTCGCGCGCCATATTAATATCGCCCAGCTTATACGCCTTGTTGGTAACGGATATTATTTTTGTGGCGGCGGCAATCATAACGGAAAGCTCGTATTTCGCCCTGTCCGAAAGCTTTATTTTTTTTCTGCTCATTGCGGATGTTGCCTTGATTATGCTTTCGCTGTAATCGCCGATTTTCTCGTAATTTTCAACGGCGTGGTGAAGAAGAAAAATATTTTTTCCGTCCTCGTCCGAAAGCGCCATAGAGCTTATTTTGATTAGATAGGTTTCAAGCGTTTCCTCGTATTTATCTGTTTTTTTCTCGTTTTCGGCAACAAGGCGCGATTTTTCCTCTGAATAATTTTTTATTGATGAAAGCGCGCACATTGCCGTTTCCTCAACAAGCTGCGCCATCTCAACCGTTACCTCACGGCATTTTTCAATCGCGTATGAGGGATTGAGAGTGAATCTTTCGTCGATCAACGGCTCCGTTTTCTTTTCCGCGTCCTCGCCCCTAACGGATTTAACCGCGATAAATTCAAGCTGCTTTGTAAACGGGAAAAACACGATCGTTGTGAAGATTTTAAACACGGAATTTATAATGGCGATCTGCACGGGCGAAACCGTTTGCTCCATAAAATCAAAGCCGATAACCGATTCGGCGCCGTAAAAAAGCACGCCTGTGATTATAACGCCGATAACGTTGAAATAAAGATAAATAAGCGAGGTGCGTTTGGCGTTTTTGCTTGCGCCCACCGCGGATATAAGCACGGGAACGCACGAGCCGATATTCTGACCGAGAATAAGTGGGAAAACCGACGAAAAATTTATGCTGCCCGTTATTGCGAGCGCCTGAATAATGCCTACTGCCGCGCTTGAGGATTGCACAACAGCGGCAAGCAGCGTGCCCGCGATTATGCCCACAACGGGATTGCCGAAGGTGACCATAAGAGATGAAAAGTTTTCATTCTGCGCAAAAGACGACATGGCATCGCTCATAAGCGTCATTCCCATCATCAAAACGGAAAATCCCATAATGATCCCGCCGATATTTTTTCTTTTTTCGTTTTTGGAAAACATCAGCATAAAAACGCTTATAATCGCAAGAACGGGAGCGAACGACGATGGGTTGAGCAGCTTAAAAAACAAACTGCTGCCGTTGATTTCGGTTAAAGATAAAATCCAGCCCGTAACGGTTGTGCCTATGTTTGCGCCCATAATAACGCCCACGGCGCGCGAAAGCTGCATTATGCCGGAATTAACAAAGCCCACAACCATAACGGTTACAGCCGATGATGACTGAATAACAGCCGTAACAACCGTGCCGAGAAGAACGCCCTTGTATGTTTTATCGGTCATTTTTTCAAGAATCTGCTCCAGCTTTCCGCCGGAGAGCTTTTCAAGCTGCTCTCCCATAAAGCGCATTCCGTAAAGAAACAGGGCAAGTCCGCCAAGCATGGAAATTATTGAAAAAATATCCATTTCGTCACCTCGATTTGATATGTTTTTCACATTATTATAGTTTATAGCAAGTCCCGTTCAAAATAAGATTTTGTTTATGTCAAATCCGTGTCAAATAATATATATTTTAAAATATGCATTATTTGACAGAACAGTTGACGTGTGATATACTTTTAGGATAAGATTTTTCGATAAGAATTACCGCGCTTTGCCGCAAAAATATATAAAAAAAGGGGTGATTTTTATGCCGCGCCGTATGCTTCACGAGGATGTTAAGGTGCCTGTTGTTAAGAATATGATTTATGCTTTAAAGATAATCTTTAAGGCGGATAAAACGTATCTTTTATGGAACACGATAGACTTCGCGTCGCAAATAATATTCACGTCGTTTATCAACAGCGTTCTCTTTTTGCGGGTTTTTCTTGGGATAATTGAGAAAAATATGGGCTTTGAATACTATTTTAAAACCCTTCTTATTTTTCTTGCCGCGGGCATAGGTTACGAAATCATCTCCGTTTTAAGCGATTATAAATTTCTTGTGGGCGAAAAAAGAGTTTTTAAGGCTCTCAACAATATGATTTTTAAAAAAGCGGCGGAGGTTGATATAAGCTGCTATGAGGATCCCGTTTTTTACGATAAATACCAGCGCGCAACGGAAATTATAAAAAACGGCTATTTTTCATCGTTCGTGTCGTCTGTTTCAACTGTTTTGGGAAATGTTTTGGCTTTTTTGTCTGTTGTGGGCATCGTTGTTTCAATAGACCCGGCTTATCTGATATTTCTCGCGCCCGTTTTGTTTGTTTTTGCCGTGGAGCTTTTAAAGAGCCGCGTGCTTTATAAGAGAGATTACAAAATGGCGCACAACAACAGAATAAAGGCGTATGCGCAGAGAACCGTTTTTCTTCGTGATTTTTCCAAGGATATGAGAACGTCCGGCGTTTTTTCGGTTGTTATGAACAGATTCAACAAAGCGATTCAGTCGAATATAGATATTATTAAAAATTACGGGCTAAAGCTGTTTGCTTTCAGCATGGTCAGCGCAATTTTAGGCGAGCTGATACCGATTGCCGGCACATATGCCTTTGCGGGATATCAGTTTATATATACGGACGCTCTTTCGGTGGCGGGCTTTTCCGTTGTGCTTTCGTCAATAAATTCGGTGCGCGCCGCAACGTTTAACATTGCCCAGAGCTTTTCCCAATTTTCCTCTGTTGCGCTCTATTTTCAAAATCTTCACGATTTCTTTGATTATGAATCCGCCGTTGTTTCGGGAGAAAAACAGCCCGATGATTTTGAAAGCCTTGAATTTAAAAACGTTTATTTCAAATATCCTTCCGCGAAAAATTATTCTCTGCAAAACGTTAATCTTAAAATCACAAAAGGGCAAACGGTTGCCGTTGTGGGCGTAAACGGCGCGGGCAAAACAACCTTCGTTAAGCTGCTGCTGCGCTTTTATGACCCTGAACGCGGTGAAATTCTTTATAACGGAGTGAATATCAAGGAATATGATTTAAACGCTCTGCGCCTGAAATTCGCAACTGTTTTTCAGGATTATAAAACGTTTGCGCTTTCGGTTAACGAAAACGTTATATGCCGAAATTGCAGCGAGGCGGATAAGAAAACCGCCGCGAAAGCGCTGGAACAGAGCGGCGTTTACGATAAAATTTTAACTTTGCCGCAGGGCGCGGATACTGTTCTCACACGCGAATTTGATGAGAACGGAGCCGGTCTTTCGGGCGGAGAATCTCAGAAAACGGCGGTTGCCAGAATGTTTGCGGGCAATTTTGATATCGCCATTCTTGATGAGCCCTCCTCCGCTCTTGACCCGATAGCGGAATATAAAATGTATGAGAATCTTATTCTTGCCACGGAGGAAAAAACAGTTATATATATCTCCCACAGGCTCTCAAGCGCCGTTCTTTCCGATAATATTTTTGTTCTCGGCGAAGGCACGGTAACGGAAAGCGGAAGCCACGACGAGCTTATGAAAAAAGGCGGCAATTATGCCGAAATGTTCGCTTTGCAGGCTTCAAGTTACAGGAAAAAGGAGGATAAGGCTGATGAAAACGTCTGAAAAGAAAAAAGACGGTCATTCGATTTTTTCAAATATCTTCTTTTTCATAGGAATAATGTTCAAAATTTCTCCCGTGCTTGTTATAGGCGAATGTCTTTCGGGAGTTTTCGGCACGCTGCCCACAAGGCTTATTGCCGTTCTCGGTGTGAAATATGTAACGGATGTGATTGAAAACGGAGGCGACAGGCGCAAAATAATTTACGGAATCGTTTTGATAGCCGCCGTTCTTCTTGTAACCGAGCTTTTAACGTGGTTTTTCCGTGAGTTTGTTTGGAACGTGGAAAGGGAAAAGCTGATAAAAGGGCTGAACACAAAGTTTTTCAACAAGGCAAGGCAGCTTGATCTTGAGGCTTATGACGATCCTCATTTTTATAACAGCTTTATTCTTGCCGTTGAATCCTCCGCCGGTCAAATCCAGTGGATTTTAAATATGGTGGAGCGGTATATAGGCGAGCTTGTTTCTCTTGCGGCGATAAGCACGGTTCTGCTGACGGTTGACCCGATATGCCTTGTTATTATAATTGCCTCGGTTGCGGTTTTTACTCCGATCGGCAGAAAAATCGGAACTCTTCAGTCGGAAAGAAGAATAGAAAACAACAAATACCACAGGCGCGCCGATTATTTTGCAAGAATTTTTTATCTTCAGGATTACGCAAAAGAAGTCAGGATGAACAATATCCGCCCCCTGCTTAACGAAAGATACAACGACGCGGCGGACGATGTTATAGGCAATCAAAAAAAATATGTTGCGAAAATAGATTTCTATTATTTTATACAGGAGGGCGGACTTCAGATAATATCCTTTATGTTCCTCCTGCCGCTCTATCTCGGCTACTGCGTGCTTGTTTCAAAAACGCTTTCGGCAGGCGATTTTGTGGCGGCATTCAACGGCGCTTCGATGATTGCGAGCTCGTTTTCGTTTTTAACCATTTTTGTTGCAAGAACATTTTCGGAACAGGCAAAAATCATAGAAAAATACAGGGAATTTCTTGCCCGCAAAAATAAAATTCTTGACGGAGAGCATATTGCTCAAAGCGGCGCGCCGGAGGAAATAGAGTTTAAAAACGTTTCGTTCACATATCCCGGAAACAGCGAACCAACGCTCAAAAATATAAATATCACGCTGAAACCGGGAGAAAAAATAGCCCTTGTAGGTTATAACGGAGCGGGAAAAACAACGCTCACAAATCTGCTGCTCCGTCTTTATGATGTAACCGACGGTGAAATTCTTATAGGCGGGCGCGATATAAGGGAAGAAACGATTGAATCCCACAGAAATCGCTTTGCCGCCGTGTTTCAGGATTTTCAGATTTTCGCCGCATCGCTCGGCGAAAATGTTGCGCTGGATACCGATTTTGATTGCGCCCGCGCGGCAGACGCGCTTTCGCGCTGCGGCTTTACAAAGAAACTCGCGGACGGGCTTGATACGGAGCTGCTGCGCGAATTCAACGATTCGGGCGTTATGCTTTCGGGCGGTGAATCGCAAAAGGTTGCCGTTTCCCGCGCGTTTTATAAAAAATGCCCTTATGTAATAATGGATGAGCCCTCCGCGAATCTTGACCCCGTTGCCGAATACAATTTGAACAGGGCAATGGCAGAGGCGGCGGAGAACAAAACGGTTGTTTTCATTTCACACCGCCTTTCAACAACAAGAGGGGCAGACAGGATTTACGTTATGGAAAACGGCGAGATCGTTGAAAACGGAACGCACGATGAGCTTATGAATTTAAACGGAAAATACGCCTATATGTTTAATTTGCAGGCGGAAAAATACAGAAAAGGCGACAGAATGCCGGAAGGCGCCGCCGAAGTAAAACGATAAAAAGGATATGATATTCAGATATGAACGAAAACAATGCGCCCGTCGGGCAGGGCGGCGATCCCTCCGCCGTTGAGCAATACAAAAAGATGACCGAAACGCCGATAACACGGCTGATTTCCTCACTCTCGGTTCCAACTATCATAAGTATGCTTATCACAACCGTATACAATATTACAGACACATATTTTGTGTCAAAAATCAACGTTTCTGCCAGCGGAGCAACAGGCGTTGTGTTTAGCCTTATGGCAATTTTACAGGCGTTCGGCTTTATGTTCGGGCACGGTTCGGGCAGTTGTATAAGCAGGCGCCTCGGAGCAAAGCATATTGAGCAGGCGCGCCGTTTTTCCTCAACAGGTTTCTTTCTTGCGCTTTTCACGGGCTTTGTAATTATGGCGGCGGGTCTTGTTTTTTTAACTCCGTTTATGCGTGTCCTCGGCAGCACGGAAACGATTCAGCCTTATGCCGAAACATACGGAAAATATATTTTAATATCCGCCCCCGCGATGATAACGGGCTGCGTTATGAATAATATTCTCAGGTATGAGGGCGCGGCGGCGCTCGCAATGCTTGGGCTCACGGCGGGCGGCGTTCTCAATATGGCGCTTGATCCGCTGCTGATGTTCGCTTTTGATATGGGCATAGCAGGCGCGGGCATAGCCACCGCCGTTTCGCAGTATATCAGCATGGCTATTCTTTTCGCAATGTTCAAAACAGGGAAAACACAGAGCAAATTGTCGTTTAAGTATATATCGCTGCGGCCGGCTCTTATTCGCGAGATAGTGTTTACCGGCGCGCCGAGCCTTGCAAGGCAGGGGCTGAACAGCATCGCGAATATGATACTGAATTTGCAGGCGGCTGTTTACGGCGACGCGTGCATTGCCGCAATGAGCATAGTTGCGAAATGCTCAAATCTGATTTTCAGCGTGTGCGTCGGAATCGGTCAGGGCTTTCAGCCTGTTTCAGCGTTTAATTACGGAGCAAAAAAATATTCCCGTGTTAAATCGGGAATGAATTTCACATGGTTTTTCTCAACGGTTGTTGTTGCCGTGATTTCGGCAGGGTGCTTTTTGCTTGCGCCGCAGATCATTCGTCTTTTCAGAGATGAGGCGGAGGTTGTTGAAACAGGCGCGAACGCTCTGCGAATAATGTGCGCGGCTCTCGTTTTTCTGCCTACTGTTATGACGGCGAATATGACTTTTCAAAGCGTTGGCAAAAGCGGGTGGGCGCTTTTTCTTGCCTGCACGCAAAACGGACTTTTCTTTATTCCGCTGATACTGATTCTGCCGGAGATTATCGGAATATTGGGCATAGAGCTTGCCCAGCCGGGAGGCTATGTGCTTGCCGCCGCGGTGTCGCTGCCGTTTATCGTTTTCTTTGAAAGAAGCCTTGATAAAAAGCAAGGCAGAATTCCGAATAAAAAAGAGCTGCCTTAATCGAAAATTTAAGGCAGCTTTAAAATTACAAATGTTTTTAAAAAATCCGTTATTGCGCCGTTACTGAACGGGAATTGAACGAAATCGCCGCGTGAGGCGCAAATATATTCCGCGGATTGATTTTTCATCGCCCGCATTATAATTTACGGCGCGCTGAAAAAAATTCTATTCTTCAAAAACCGTTGAAATCTCCTTAGGAGCGTTTGGCGTTGAATAATCAAAGCGGTCTATATGGTCGGAATTAACAAAATACGTTAGATCGCCTGCCATTTCCGCCTCGCCGAACGCCTCCACAATAACGAGCTTTATCTTCATTTTATCGGGAAGAACGGATTTTATGTAAACGGCAACCTGCTGACCCTCAAAAAGATAGTCGCACGGTTCGGCGAGCCCTGCGAGATTCGGCATAAGCTCAACAAAAACGCCATACGGCTCTATGCTGCGCACTGTGCCCGTAACAGTTTCGCCCGGCTCAAAAAGCGTTGCGTTTTCTCGCCACGTTCCAAGCAGCTCTTTAAGCGAAAAGGTGAGCTTTTCGGGTTCCCTTTTTCTTAGCACAACCTTTATGTTTTCGCCCTCCCGAAGCCTTTCGCGCGGGTGGTTTATTCTTGAAACGGAAAGCATATCAATCGGTATAAGCGCGTTTATGCCCGCGCCTATATCAATAAACGCGCCGAATTTTTCAAGGTGGGTAACGCGTGCGTTTATAATGTCGCCAACCCTCAGCTTATCAATAAAATTTCTTTTGCATCCAAGCTGCACCGCCTTGCGGGAAAGAATGGCGCTTATGTTGCCGAAATCGTCGCGCTGAAAACCGAGCACCGTGAAACAGACCGGCTTGTTGACCTTTGATATAAGGGCTATATCTCTTGTGGTGCCGTCGTCTATTCCTATTGCGCCCTCCTCGCGGGGAATCATTCCGCGGATCACTCCCAAATCAACGTGCAGATTGTGCTCACTGTCGCATAGCAGCACTCGCGATTCTATAACGCTGCCGTTCATCATAGCCGTTTTAACGTCTTCAAGCGAATCAAATCTGCGCTGCAAACTTTCGTTTTGCCCTTCCGGGTAAAAATTCATAACATCACTCTCTTTAAAGAACTTTAAATGTGGGTAAAATACATTTAATATATATGCAGGATAAAATCAATTATGTTGCCGCAAATAAAGAGGCAAACTCAAATTTTATGCCGCTCGCTGTTGCACAAGCGGCTGCGTGTGTGGTACAATATTACATATTTAAAGCGCTTGGCGGTGATTTTATGGAGGATTTAAAGCTCCACGATATAGTTATAATGAAAAAGCCACATCCCTGCGGCAGCAGAGAGTTTGAGGTGCTGCGCCTCGGCGTTGATTACAGGTTGAAGTGCACGGGCTGCGGGCACGAGGTTATGGTGCCCAGAATCAAGGCGCAAAAAAGTATAAAAGGTGTTAAGAATGTTTGAAAAACTGATTGAGGTTGAAAAAAGATTTGATGAGATAAACGGGCTTGTGTGCCTGCCGGAGGTGGTTGCCGATCTTGAGCAATACACAAAGCTGATGAAAGAAATAAAGCAGTTGACTCCCGTTGTTGAGAAATTCCGCGAATACAAAAAGGCGGAACAGACAAACAGAGAGAGCAGGGATATGCTTTCCGAGGGCGGTCTTGATCCCGATTTTGCCGAAATGGTCAGAGAGGAGCTTGAGCAGAGCCGCGATGATATGGAAAGAATATCGCAGGAGCTTAAAATTTTGCTTTTGCCGAGAGATCCGAACGACGACAAGAGCGTTATTATAGAGATACGCGGCGGTGCAGGCGGCGAGGAAAGCGCGCTTTTCGCAGGCGTGCTTTTCAGAATGTATTCTATGTATGCCGAGGCAAAGGGCTTTAAAACGGAGGTTTTGAGCGCAAATGAAACGGGGCTCGGCGGTTATAAGGAAATCGTTTTTTCCGTAGACGGCGACGGGGCTTACAGCCGTTTTAAGTTTGAGAGCGGCGTCCATCGCGTTCAGCGTGTTCCCGAAACGGAGAGCCAGGGGCGTATCCACACGTCAACGGTAACCGTTGCCGTTCTTCCCGAGGCGGAGGAAGTGGATTTTGAGCTTAGTGAAAAGGATTTGCAGATAGACACGTTTCGCTCAAGCGGTGCCGGCGGTCAGCATATAAACAAAACGTCCTCCGCGATAAGAATAACGCATATTCCAACCGGCACGGTTGTTGAATGTCAGGATGAGCGCAGCCAGCACAAAAACAAGGAAAAGGCGCTGAAGGTGCTGCGTTCGCGCCTTTATGACGCCGAAAAGGCAAAGCACGACGCGGAGATAGCCGGCGAGCGCAGATCGCAGGTCGGCACGGGCGACAGGAGCGAGCGTATACGCACATATAACTATCCTCAGGGCAGAGTTTCCGATCACAGAATCGGGCTTACGCTCTATAAGCTGGAACAGATATTAAACGGAGATTTGGACGAACTGATAGACGCGCTTATAACGGCGGACACTGCCGAAAAGCTAAAGGCAAGCTCAGAGGAATAGAGCGCGTTTACTTAAGTAAAGGAAAAACTATGGAAACAAAAATTTTATCCACAAGTGAATACGATATATCCCTTGCGGGTGAAATTATAAGAAACGGCGGGCTTGTTGCCTTTCCCACGGAAACGGTTTACGGTCTCGGCGCGAACGCTTTAGATGAAAATGCCGTTAAAAAAATATATGCCGCAAAAGGCCGCCCGAGCGATAATCCGCTTATAGTTCATATAGCTGAAAAGGAGGATATCGTTCCTCTTGTTAAAGAGATAACTCCCGCGGCAAAGGCTGTTATAGATAAATTTTTTCCCGCTCCGCTCACTGTAATATTAAAGAAAAGCGAAAAAATAGGGAATGTTGTGAGCGGCGGACTTGATACCGTTGCGGTGCGTATGCCGCAAAATGAAACGGCGCGCGCGCTTATAAAGGCGGCGGGAGTGCCCGTTGCCGCGCCGAGCGCAAACACGAGCGGTCTGCCGAGCCCGACAAGAGCACGCCATGTGATAAGCGATATGAGCGGAAAAATAGACGCGATTATAGACGGAGGCGCGTGCGGATTCGGGGTGGAATCAACAGTTGTTTCACTTGCCGGCGATGTTCCCGTTATTTTGCGTCCGGGCGCGATAACAAAGGAAATGCTTGAGGAAGTTCTCGGCAGGGTGGATATCGCGTCGGCGGTGCTCGGCGAGCTTAAAGAAAACGAAACGGCGGCCTCGCCCGGTATGAAATACAAGCACTATGCTCCAAAGGCGAAAATAATTATTGTGGACGCGGAAAAAGAAATATACGAGAAATTTGTGAATATGCAAAAGAACGCCTTTGCTCTCTGCTTTGAAGAGGATTCCGTGAACATTCCCAAAATCACTTTCGGCAGCGAGAAAAGCGATTTAAGCCAAGCAAATGCTCTTTTTGACGCTTTGCGAAGGCTCGACGAGGCGGGCGCAAAAAAGGTTTACGCCAGAATACCGCAGAAAAGCGGAGTCGGAATGGCGGTTTACAACAGGCTTATCCGCGCCGCGGCGTTTCGCGTGCTGAATTTAAAAAAACCGTTTACGATAGGACTTACGGGCAGAACGGGCGCGGGAAAGAGCTACGTTTCGGAATATCTCGCGTCGCTGGGTTTCAAAATTATAAACTGTGATTTTTATGCAAAGCGGCTTACGGAAAAAAATTCTCCGTTTCTTTCGGTTTTGCAGGCGGAATTCGGAGATGATATAATAGAAAACGGCGAGCTGAAACGGCAGCTCCTTGCGGACAGAGCGTTTGCGAGCAAAGAAAAAACGCGGCGGCTCAACGAGATTATGCATCCGGCGATTCTCAAGCTCTGCGTTGAACAGGCGGATTTTCCGTGTGTGCTTGACGCTCCCCAGCTTTTTGAAAGCGGCGCGAACGAGCTTTGCGGCGCGGTTATTTCCGTTATTGCGCCTGACGATATATGCATTGAGCGCATTACGGCGAGAGATAATATAACCGAAAGGCAGGCAAGGGCACGGCTCGGTGTTCAGCATGAAACAGAATTTTTTATAAACAATTCGGACTATACCGTTATTAACGACGGCAGAGATATAAAAACGCAGATAACTGCGATTATGGAGGAAATACTATGAGCAAATCGGCAAAGGAATTAAAGGAATTTCTTTTCAACAAGAATGAAAACGGCGCTGAAATTATGAGCGAAAGCGAGCTGAAAGCGTGCGATGAATTTTGCGAAGGCTACAAGGAATTTCTGTTTAAGTGCAAAACGGAGCGCGAGGTGGCGGCATGGGCAAAGGAAGAGGCTGAAAAAGCGGGCTTTAAGCCTTTCGATGAATTCGGCAAGCCGCTTAAAGCGGGCGAAAAAGTTTATGCTGCAAACAGAGGAAAGGCGATTATTCTGTGCGTTAAAGGCAAAAAGCCGATAAACGAGGGAGTAAGAATTTCCGCGGCGCATATTGATTCTCCGAGAATTGATTTAAAGCAGCGCCCCGTTTATGAGGACGGATCGCTTGCGTTTTTCAAAACGCATTATTACGGCGGCATCAAAAAATACCAGTGGGCGGCAATCCCGCTTTCGCTCCACGGAAGGATCTGTAAAAACGACGCAAGCTATGTTGATATCAAACTCGGCGAGGAGGCGGGAGAACCGAAATTCTGTATAACGGATATACTGCCTCATCTCGCGCAGGAGCAATACACCCGCAAGCCGGGCGAGCTGATAAAGGGAGAAGAGCTAAACGTTCTTATAGGCTCACGTCCTTTTAAAGACGATAAGGAAAGCGAAAAAATAAAGCTGAATATCCTTAATCTTATTTATGAGAAATACGGCGTGGTTGAGCGCGATTTTCTTTCTGCCGAGCTGGAGCTTGTGCCCGCTTTCACCGTTGACGATATAGGCTTTGACAGAAGTATGATAGGCGGCTACGGCCACGATGACCGCGTTTGCGCGTATCCGGCGTTCCGCGCGGCGGTAAATATTAAAGAACCGCCCGAATACACCGCAATAACGGTGTTGACGGATAAGGAAGAGGTGGGCAGCGACGGAAACACCGGCCTCCATTCAAGCTATATGAAATATTTTATAGAGGATCTCGCACGCCTTGAAGGCTTTGAGGGCAGAGATGTTTTAAGGCACAGCAAGTGCCTTTCGGCAGACGTTAACGCGGCTTACGACCCGACTTGGGCTTCCGCGTTTGAAAAGAACAATTCAAGCTATATAAACGGCGGAGTATGCGTAACGAAGTTTACCGGCTCGCGCGGGAAGAGCGGCACGAGCGACGCGAGCGCCGAATATGTAAGCTGGGTAAAGACTTTGCTTGAAAAGAACGGCGTTTTGTGGCAGAGCGGCGAGCTCGGAAAGGTGGACGCGGGCGGCGGCGGAACAGTTGCCATGTTCGTTGCGAACCTGGATATAGACACGATAGATGTCGGTGTTCCCGTGCTCTCAATGCACGCGCCGTATGAGATCGTAAGCAAGATAGACGTTTATATGGCATACAGAGCATTTGAGGTTTTCTTTACAAAATAATTAAGAACGGTTTAAGAGCGGTCGTTAAAACCGCTCTTTTTTTGAGAACTTTTTTGAACAAAAAGTGTTATATTAATGAGAAAATGTAAGAGGTTGAACGGAAATACTGAAATTTCCGCCGGCAGGCGCAAAAAAATTCGGGATACCCGCTGAGAAACGGTGTATCCCGATAATTTTTTATTGTATTATGCTTTGTCCTTTGAGCCGAAAACAACTTCTATCTTGTGCGCAACAACCTCTTCAATAAGGTCGCGGGCGGGAGTGAGATACTGTCTTGGGTCAAAGTGCGTTGGATTTTCGGTAAGATGCTTGCGCAGCGCCGCTGTCATGGCGATCCTTATATCGGAATCAACGTTGATTTTGCAAACTGCCATAGACGCAGCCTTGCGGAGCATTTCTTCCGGAATTCCTATTGCGTCCGGCATCTTGCCTCCGAACTCGTTGATGAGCTTGATATGGTTTTGATTAACCGAGGAAGCGCCGTGAAGAACGATTGGGAATCCCGGCAGCTTTTCTTCTATCTTCTCTAAAATATCAAAACGCAACTGGGGCTTTTGACCCGGCTTGAATTTGTACGCGCCGTGAGAGGTGCCGATAGCGATGGCGAGCGAATCAACGCCCGTGCGAGAAACGAAATCGCAAACCTCCTCGGGGCGCGTGTAGGACGCGGCGTCGGCGTCTACCTTAACGTCGTCCTCAACTCCCGCAAGGGTGCCGAGCTCGCCCTCAACAACGCAGCCGCGTTCGTGAGCGTAGTCAACAACCTTTTTTGTGAGAGCGATATTATCGTTGTAAGGAAGAGATGAGCCGTCTATCATAACAGATGTAAAGCCGCCGTCTATGCAGGATTTGCACGTTTCAAAATCCGGGCCGTGGTCAAGGTGAAGAGCGATCGGAAGATCTGTTTCCTCAGCTGCCGCCTTAACCATGGCAACAAGATAACCGTGAGAGGCATACTTGCGCGCGCCTGCCGAGCACTGAAGAATAACGGGTGCGTTCATTTTTTTTGCGGCGCGGGTGATACCTTGAACGATCTCCATATTATTTACGTTGAAAGCGCCGATGGCATAGCCGCCTTCGTATGCTTTTTTAAACATTTCTTTTGTTGTTACAAGTGGCATTTCTTTATCTCCTATAATTTTATTTTGGGCAAAATATTTTTCATACGCTGCCCATTTAAAAACATTATACAGCAATGTTAAAAAAATAGCAATTATTAACAACAAATTTTTTACATTTTGGTTTTTGTTATAAATTTATGAATCGGCTTACTGATGATTGCCGCAAACACGGCGCAAACAAGCCCCTTCGCAAACGTGAAAGGAATGTTGAAAACAACAAGCGCCTCAGCAATGCTGTTTGTTGACGGGCGCAAAAGCTGATACATTTGGAGAATTGCCTCCTCGGGGAAATTCATAACGCTGTAATACAAAGGATAAATAATAAAATAATTGCTTGGGAAAGACACAATCGCCATAACCGCCGAGGCGGCGAGTCCCGCGATAACAGCGCCCTTGATATTAGGCAGCTTTTTGTAAATAAGCCCCGCCGTCAGCGCGTAAAAAGCGCCGAGAATAAAGTTTGAGAGCTCGCCGATCGCGCCGCTGGAGCCGAAAAGAATATGAATGATGTTTTTCAGCAGAGCAATAAGAACTCCGGCGGCGGGGCCGCACGCAAAGGCTCCGATTATTTCGGGCAGATCCGAAAAATCAAGCTTGATAAATTCAGGCATAATCGGAATCGGAACCTCAATGAATTGCAGCACCGCGGCAAGAGCCGTAAGCATGGCAACCGTTGTGATTTTTCTTGTTTTTTCCTGTTTTGTTGTTGTGGTTTTCATTCTTCTTTCTCCTTTTTTTGGGCAAAAAGAGAAACCCTGAGCAATAATGCTCAGGGCGTAATGCTTTATTGTTTGGGAAGAAAATAAAATCCATCCTTCGCTAAAACATTTTCTCTCATCCGGACTTTATGCAACGTGTGAGCCGAATCCAATAGCCTTAAATAAGCGGTTTTTTGCACATAATTCCGCTTTGCCCTGCCATATGGGAATGAACGATCTTATGCGCAAAAAGCTATTGCTTTTGACTCTTTGTTGCTTTAACCGTCGGTATCGGGATTTCACCGATTCAACTGCCGAAAAGCAGCTCGCAGACTTTACTGCCGGTGGGGAATCTCACCCCGCCCTGAAAATATTTTGTAATGATATTATATGCGCCTTGCCCGCGTTTGTCAACAGTGATTTTCAGTATAACATATTACGAATTTAATATAAATGAAAATAATGCACAAAATAAAAAGGGTGATTTTGTGGAATTTTTAAATATAGTAATTCTCGCAGTTGTGTCTTTCGCGGTGCTTTTTATACTTTCAAGAATAATGGGCTATCGTGCAATTTCGGAGCTTTCGTTCTTTGATTATGTTGTTGCCATCACAATAGGCTCTATCGCCGCGGAAATGTCCACCAACATAGATATTGAATGGTGGAAGGGCATAACGGCAATGGTTATTTACGCCGCGCTTGATATACTTTTCTCCGTTTTGTCGCAAAAAAGCCAAAGAGCGCGTAAAATAATTTCGGGCACTCCCATTGTGCTCATATATAAAGGAAAGATAAATAAAAAGAATCTTAAAAAAGCAAGAATAGAGCTCAACGACCTTTTATCCGCGGCGCGCGTTTCAGGTTATTTCAACATAGCCGATATAGATTACGCGATTATGGAAACATCGGGGCAAATAAGCTTTATGCCTGTGCCGGCGAAAAGACCGCTCAATCCAAAGGATTTTAATTTTTCTCCCGAAAGAGAGGGGCTCACCGTTAACGTTATTATGGACGGAGTGATTATGCTTGATGATCTTCCTGACGCGGGAATAACGAAAAAAGAGCTTATCCGCCGTGTGCGCCAGCGCGGAAAAGACGTAAAAAATATTTTTTTGGGCATAATTGATTCAAATGGGGTATTGACATTATTTGATAAATAGCATATAATCTCATATGAACAAATATTCATATGAGGGGATATACATATGATAGCAGAAGAATTAATATATGATTTATCCGATTTGTTTAAAATTTTTTCGGATTCAACAAGGTTGAAAATACTTTGTTCGCTTTTTGAAAGCGAGCTGAATGTAACCGATATAACGGCTGCAACGGGAGTAAGTCAAACCGCTGTTTCCCATCAACTGAGTATTTTAAAGCAAAATCATCTTGTTAAATATCGGCGAGACGGAAAGCAGATGGTTTATTCGCTTTCGGACAGTCACGTTAAAACAATAATAAACTGCGGAATAGAGCATATAGAAGAATAGTTTAAGGAGGATATGATGAAAGATAATCATAATCATGAGCATCACCACGATGATTGCTGCGGCTGCGGACACGAGCACAGCGAAGAGGTGAACAAAAAGGAATTTTTATTTAAGGTTATATTCGGCGGAATAATGCTTATTGCGGGTTACATACTTGATGAATTCACCCCGCTGAACACATTTTTGCCGTTGATATGCTTTGGAATTTCATATCTTGTTGTTGGCTTTAACATTATCAAAGAGGCTGTTGAGGGCGTTGTTCACGGCAACGTTTTCAACGAAAATCTGCTTATGGCGGTTGCGTCTGTAGGCGCGTTCGCAATCGGAGAATACACAGAGGGCTGCGCCGTGGTGCTGCTTTACACGATAGGCGAGTTCTTGCAGGATTTAGCGGTTGGCAAGAGCAAAAAGTCCATCACGGATATGCTTGAAATGAAACCTGAGCTTGTTACAGTTGTGAGAAACGGCAAAAGAACGGAGGTCAAGCCGGAAGAGGTAAACGCCGGCGACGAATTTATTGTTGATCCGGGGCAGAAAATAGATCTTGACGGCGTGGTTGTGAGCGGCAGCGCGGAGGTTGATATGGCGGCGCTTACGGGAGAGAGCATACCCGTTTCCGTTTCGGCGGGCAGCGAGGTGCTTTCCGGCTCCGTCAGCATAGACGGAATGCTCACCGTCAGGGCAACAAAGCCCTACAGCGAATCAACCGTTTCAAAAATTCTTGAAATGCTTGAGAACGCAAACGACAAAAAGAGCAAGGCTGAAAAATTCATAAGCCGCTTTGCAAAGATATACACGCCGATAGTTTGCGCCATTGCGCTTTTGATAATAGTTGTGCCGCCGCTGTTTTTCAACGGCGATTGGGGCGAGTGGGCATACAGAGGTCTTTCGGCGCTTGTTGTTTCCTGCCCATGCGCGATAGTTATTTCAATTCCGCTTGGCTTTTTCAGCGGGCTCGGCGCCTGCTCAAAGCAGGGAATTCTTATAAAGGGCAGCAATTATCTTGAAATGCTCGCAAGGTGCAATGTGGGTGTTTTTGATAAAACGGGCACCATCACAGGCGGAAAATTTGAATATGTAAGCTGTGAATGTGTTCACTGCCATTGCAAAAACAAGCCGGAGCACAGAGAACTGATTGCGCTGATTGCCGCGTGCGAGCGCTATTCAACACATCCGATTGCCAAATCCATTTCGCTTGCGTTCGGTCATTTCGCGGACAATATAGAGGTAACGGACGCGAAAAACTATGCCGGAATGGGTGTTTCGGCGGTTATAGGCGGAAAAACATATTACGCGGGAAACGAAAAAATGATGAAAAAGGCGGGCGTTGATTTTAAGGAAACAGAGATTATCGGAACAGCCGTTTATCTTTGCAGCGAGGATGAATTCCTTGGCGATATCGTTTTTGCGGACGTTATTAAAACAGACAGCAAAGAGGCAATTGCTGAAATGAAACGTCAGGGCATCAAGAAAACCGTTATGCTCACAGGAGACAGGGAGCCGATTGCGGGCGATATAGCAAGAAAAGCGGGAGTGGACGATTATTTTGCTAAGCTATTGCCTGCCGACAAGGTTGAAAAAGTGCGCGAGCTTAAAAAAGAAGACGGCGCCGCCGTGCTTTATACGGGCGACGGTATAAACGACGCGCCCGTGCTTGCCGAGGCCGATCTCGGAGTTGCGATGGGCGCCATAGGTTCAGACGCCGCGATAGAGGCGGCAGATGTTGTTATAATGGGCGACAGCCTTTCAAAAATCCCGCAAGGCAGAAAAATTGCGAAAAAAACCATGCATATAGTTAAAGAAAATATCGTTTTCAGCATCGGCGTTAAGGCTTTAATAATAATCGGCTGCGCCGTTGGAATTTTTGACGAAAACGCAATGTGGCTCGCCGTTTTCGGCGATGTGGGCGTTTGTCTTATAGCAATTGCAAATTCGCTCAGGGCAATGCGTTTCAAAAAATAGATATCGGGCGGCTCGCAAAGAGCCGCCCGTTTGCTTAATTACTTAATTATTATTGCCGTTTATATAACGATTGAAATAACATATCCGGCATAGCCCAGAAGGAGCGCAACACCCTGCCAACGTCTGAATCTTTTGGTTATAATGGTTGGAATTATCGCTATTGCCGCCGCCGCAAGGCAAACGATCATATCTGTGTAAACGCTTGCAACGGAAACGGCAAGGCTGCCCATTCCCTTGCCCGCCGAAACAATGGAGCAGATCGGCAGAATCAGCGTTAAGTCTATTATGTTTGCCCCCAAAATGTTGCCTATAGAGAGCGAGCCCGCCTTTTTGCGTATCGCCGTAACGGTTGTAACAAGCTCCGGCAGCGAGGTGCCAATTGCTATTGCTATAACGCTTATTATTCTCTGCGGAATATTCAGGCTCTCCGCAATCTGCGTGCCGTATTTAACAAGAAGCTGTGCGCCCAAAACGATTCCCGCCGCTCCGGCTATGAAAAAAACAATGCTTTTCAGTATTCCGTCCTGCGGTTCGCTTTCTTCATCATCAGCGCTTTCCTCATGGTTCGGAAGCCGCTGCGAACTGTTTTTAATGGAAATAAAGTTTTCAATAAAGAATATGATAAATATTATCGCCAAAGCCGCTATACCGATAACGGACAGGCTGTAATAGTTATTGCTTTCACCCTCAAAAACAAGATTGCGGCGCTCCGTGAAAATACAGCCGAGTATAAGAGCGGCAGGCGCGGCAAGCAGCATCAGCGCCTTCGGAGTGAATTTTTTTCTTTCCACCGCTGTTGGTATGCACACAATGCACAGCCCCATTATAAGCGCTGTGTTCGCCGTAACGGAGCCTATCGCGTTTCCCGCCGCCATATCAACATTTCCGCGTGCCGTTGCGGTTATGCTCACTATTATCTCAGGCAACGTTGTCGCAAGCGAAACGATTGTTGCCCCGATAACAAATTCGGGCATTCCCAAAAGCTGCGCTATGCGGCGCGCGGAATCAACAAACCAGTCGCCGCCCTTGATAATCAGAATCAGTCCCACAATGAATAATCCGTACATTAAAATAGTTTCTTTCATATTAAACCGCCTTTACCGCCTTTATAATTTATATTTTTTACGCCGCCGCGGCAAGCTTTTTATTATAAAGCAGGTTGCCAAAACTGCGCCGTTATGGTAAAATTATCTTAAATACTAACAGAAAAGATGTGTTTATGTGAATTCCAAAACAAAAAATCTGCTTGAAATTATAATTCCCGTTGCGCTTGCCGTTGTTGTGCTCATAGGTTTTGCGATCAGCGGCTATGTAACAAAAAATTTAGACAGCGAAAAGCCTACCGCCCAAACGACGGAAAGCGCCGAATCAACAACCGGCGAATCCGTTAACGAAACAATACAGTCTAAGGTTTCTCTTGTTGCGGTGGGAGATAATCTGATTCATAACACTCTGATTGCGGCAGGTCAGAAGGATGACGGCGCGGAGGATTACAGTTCATTTTATGAAAATATAAAGCAGGATATTTCTGCAGCTGATATCGCAATTATCAATCAGGAAACAATTCTCGGCGGAGAAGAGTTTGAATATACGGGCTATCCCACCTTCAACACGCCGTGGGCGGTGGGCACCGCGGCAATAGACGCCGGATTTGATATTTTCACCTGCGCAACCAATCATTCCCTTGACAAGGGCTTTAAGGGAATTCAGCAGGAATGTCTGTTTTTTGACAATCATAAGGAAGTAGTCCACGTTGGCACGAACGACAGTAAAGAGGACTACGACAATATTATATACTATCAAAAGAATAATATCAACTTCGCATTGTTAAATTATACCTATGGCACCAACGGCATTCCCATTCCCGAGGACAAGCCGTGGTGCGTTAATATGATGGATAAAGATAAAATCACCGCCGATGTTAAAGAGGCGCGCGCAAACGCCGATGTTGTTATCGTTTTTCCGCATTGGGGCACGGAAAACAGCTCAACCGTTTCAAGCTATCAGCAGGATTTTGTAAAGCTCTTCTCAGAGCTCGGAGTGGATATAGTTATCGGCTGCCATCCCCATGTTTTGCAGCCTGTTGAATGGTATGAAAATCAAGCAACGGGCAAGAAAATGCTTGTTTATTACTCACTCGGCAATTTCATTTCGCATCAAACAAGCATTGATCAGCTCTGCGGCGGAATGGCAAAAATAGAGATAGAAAAGAACAAAGACGGCATTAACATAACCTCCGCGTCGCTCGTTCCCGTTGTTTGCTGGTACACGGAAAAGGGAAACGGCAAATTCGATTTTTCGGTTTATAAGCTTTCGGATTACACAGAAGATCTCGCGTCCTCGCACAAGCAAAAAGGGAAGGGCGCAACACCCGAATATTTCACAAACCACGCCAAAGAAATAATTTCGGAAGAATTCCTTGAAATATCTTAAAAATGCACAAATTTTTTCAACCGCGTGCGCGGTAAACACGCATTTTGTATAAAAATCGAAAAAATCATTGACATTCCGTGTAAAGTGTTTATATAATGATGATGTGATAAGAACAAAGGCGTTCCGATTGGCTCGGAGCGCCTTATTTAGTTTTTTATTAAAATTTTGGAGGAAAGTTTTATGAGCAGATTCACAAAAGAAGAAATACTTAAAGACGCGATTGATAAAAATGTTGAATTTGTAAGGCTTCAGTTCACAGACGTTTTCGGCCTTATGAAAAACGTTGCCATCACCGTGTCCCAACTTGAAAAGGCGCTTGACAACGAATGTATGTTTGACGGCTCGTCGATAGACGGCTTTGTTCGTATAGACGAATCGGATATGTATCTTCACCCCGATCTTGATTCATGGGCAATTTTCCCCTGGAGAACCTTCGGCGGCAAAACAACCGCGCGCCTTATCTGCTCCGTTTATATGGCGGATAACAAAACGCCGTTTATGGGCGATCCGAAAAATATTCTTAAAAAGGTTATCGAACAGGCAAAGGAGATGGGTTACGGCTTCAATGTTGGGCCGGAGCTTGAATTCTTTCTTTTCAAAAAAGATGAAAACGGCAATCCCACAACAGAGATGACGGACCGCGGAGGTTATTTTGACCTCAACCCCATAGACGCCGGCGAAAACTGCCGCCGCGATATCTGCCTTGCTCTTGAGCAGATGGATTTTGAAATTGAGGCTTCTCACCACGAGGTTGCGGAATCGCAGCATGAAATTGATTTCAGATTCGGCGATGTTATGACAACGGCAGACAGAGTTATGACATTTAAGCACGTTGTTAAAACATATGCCGCAAAGCACGGTCTTCACGCAACATTTATGCCAAAGCCCGTACACGGGATCAACGGTTCGGGTATGCACACGAATATGAGCCTTTACAATCTTTCAGACGGCTCAAACGCGTTTGACGATCCCTCAGATGAGCTCGGTCTTTCCGAAACAGCATATTCGTTTATAGCGGGAATTATGAAACACATTAAAGGCATAGCGGCGTTTTCAAATCCCACGGTTAACTCATATAAAAGGCTTGTTCCGGGTTATGAGGCTCCCTGCTATCTTGTGTGGTCCGCCTCAAACCGTTCCTGCCTTGTCCGTATTCCTGCCGCAAGGGGCAAGGGAACGCGTGTTGAGCTGCGCTGTCCCGATCCCACCTGCAACCCATATCTTGAAATGGCTCTTTGCCTTGCAGCGGGACTTGACGGAATAAAGAACGGTATAGAAGTTCCCGCCCCCGTTGATTACAACGTTTTCGGTCTTTCAAACGAACAGCTTAAGGAGGCGGGTATTGAATGTCTGCCGAGCAGCCTTATAGAGGCGGTTGAAGCGGCTGAGGCCGATCCGTTTATCAAAGAAACGCTCGGCGATCATATCTTCAACGCATATATCGAAGGCAAAAAGAACGAGTGGGATGAATACCGCACACAGGTTTCTCAGTGGGAAATCAACAGATATCTTAAAAAATAGCCCTCTCTTATGGCATTTTATATGCCGTTCAGACCGGCGCGAATTTATTTGTGCCGGTCACAAAAATGCACAAAGGCGTGTGTTTTGCAGAGCTTCACCTGCATAATGCGCGCCTTTTTTCTTTTATTCCTATGCGGCTTAGGGGGATAAAAGATATATTATCAACAACAAATTATTAGGAGGAAAAGATGATGGAAAGTATTTTGGAAGCCGTGCAGGGTGAAGTGTACGGCGTGTGGTTTTTGATAGGCGCAATTCTCGTGTTCTTTATGCAGTGCGGTTTCGCTATGGTTGAAACGGGATTCACACGCGCAAAAAACGCGGGCAACATAATTATGAAAAACCTTATGGATTTCTGCATAGGCACCGTTATGTTTATTCTTATAGGATATTCCCTTATGTGCGGAGAAGATTATATAGCGGGCGTTATCGGACTTCCGAATCTCGGCATTTTCACACATTACGACAGCTTTAACTGGTCAAACTTCGTGTTTAACCTTGTGTTCTGCGCAACCTCCGCCACTATTGTATCCGGCGCAATGGCAGAGCGAACAAAATTTTCGGCGTATTGCGTTTATTCCGCTGTTATTTCGGCAGTAGTTTATCCGATTGAAGCGGGCTGGATATGGAATGCGGACGGAAACGGCTGGCTGCAAAAGCTCGGATTCCACGATTACGCGGGCTCCTGCGCAATTCATATGGTTGGCGGCATTGCCGCTCTGATCGGCGCCATTATGCTTGGGCCCCGTATCGGAAAGTATAAAATCAACAGCAAAACCGGCAAGAAAAAAGCAATGGCAATACCCGGTCACAGCTTAACCCTCGGCGCTCTCGGCGTGTTCATTCTCTGGTTCGCGTGGTATGGTTTCAACGGCGCCGCCGCAACCGATATGTCAACGCTTGCGTCTGTTTTGCTCACAACCACGGTTGCACCCGCTGTTGCAACGTGCACAACGATGATATTCACATGGATAAAAGACGGCAAACCCGATGTTTCAATGTCGCTCAACGCCTCGCTTGCGGGTCTTGTTGCCATAACGGCTCCCTGCGATGTTACCGACACGTTGGGCGCTGCGATCATAGGCGTTGTTTCGGGATTCCTTGTAGTAATCGTTGTTGAACTGCTTGATAAGAAACTGCATATAGACGATCCCGTAGGCGCGGTTGCCGTTCATATGGCAAACGGCATTTGGGGCACTGTTGCGGTTGGTCTGTTTGCAACCGAAAAGGCTCCCGGATTCGCTGTTGCGGGAATGAAAAGCGAAGGCCTTTTCTACGGCGGCGGCTTTGCTCAGCTCGGAACGCAGCTTATTGGCTTTGCGGCAGTTGCGTCATGGGCAGCAGTTACAATGACAATCGCGTTTTTCGTTATCAACAAAACTATCGGTCTTCGCGTTAAAAGGGAAGATGAAATCAGGGGTCTTGACGCCACGGAGCACAATCTTCCGTCCGCTTATGCGGATTTTATGCCCACAATTTCGGCGGCGGACGTATCTGCCGTTCCCGCCGCAATGCCCAAGGTTTCTGTTGAAAAGGCAGTTCCCGTTGAAAGCTACACAGCCGATACGAACGGCAAGCTGACGAATGTTGTTATGGTGTTTAATCCCTCTAAATTTGAAGATGTAAAGCAGGCAATGAACGCCATCGGAGTAACGGGAATGACCGTTACAAACGTTATGGGCTGCGGAGTTCAGAAAGGCCATATAAGAAGATACCGCGGCGTTGAGATAGAGGAAATGAATCTCAACCCCAAAATGAAGCTTGAAATGGCAATCTCCAAAGTGCCTGTTGCCACGGTTGTTGACGCCGCAAGAAAAGCGCTTTACACAGGCAATATTGGCGACGGAAAGATTTTCCTGTTTGATATAGAGGATGTTGTTAAGGTCCGCACGGGAGAGCGCGGTAGCGACGCTCTTCAAGGCGAGGAGGATCTTGCAAACGATTAATAAACAAAGGGCAGCCGCAAAAATATTAACCGCCTGAAGAATTTCAGGCGGTTTTTGACGCAACAAAATAATTTGGTAGGAACAGGCGCAAGCTTTATGTTTATTTGATTGCCTCGTAAAGCACATCGGGATAATCCGTCATAATGCAGTCGGCTCCCACAGAGTAGAGATATTCCATATCGTCCTCGTCGTTTATAGTCCAATACTGCACCGCGATGCCGTGGCTGTGGGCGTAATTTATAACCTGTGCCGTGCCCAGATTTGCCGCAAGCCTCAACGGCATATTGTAGGGAATCTGCAAAACGGAGTAGCTCGGCTCAAAGTCCTTTTTGTTCACAAGAGCGGCAGTCCAAAAATCAAGCACTTCTTTTATGGTTGCGCTGCGCATTAAATCGGGATGCGCTTCGTCAACATAGTGTGAAACCTCCTCGTGGAATGTGCCGAAAATCACGGAATCAAGAAGATTTCTTTCAACAAGAATGTTATACAGAATATCCACGCCGCGCATACCGAGCTCGCCGCCGTTTTTGATTTCTATTATATATTGATAGCTGCCCTTAGACATAAGATAATCAAGAACGTCTTCAACACGAAGTATTCTTATTTCCTCGGGGGCGCTGTCTCCCAGACCGGCAAACGGAGTGTCGCCGTTTTCATCGGTGAATTTTTCTCCCATATTAAGCCGATGCAGCTCTTCATAGGTGTAATCCTCCGGCCGCACCTCTTCTTTCCCAAACACCTCGGCGGAGTCGGAGGTTCTGTCAAGCGTGTCGTCGTGCAGCAAAACAAGCACGTCGTCTTTGGTGATATGCAGGTCAAATTCAAAAACGTCAACAGAAAAAGCGGTGTTTTCAGCGCAGTTTTCAAACGCCATCAGCGTTTCCTCGGGCATTATTCCCGCTCCGCTGCGGTGGGCGCTTATCTGAGTGTTTCCTATCCCTTTTATGTATTTATTGTCTGTTTCGTAAACCTCAATGTTTTTCGGGTCAGAGTGCCAGTTGACCGAAATCACATCGCCCACGGCTATCAGCAGAATAATAACGCATATTGCGGCAAGCACTTTTTTAAGCGTTTTAGCTTTTGGCTTTTTCCGCACTTTTTCTTTCGTTTCCATAAAAATCACCCTCTTCTTAAAAATTATAGACATATTTACCGAAATTGTCAAATATTATGAAGATGAAATTGTAATTTTTTATCGCTTTAAAAGGCAAAAAAACTTGTCTATATTAACCAAAAATAATAATTTGTGCAATATTTTTAACCATATTTTATTGTGCATAATTACCAACGAAAAAAATCTTTGTGAAATATTCTATATATTTGATAAATCGGCTTTTCATTTTTTTATAAAATGATGAAAATGTGAAACGTTTATTGATATTGCTTTTTTTTAGATTTATAATTATTAAGTAACTGACAGAAGAAAAGGAGGAGCAATTATGCTTAAAGAGGGGCAGGTTCGTATTCCGTCCGGCTGCGCCATAGCGGCTATAATAGACCGCAAGGGCGGCAAAATAAACGGCTCGGAAATTATTAAATCCATTGCTCTTATGCACGACCGCTCAAACGGTCTCGGCGGCGGTTTCGCAGCCTACGGCATTTATCCCGAACACGCGGACGATTACGCGTTTCATGTTTTTTACGATAAACCCTCTGCAAAGGTTGAATGTGAGGATTATCTTTTTAAGCATTTTAATGTGGATGTTTCCGAAAAAATTCCCACAAAAAAGATAGACGCAATCGCAAACGGTCCTGATATTTGGCGCTATTTCGCAAAGCCGAACAAGGTGAGAATGAAAGAGGCGCGCATGGATGAGGAGGAATACACCGTTCAGTGCGTTATGAGAGTCAATCAGGATATAGACGGCGCGTTCATTTTTTCAAGCGGCAAAAATATGGGCTGCTTTAAGGCTGTTGGATATCCCGAAGACGTGGGTGAGTTCTATATGCTTGATCAGTACGACGCTTATCTTTGGACAGCTCACGGCAGATTCCCCACGAACACTCCCGGCTGGTGGGGCGGCTCGCACCCCTTCAATATTCTTGATTGGTCAATCGTTCATAACGGTGAGATTTCATCTTATGACGCGAACAGAAGATATATCGAGCAGTTTGGATATGTTTGCACAATGCAAACCGATACCGAGGTTATTACTTATCTTTTCGATCATCTTATTCGTCATCACGGTTTGCCGATAGAGGTTGCGGCAGATGTGCTCACCGCGCCGGAATGGGATGAGATAGACAGAATGGACAGAGATAAAAAAGAGTATTTTACCGCTCTTCGCTCCATATACAACGCCGCGCTCGTTAACGGGCCGTTTTCCGTAATTCTCGGTTCAAGCAAAGGTCTTCTTGCGATCAACGACAGACTTAAACTTCGTTCGCTCACTGCGGCAACAAAGGGCACACGCGCCTATTTTGCCTCTGAGGAATCGGCAATACGCATAGTTTGCCCCGATCCCGAAAAGGTGTGGTCGGTAAGCGGCGCTGAGCCGGTTTTCGTTCCGCTTGAGATCAACGCAGAGGAGGAGAAGAAATAATGATTAATTATATTCCCCGCCGTTTTACCGTTGTGCGCGACAGGGAGCTCTGCATAGACTGCGGCTGCTGCGTGCGCCAATGCTCAAACGAGTGCCATTATTATTCAAACAACGGAAAAACGGTTCTTGTTAATTCCGCCGAATGTGTGGCGTGCCACAGATGCGTTGATCTGTGCCCCACGGGCGCTTTGCGCATAGAAAAATATGTGTGCGATTACCGTGAAAACGCAAATTGGACTCCGCGTTATCAGCAGGAGATATGCCGCCAGGCAAACACAGGCTCTACGCTGCTTTCGGCAATGGGCAATCCAATGCCGTTTCCGATTTACTGGGATAAGCTGCTGCTGAACGCCTCACAGGTAACGAATCCCTCTATTGACCCTTTGCGCGAGCCTATGGAAATACGCACGATACTCGGCAGAAAGCCAAAAAAAATAGAGGTTGAAAAAAAGGGCAGGCTCAAAACGAAAATGCCGCCTCAGGTTGTGCTTGAAACGCCGATAATGTTTTCGGCTATGTCTTTCGGCTCAATCAGCATGAATGCTCAGAAATCGCTTGCAATTGCCGCGAAAGAGCTTGGCACTCTGTTTAATACGGGAGAGGGCGGACTTCACAGCGAGCTAAACGATTTCGGCAAGTACGCCGTTGTTCAGGTTGCGTCGGGTCGCTTTGGAGTACATAAGGGCTATCTTGGCAATTCAAGGTTTATAGAAATTAAAATCGGTCAGGGCGCAAAGCCCGGTATAGGCGGCCATCTTCCGGGCGAAAAGGTAAACGTTGAGGTTTCAAACGCGCGTATGATTCCCGTTGGGTCAGACGCCATTTCGCCGGCGCCCCACCACGATATATATTCCATAGAGGATTTGCGCCAGCTCATCTGGTCGTTAAAGCAGGCAACAGACGGCAAAAAGCCCGTGTCTGTTAAAATTGCCGCCGTTCACAATATCGCCGCAATAGCGTCCGGTGTTGCCAGGGCGGGAGCCGATATTGTTGTTATAGACGGATTCAGGGGAGGCACAGGCGCGGCGCCCACAAGAATACGCGATAATGTCGGAATTCCGATAGAGCTTGCTCTCGCCGCGGCGGATCAGCGCCTGCGCGATGAGGGCATACGTTCTGAGGTTTCACTTGTCGCGGCGGGATCGTTCCGCTGCTCCGCCGATATAGTCAAAGCAATTGCTCTCGGAGCGGACGCTTGTTATATCGCGTCCTCCGCTCTTATTGCGATGGGCTGCCATATGTGCCAAACTTGCAACACGGGCAAGTGCAATTGGGGCATCGCGACGCAGCGGCCGGATCTGACTCGCCGCTTGAATCCCGAAATCGCGTCACAGAGAGTTATAAATCTCGTTAACGCGTGGAACCATGAGATTAAGGAAATTATGGGCGGCATGGGCATAAATTCCGTTGATTCGCTCAGGGGCAACAGGCTTATGCTGCGCGGAATAGGGCTCACCGAAAAAGAGCTTGAAATACTCGGCGTTAAACACGCCGGAGAATAAGGGAGGCGGTTGAAATGAAAAAAGTGTTCGCGAGAGAAAATCTCTGTATAAACTGCCGCCTTTGCGAGGTTTATTGCAAAACGGCACACAGCAGGTCTAAGGATGTTGTTACGGCTTATAAATACGAAGATCCCGCTCCCGAGGCGCGTATTTCCGTTTACGGAGGGCGCGAGGCGTCGGTTGCCGTAAACTGTCGCCATTGCGATGATCCCGCCTGCGTTAAGGCTTGCATTACCGGCGCCATGCAAAAGGATAAAAAAACAGGCATTGTTTCTGTTGACGAAAATAAATGCATCGGCTGCATGACGTGTCTTGCCGTTTGCCCCTACGGCTGTATAAAAACAGGCAAAACCGCAATTAAGTGCGATTTGTGTCAGGGCGAGGAACCGGCGTGCGTTAAAAACTGCCCGAACAGGGCTCTTGTATGGCTTGAAACGGGAGGTGCCGACTGATGAAATATCTTATAATCGGTGCGTCCGCGGCGGGGCTTGCCGCCGCGGAGAGCATCAGAAATCATGATAAAAGCGGAGAGGTAACTATCCTCACGCGCGAATCGTATCTCCCCTACAGCAGACCGTCTATAAGCTATTTTCTGAAAGGCGTAACGGCGGAAAAAGATATGTTTTTACGCAAGGCGTCTTATTATAAAGAAAAAAATATCAACGTGATCACCGATACGGAAGTAACAAAAATAAATGTTCAAAAGAAAACCGTTAAGGCGGGGCGCAAGGAATATCCGTATGATAAGCTTTGCCTTGCCGTGGGCTCAAAGCCGTTTGTGCCGCCAATGAAAAATGTTGAGGGCTGCAAAAACGCGCTCACATTCCTTGATCTTGCCGCCGTTAAACAGGTTAAAAAAGCCGCTAAGGCGAACACGCGCGCCGTTGTTATAGGCGCGGGTCTTATAGGAATGAAAGCGGCGGAGGGTCTTTCAAAGATATGCGCCTCTGTTGATGTTGTGGAGCTCGCTCCGCGCGTTTTACCGTCTATTCTTGACGAAAAGAGCGCGAAAATCGTAAAAAAGCATCTTGAGTCAAACGGAATTAAATTTCATCTTCAAAACACGGTT
>CANRMJ010000003.1 GCA_947631705.1 uncultured Clostridia bacterium
CAATAAATGTTGGCGCTATCGAGGAGTATAAAGAGGTTTCGGAGCGCTACGAATTTCTTAAAGAACAGATAGACGATATTGAAAAATCAAAGGCAGAGCTTGAGCGTATTATTGAGGATCTGACAGCCTCAATGAGTGAAAAATTTATGAATCAGTTCAACAAGATAAACGAGCAGTTTAAGATTTGTTTTGCTGATTTCTTCGGCGGTGGCAAGGGCGAGATTATACTTGAGCAGCCTGATAATTGCCTTGAAAGCCCGATAGAAATTAAAATTCAGCCACCCGGAAAATCGGTGCAGAATATCAATTTGTTTTCGGGAGGCGAAAAATCGCTTGCCGCTATGGCGCTGCTTTTCAGCGTTTTGAAAGTTACTCCCTCTCCGTTTTGTATTTACGATGAGGTTGAGGCTGCGCTTGATGACGTTAACGTTGAGCGCTTTGCGAAATATATGAGAAAAATGACGAGCGAAACGCAGTTTATTTCAATAACCCACAGACGCGGAACAATGGAGGAGGCAGACGTGCTGTACGGGGTTACGATGCAGGAAAAGGGTGTTTCAAAGCTGTTGGAGCTGCAAAGCGCGCAGCTTGCAGTTGATATGGGACTTGAATAATTGTGTAAGCGTTTACTTTTGATTGGAGAAAAGTAATGGGATTATTTGATAAATTCAGAAAAGGTTTAAGAAAAACACGCGAAGAGGGTATCACGGCTCAGATAGAGGAGGTTGTGGAATCTTATGAGGAAATAACCGACGAGCTTTTTGAAGAGCTTGAGGAGATACTGATTATGGGCGATGTGGGTTATCCGACCGCCGAAAAAATAATCAAGAGCCTTAAAGAAAAGATAGAAAACGATAAAATTAAAGACGTGAAACAGGTGCGCGAAACGATGAAGGACATAGTTTCGGGTATTGTTTGGGGCGGCAGCTATTTAAAACTGCGCACAAAACCGTCGGTTATTCTTGTGATAGGTGTAAACGGAGTGGGAAAAACCACAACCATAGGAAAACTCGCTTTGCGTCTTAAAGAACAGGGAAGAAAAGTTATCTTGGGAGCCGCTGATACATTCCGTGCTGCGGCAATAGAGCAGCTTCAGATTTGGGCAGACAGAGCGGATGTGGATCTTATTAAATCTGCCGAGGGTTCAGATCCCGCGTCTGTGGTTTTTGATACGATTCAGGCGGGAAAAGCAAGAAACAGCGATGTTATTATAATCGACACCGCGGGCAGACTTCATAACAAAAAGAATCTTATGGACGAGCTCAATAAAATCAGCCGGGTTATAAACCGCGAGCTGCCCGACGCGTCAAAAGAGGTATTGCTCGTGCTTGACGCAACAACGGGTCAAAACGCCGTTAATCAGGCTAAAGATTTTAAAGAAGCCGCGGGAATTACAGGCATAGTGCTTACAAAGCTTGACGGAACTGCGCGCGGCGGCGTTGTGCTTGCTATCAACAACGAACTTGACGTGCCTGTAAAATTCGTGGGCGTGGGTGAACAGATAGACGATTTGCAGCCCTTTGACGCAGACGCGTTTGCCGCAGGTCTGTTTGACAGTGAGGAAAAACGGTAATGGATTTTATTTTGGCAACAAACAATATGAAAAAGCTGGCGGAAATGCAAAGAATCCTTTCTCCGCTCGGAGTAAATGTTGTGACGGCGAAAATGCTCGGAATTGCGCTCTCTGAGGTTGAGGAAAACGGAAAAACCTTTGAGGAAAACGCGAGAATAAAGGCGTCAGCTGCCTGCAAGGAGTTGAATATGCCCGCGATTGCGGACGACAGCGGTCTTTGCGTTGATTATCTTAACGGCGCGCCGGGCATATTTTCGGCAAGATTCAGCGGAGAGCACGGAAACGACGAAAAAAATAACGATTTGCTGCTTGAAAAATTAAGCGGCGTACCGATGGAAAAACGAACTGCTTATTATGTATGTGCGATTTGCTGCATTTTCCCCGATGGCAGGGAGATAACGGTAAGAGGAGAGTGCCACGGTAATATCGGCTTTGAAAGAGACGGCAACGAGGGCTTTGGCTATGATCCGCTCTTTCTGATAAACGGCAAATCATTCGGCAGATACACAGCGGCGGAAAAGGATAAAATCAGCCACAGAGGAAACGCTCTGAGGGCTTTTGCGGAGGAGTTGAAGAAGATATTATGACTTCCAAGGAAAGAGCGGAACTGCGCGCTAAGGCAAATCCGCTTGAGCCGATTTTTCAGATTGGAAAAGACGGTCTTTCGGATAATTTTATAAGCCAGGTAAATGATGCGCTCGACGTGAGGGAACTGCTTAAAATCCGCGTTCATCTTGAAACCGCTCCAAAAACGCCGAAAGAGCTCGCGGCAGAGCTCGGAAACGTTCTTAATGCGGAGATTATTCAGGTTATAGGCGGAATAATCGTTATATACAGAAAAGCGGACGAGGAAAAATTAAAGGCAAGAAACAAGGCGAAAAAAAAGAGTTCCGCGAAAAAGGTTAAGCCCAAAAAAGTTAAAATTAAAGGTATGCGCGAACGGGAAAATAAAAGTCCTTTAAAAAATGGATCATACGGCAGGTATTCACGGGGAGAAAGGCATTGAAAGTCGGGATTTTCGGCGGGGCGTTCAATCCCGTTCACAACGGTCATATGAATCTTGCGAAAAGCTATATAAAAAGCCTTTCGCTTGACAAACTGCTTGTGATACCGACCGCTAACCCGCCTCACAGGAGCGGCGTTGATTTTGCCCCCGCTCAAAACAGGTTTGAAATGCTTTCGCTTGCTTTTGAAGAAATTGACGAGGCGGAAATTTCCGATATCGAATTCAGGCGCGCAGGGAAAAGCTATACGAGAGATACCGTTGACGAGCTCGAAAAAATCTATAAGGACGCGGAGTTTTATCTTATTATCGGTTCAGACCAGTTTTTATGTTTTGACAAATGGTACAGATATGACGAGCTTTTGCGAAAGGTTACTCTTTGCACAGCGCCGCGGGATGAACGAACGGGAGATATTCTTAAAAAATACGCCGCGGAAAAACTTTCGGGCGGAAAATATTTTATAGCGGATTTTGAACCCGTTGAGGTTTCAAGCAGCGATATAAGAAAAAAATTAAAAAACGGTGAAGACGTATCGCTTATTATGCCCGAAAACGTTTATAATTATATTAGGAAAAAGGGACTGTATGGATTCTAACACTCAGAAATATATAAATCTTATAAGGTCGCGCCTTTCCGAAAAGCGCTTTATTCATTCGGTAAACGTTGCGGATTGCGCCGCGCAGCTTGCAAAAAAATACGGAGCGGATGAATACAAGGCTTATTTATCGGGAATTCTCCACGATATTATGAAAGAGGAAAATATAGATATTCAAATAAAATATATTGAAAAAAACGGTGAAAAAGTTGATTCTCATATGAATAAACAGATATACCACCAGATGTCCGGGGCGGCATATTGCCGTCTTGCGCTCGGAATTACTGATGAGGATATTTTGGGAGCGATACGGTATCACACCACTGGAAAGCGCGGTATGACGCTGCTTGAAAAAATTATTTACACAGCCGATTTCATTTCGGCAGACAGAAAATATCCTGACGTTGAAATTATGCGGGAGAAGGCACAAAGCAGCCTTGAAGACGCTATGCTCTATTCGCTAAGATACACAATAACGGATTTAACAAAAAGGGCATTGCCTATTCACCCCGATACAATAGAATGTTATAATTGGATTTTGGAAGGATAAAATTATGAACTCACTTGAAATTGTAAAAACGGCAGTAAAGGCGGCAGACAGCAAAAAAGGGCAGGATATACAGGTTATAGGCATTAGGGATATTTCGGTTCTTGCCGATTATTTTGTGCTTGTAACGGGTGATTCCTCAACACAGATAAAGGCGCTCGCGGATGAAATTGAATTCAAGCTGAAAGAAGCGGGCGAGGAACCCCATCATATAGAGGGGCGGCAGTCGGGTTGGATATGCCTTGATTTTTCAACTGTTGTGATTCACGTCTTTTATAAAGAGCAAAGGCAATATTTTAAGCTGGAACATCTTTGGGAAGACGGCGATATATTAGATACGGAGAAACTTTTGGAGGACTGATATTATGGAATACAATTTTAAAGAAATTGAAAAGAAATGGCAGAATTTATGGTACAGTCAGAATACGTTTGCGGCGAAGGATGATTATTCCCTGCCTAAATTTTATTGCCTTGTTGAATTTCCTTATCCAAGCGGGCAAGGACTTCATGTCGGTCACCCCCGCTCTTATACGGCGCTTGATATAGTTGCGAGGAAAAAAAGACTTCAGGGATATAACGTGCTCTATCCGATGGGCTGGGATGCTTTCGGTCTTCCAACGGAAAATTTTGCAATTAAAAATCACATACATCCCGCCGAAGTAACAAAAAAGAACGTGGTTCATTTCAAGCAGCAGCTGCAGGCGCTCGGTTTTTCATTTGATTGGACGAGAGAAATAAACACAACAGACCCCTCATATTACAAATGGACTCAATGGATATTTTTACAGCTTTTCAAAAAGGGTCTTGCGTATAAAAAAGAAATGGCTGTTAACTGGTGTACCTCCTGCAAATGCGTGCTTGCGAACGAGGAGGTTGTAAACGGCGTGTGCGAGCGCTGCGGTTCAGAGGTTATACGCAAAAAACAGAGCCAGTGGATGCTTAAAATCACTGATTATGCAGACCGCCTTGCGGCAGACCTTGACGACGTTGATTTTATAGAGAGAGTAAAGGTTCAGCAGAGAAATTGGATAGGCAGGAGCACGGGCGCCGAGGTGGATTTTAAAACGACTCTCGGCGACAAGCTGACTGTATATACCACAAGGTGCGACACTTTGTTCGGAGCTACATACATGGTTATATCGCCCGAACACCCGCTTATTGAAAAATGGGCGGATAACATTTCCAATATAGATGAAGTCCGCGCTTACCAGAACGAGGCGGCTCACAAGAGCGATTTTGAGCGCACGGAGCTTAACAAAGATAAAACAGGCGTAAAACTGAGCGGAGTTATGGGCATTAACCCCGTAAACAACGCCGAAATTCCGATTTTCATTTCAGATTACGTTCTCACTTCATACGGTACCGGCGCCATTATGGCCGTTCCCGCCCACGATACTCGTGACTGGGAATTCGCCAAAAAATTCGACTTGCCTATAATAGAGGTTGTTGCAGGCGGCAAGGATGTTCAGAAAGAGGCATTTACCGATTGTTATACAGGTGTTCTTGTAAACAGCGGATTTATCACCGGCCTTTCCGTTGAGGATGCAAAAAAGGCTATGATCGAATGGCTTGAAAAAGAGGGAAAGGGCAGAGAAAAGGTAAACTTCAAGCTGCGTGACTGGGTGTTCAGCCGCCAAAGATATTGGGGCGAGCCTATTCCGATTGTTCATTGTGACAAATGCGGTTATGTTCCCATTCCCGAAAGCGAACTGCCGCTCAGACTTCCCGAGGTTGATTCATACGAGCCGACAGATACGGGCGAATCTCCGCTTGCAAAAATGACCGAATGGGTAAACACGAAGTGCCCGCATTGCGGCGGAAACGCAAAAAGAGAAACGGATACCATGCCGCAGTGGGCGGGTTCCTCCTGGTATTTTCTGAGATATATGGATCCTCACAACGACAATGCGCTTGCGTCAAAAGAGGCGCTTGAGTATTGGTCTCCTGTTGATTGGTACAACGGCGGTATGGAGCACACAACGCTTCATCTTCTTTACAGCCGTTTCTGGCACAAATTCCTTTATGACATAGGCGTTGTGCCCACAAAAGAGCCTTATCAGAAACGCACCTCGCACGGTATGATTCTCGGTGAAAACGGAGAAAAAATGAGTAAATCACGCGGAAACGTTGTTAACCCCGATGAAATCGTGGATAAGTACGGGGCTGATACCATGCGCCTTTACGAAATGTTTATAGGCGATTTTGAAAAGGCTGCTCCGTGGAATTCCGATTCTATAAAGGGCTGCAAAAGATTTGTTGAGCGTTTTTGGAATCTTCAGGAAATTGCGGAAGAAGGCAACGAATACAGCCCCGAGCTTGAAGCGCTTATGCATAAAACGATTAAAAAGGTTACCGAGGATATTGATAACCTCAAATGCAACACTGCTATTGCCGCTATGATGACGCTTATTAATAAGATGTATGAAAAGGGCAGCGTAACGAAAAAAGAACTTAAAACGCTCACGATTCTCCTCAACCCGTTTGCACCGCACGTTACGGAGGAATTGTGGCAGGTTATGAATTTCGGCGGAATGGTAAACGAGGCTGAATGGCCCGATTTTGACGAAGCAAAAACTGTTGAAAACAATGTTGAGATTGTGCTTCAGATAATGGGAAAGGTTCGTTCTCGCATAACTGTTCCAACCGATTTATCTAAAGAAGAAGTGCTTGCTCTTGCAAAAAAAGATGAAAAAATCGCGGCAGCAATAGAGGGCAAAACAATTAAAAAAGAAATTTATGTACCGGGTAAACTTGTAAATATTGTTGCCGTTTAAAAATCGGAAAACGGGAAAATTTTTGAAAATTCTTCCCGTTTATCTTTATTCAGAGGTGTGGATATGAACAGTAAAAAGAAAATTTACACAGTTGCAACGGCTCATTTGGACACTGTATGGAGCTGGGACTTTGAAACTACGGTTTCAAAATATATTTATAATACTCTTGTTGATAATTTTAAGCTTTTTGAAAAATACCCAACGTATAAATTTAACTTTGAGGGCTCATACCGCTATGAGCTGATGGAAGAATATTATCCTGAGCTGTTTGAAAAGGTTAAAGAATACGTAAGGGCAGGCAGATGGAACGTTTGCGGCTCTGCATTTGAAAACGGAGACACAAATATCCCTTCGCCCGAGGCGCTTTTCAGAAATATACTGATAGGAAATTCTTATTTTGATAAAACATTCGGCAAAAGGAGCGTTGATATCTATTTGCCCGATTGTTTCGGTTTTGGCTGGGCTTTGCCGTCTATAGCCCATCACGCGAATTTAAAGGGATTTACAACGCAAAAGCTTGCTTGGGGTTCCGCATACGGAGTGCCGTTTGATATCGGTAAATGGTACGGCGTTGACGGTGAGTATATTTATGCAAGCGCCAATCCACACGATTATTATTTTACTTTAACACAGCTGCGCAAGTGGGATTTTGTTCTCAACAAATTGAAGGAAAACGAAAAATACGATCTTAACTGGACATACATATTCCACGGTATAGGAGACAGGGGCGGCGCGCCGAAAGAAGAATCGGTTGCCTATGTTGAAAGCGAAATAAATAAGAACGCTGATGAAAACATTGAGGTTTACGCGGCGGCGGCAGATGAGATTTACCGTGATATAGATGAAAAATTGACAGAAGAACAGCGCGCCAAGCTGCCCGAATGGAAAACGGAGCTTGTTATGCAGAATCACGGCGTAGGCGGCTACACTTCGCGCGCAATAGGCAAGCGTTGGAACAGACGTTGCGAAGAGCTTGCGGATATAGCAGAGAGAAACGGCGTTATAGCCCATTATCTTGGCGCGGGAGATTACAACCGCGATGTTATCACAAAAAGCTGGAAACGCTTTATCGCCCATCAATTCCATGATGATATGCCCGGCACCTCGGTTCAGCGTGTTTACAGAAGAAGCTGGAATGACTACGCGATGGCGGCAAATCAGTTAACGGGAGAGTTGGAGGCGTCGGCGGGCGCTGTTGCTTCTATGATGAAAACTGATTTTTGCAGCGGAATTCCCGTTGTTGTTTCAAATCCTATCGAGGCATCGGTTCGCGGGGCTGTTCAAATTTCTTTAACGGATATAAAGCAACCGTTTGTGCGGATTTTTGACGACGGCGGAAAAGAGGTTAAAAGCCAAATTATTTCAAACGAAAACGGGGTTAAGAAAATAATTTTTATTGCTGAGGTTAACAGTATGGGTATGCGCGTTTATGACGTCCGCCCGTCACACGAGCCGTGCAGGATAAAAAGTGAAATTTCAATTAACACCGATAATGTTATGGAAAATCAAAAGTATATAGTAACCCTCAACAAAAAGGGATGTATAAGTTCAATCCTTGATAAAACAATGGATGAAACAGAGCTTTTAAAAGAACCGATTTCTCTCGGTCTGTTCAAGTACACCGGCTCAAAACCGTGGCCCGCTTGGGAAATGAATTATAAAGAGGCTGCGTGCGAAGCAGACAGAACACCATCACTTGTAACAATCAGTATTGAGGAAAACGGACCGGCAAGGGTTGCCTACAAGGTTGTGCAGCAGGACAAAAACCGTTCTCTGTTTACAAATATAATCGCGCTCACGGACGGCGGCGAATCAGTTGAGGTTTATTCGGAAATAGAGTGGCAAAATCTTTGTACTATGGCGAAAAACAAATTCGCATTCACTTGTGAAAACGAGCAGGCTACATTTGATCTTGGACTCGGCGCTATAAAGCGCGGGAATATGACTGAAAAGCTGTTTGAGGTTCCCGCGCAAAAATGGGCGGATATCACGGATAAAAACGGTGAATACGGTGTTTCCGTTATAAGCGAATGCAAATACGGCTGGGATAAGTTTAAAGACAACACACTGAGAATGACCGTTCTTCACACGCCTAAAGGGAATTACAGGATAGACTCAATGCAGTCTATGATGGATATAGGCTTAAACAGATATTCATATGCGATATTCAGTCATCGCGGAGGCGTTGGCGCCGAAACGCAGCTTGCCGCCAGAAAATTTATTCAGCCTATGACTGCCTATACCACGGAAAAACACGGCGGTGTGCTCGGAACGCATTACAGTTTTGCCGAGATTTCCGACAACAGAGTTATCATCCGAGCCGTAAAAATGGCTGAAAACAGTGATGAAATAATCGTTCGTTTTAATGAGGGCGCAAACGAAAATGTTGACAATTTCACTTTTGAAATGGGAGAGGGAATAGAGTCGGCACGGGAAGTTTACGCAAGCGAGGAGCATAAAAAAGACGCTGTGGTTAAAGACGGAAGACTTTGCACCTCATTTAAGCCTTATGAAATCAAGAGCTTTGCGCTGACTCTTAAACAGAGCAGTGTCCGCGGACGCAAATCGGAATCAACTCCCGTTGAAATTGAATACGATAAAAGTATAATCACAGCTCAAGGCGGCAATAATTCCGATTTTGAAATTAGTATTCCGCGTGAAATAATTCCGAATTCAATCAAAGTTGCGGGTGTTGATTTTAAGATTTCTCAAACTGATAAAAACGCTTTCGTTATGAACGGGCAGACTGTTAAAATTGATGAAAGCACCGAAAAACTGTGCCTTTTATGCGCTTCTCTTTCGGGGGATAAAGATGCCGAATTTTATGTGGACGGCAAACCTGTTTCAAAAAATATTCTTTCCGCCTTTGAAAACTTTGCCGATTGGGATTTGCCCGATCTCGGCGATGTTGCTTATGTAAAAAAAGGCAAAATAGGTTATATCGCAACCCATACGCACACAAACGGCAACGATAATTTTGCAAAGGGTATGTATTTTTATATCACAGAGATTGATGTTAAAGGCAGGAAAACGGTTACAATGCCCGATGACAGCGGCATAGTTGCAATTTCCGCAGCTCAAGTAAGCGCGTTGGGTTCGCCGCTTATCACCGATGTTTTTGATTCTGTTGAAAAACGCAGTCAGCCGTTTAGAATGACTTTTGCCGAAACACTGCGTTATATCCGAGGCAGATTCGTTTGGAATTTGTGCGACAAGGACAATTTTATCAGTGATAAAAACCGAGGAAGAATAGTGTGATAAACCACACGGATGTGATTGCAACAGCCGATTTAGGTGCCAAAAATTTAACTGTTAAATTTTGAGATGGCTAAATTCACATCACGCCTTGTCCGATTTCTGCAAGGAATATCGTGATTTTAATTACTGTTTGTGGTCAGAAAGGCTATGTAAATTAATATGAGTAATTCATTTGAAAAGAATTGGACGAATTATAACAACGGTTACCCGCTTTTTGATAACGAGGTGAGCAGATATATTTCTGTAGCGCCGTCAAAAAATCAATACCGCCTGTCAAGAAAGCCGTTTTACTGCTTTGTTCATTTCGGAATGAACACCGCAACAGGCAGAGAATGGGGAGCGGGAGTGGAAACCGTTTCGGATTTCAATATAAAAAAAATCAAGCCCGAGCAATGGGTAAACACCGTTAAAGCCGCGGGCGCAAGCGGCATAATTCTCACCTGCAAGCACCACGACGGATTTTGCCTTTGGCCAACGGAATATAGCTCTTTTTCGGTGAAATACACGGATTATAAGGGCGATATCGTTAAAGAGGTATCAGACGCGTGCCGTAACGGCGGGATTGATTTCGGCGTGTATTTATCTCCCTGGGATATGCACGAGCCTACTTACGGAACGCCGGACTACAACGATTATTTCTGCAATCAGCTCACAGAGCTGCTCACGAATTACGGCGAAATAAACGAAGTTTGGTTCGACGGGGCAAAGGGCACAGGAGCGCGCGAGTTTGAATACGACTGGGATCGCTATTATAAACTGATAAGAACGTTGCAGCCGGACGCAAATATCGCTGTTTGCGGTCCCGATATACGTTGGGTAGGAAACGAGGCCGGAAAAACAAGAAAATCCGAGTTTTCAGTTGTTCCCGCCTATCTTCGCGATACGGAATCGGTTTCAAAAAACAGCCAGCACGATGAAAAAGACGCCGCAAAATTACAGCGCTTAAAATCTACGGATGATGATTTGGGAAGCAGAGCCGTTTTGTCCAAAAATGCCTATCTTTGCTGGTATCCCGCCGAGGTTGACGTTTCAATACGAAAGGGCTGGTTCTGGTCTAAAAATGAAAATAAAACAGTTAAAAGCTCAAGAAAGCTATTTAATATTTACCTCAATTCGGTTGGAAATAACTGCACTCTGCTGTTGAATGTTCCGCCAACGTCAAAGGGCGTTATATATTCAAAGGACGTGAGGGTGTTAAAGGGTCTCGGCAAAAAAATCAACGAAATGACAGAAAATCCGATACTTGTTGAAAGGCTCGGTCAGCTTACCAAAAACGACGGCTTTATAGATTTTGAGTTTGATTCGTTAAAAAAGCTGAAATACGTTATTATAAGCGAGGACATACGCCTTTCTCAGCGTGTTGAGGCGTTTGATATTTATATTAAAAAGTTAAACGGAAAATATAAAAAAGCCGCGTCGAAAACGATTATCGGCTCTAAAAAAATCATTAAACTTCGTTCCAAAAAATGTATAGGCGCAAGGCTTGTTATACGTCAAAGCAGAGGCACGCCCGCAATTTCCGAAATAGGTTTTTATGAATAAATATTTTCGTAAAATGAGTTTAAAAAACGGGGAAGCCGAACACAATAGGTTTGGCTCTCCGTTGCTTAAAAAAGAGCTTTGATTGTTCCTAATTAAGCCGAAAAAAGAGATATATAAAGGTATTCAGATATGAAAAAAGAACTCGGTTTTTTTAAAGTCGGCAATGATTACGGCTTTAATCAGGACAGATTTTCAAATATAATGATGAAAATGGGAGGCTGCGCAGCCGTTACGGCCTGCGACAGCTTCATTTATTTCAAAAAGCACAAATATCTTGAAAGTCTTTATCCATATGATGCCGATATTATAAGTAAAGAAGATTACATTGCCTTTTCAAACATTATAAAACCTTATCTTCACCCGCGTATAAGCGGTATAGATTCCCTTGAAATATATATAAACGGTGTTAATGCATATCTCTCCGATATGGGCGAAAAAAGGCTTGCTTTAAGCGGTTTTTCGGGAAATGAAAGCACAGACAGCGCAAGAAACTTTATAGTATCGCAAATTAACGGCGGATATCCGATTCCTTGCCTTACCCTTAGGCACTCAAATCCCGCGCTGAAGGATTTTGTGTGGCACTGGTATCTTATCACAGGTTACGAAATAACCGATAAAACAACAATGGTAAAGCTTGTTTCCTATGGTGAATATATTATGTTTGACCTTAACACCTTGTGGAATACGGGATATTCGCACAGAGGCGGGCTTATTAAATTTAAAATTGACTGAAATTGTATGCTGGCGGAACAAATTCATTGTCTTTTTAACTAAAAAAAGGTACGAGGATTGTTGCATTGTGCCATATTTACAAAAAAATTGTATTTTGATATAATATAATTAATAGTGTAATTCTTTTTTATGAACTTACGAGGTGATTTTAAAGTGAGAAAAATAATGTCTGTTTTAATGTCGCTCGTGCTGTTTGTGTCTGTTGTAACGTTTACAGACGTGAGTATGTTATTTGCCGCCGCAAGCGGGAGCTGCGGCACAAATGCAACTTATACTTATGACACAGACACAAAAACGCTTACTATCAGCGGTAATGGCACAACAAAAACATATATTAAAGGAACAGTGGGAGGCATAGGCAGCGCGCCTTGGCACGATTACAGAGAGGAATGCCAGAAAATCATTATAGAAGACGGCATCACAGGTATAGGTTCGTTCAACTTCTATAATATGAGTGCCGTTACAAGTGTTGAAATGGCGGATTCCGTTGCAAGTATTGCGATGGGAGCTTTTGACGGTATGACGTCGCTTGAAACGATAAAATTCGGTGCGGGCGTTAAAACGGTAGGTTCTGAAGCGTTCAGATTTGATTCCTCACTCAGGAGCGTTGAGTTTAACGAAGGGCTCCAGTCGTTGGACGGATACGCATTTGCCGACTGCACAGCTCTTGAAAGCGTCACTTTCCCGGACAGCCTCACCGATATAGGAGGCACCACCGGCCACGCGTTCGACGGGTGCACAAGCCTTACAGACGTAACCTACGGAAATCAGATAACCTCCACGGGAAACTACGCGTTTTATAATGCAGGAGTAAAAAATGTTAATTGGGGAGACAGTGTTACAACGGTCAGCCAGTGGTGTTTCTATAACTGCGCTATGACGACTGCTTATATTCCCGAGCAGATTACCGATATAAACACTCGTTCTTTTTCTAACCAGTTCGCATTAATGAATGTTTATGTTTATAGCAGAACGTGCAATTATAACGGTTTAATTGGCGATGATCCCTTTGCCGGATCTCAGCAGACAATTACTTTCCACGGCTATGCCCGCTCAACAACGCAGACTTATGCCGATGAAAAGGGATATAAATTTATTCCGCTTGACGGCTGTATGCACACCAATATGGTTGAAAGTATCGTAAATGAGGCAACTTGCACGGAAGACGGCGAAAAAAAGTATGTATGCGATGTTTGCGGCTATACCGAAACGGAAGTTATTCCGGCAACAGGGCACTCATATGAAACATATGAAACCTCTGATATGACGGAGCTTGACGGACACATTTATGAATTTCAGCAGTGTACCGTCTGTCAAGAGGAAAACTGTGTTTATACCCACAAGGAGTGGGTTGAGGGGCACTATACGGTTACAACAACAGCCACCTGCACAAGAGGCGGATTTGAAACATGGACGTGCGATATTTGCGACACACGTCCTAAGATAACGTATGTGCAGTCGGGCGGACATAAGATAGATAATTATTCATCTTCCACCGATCCTACCTGCACCGAACCGGGAACCCGCACGGGAGTCTGCACCGTATGCGGAGAAAGCGTTACGGAAACCGTGCCCGCAAAAGGTCACACCGAGGATCTTGTGACTACCGAAACAAGAGATAACGGTCATACTTATAATTCTTACAGATGTTCTGTTTGCTCCAATGAGCGCGATGAAATTGTTCACGACGAGTGGCTTGAGGGATACTACACAACCGATGTTATTTCCGAAGCAAGCTGCACCTCAAACGGTCAGACGGAATATACTTGCGACGTCTGCGGAGAAACCAAAACCGAAATACAGAGAATGACGGGTCACAAGCGAGACGGCGGGCAGGTTACAAAAGATCCTACATGTACTTCGCCCGGCACCACGTCTTATACATGCCTTAACTGCGGAGATGTTTTGGAAAATCCTTACGCACCGGCGGCGTTAGGTCACGATTATACAAATGAAACAGTGCTCAGACCTCCTACATGCACGGAAAGAGGAACGGCACAGCAGCAGTGTTCACGCTGCACCGCGTCAAGAACTTATGAAATCGAGGCGCTTGGTCACAATATTGATAATGCTGAGGATTTTCAAGTTTTAAACGAAGCTAATTGCACCGACGAGGGAACGAATCAGGGCACATGTGAAGTCTGCAAAGAGCTTGTTCAGGTAAAGACACCGGCTCTCGGTCATAATTTTGACGAGGAAAACGCAAGCGTTACCCAGGCGGCAACCTGCACCAAAGAGGGAACCGCAACCGCTCATTGCACGCGTTGCTCGGAAACCAAAGATATAACGATTCCGGCAACAGGGCACAGCTACAGATTCTGCAATGAGACAGGTGAAGAAATTACGGGAAAATGTTTCTATTACGATTGCACAGTTTGCCGTGACAGAGTTAAATATCCGATTTCAATAGTTGTTCCGCTGTTTAACAGCTGCCTTGGTTATCACACCGAGGATGTTCCGCTCGATCAGGGCTTTATACTTGATTTTAACGGCGACGGAATTGTTAATATGCGCGATCATAGGTATATTCTGATGTATCAATAAATTATTTATTAAAAGGTGGTAAATTTACCACCTTTTTTCTTTATAACTATTTACTTTAAATTTAAAATATATTAATATATAACTTAGGCGGGACGCCTTCCGCGTTTTAGTGCGGCGGAAAAAGTGTGCCCTGCGCTGACTTTTAAGCGTGGGATACTTTGCGGCGTCTTATAATGGAGGTAAAAATATGGGCATTGCTTACAAACGGATTTTGCTCAAGCTTTCGGGCGAGGTTCTTGCAGGTTCAAAGATTACGGGAATAGATAACGATACTGTTATTTCAATATGCAAATCGGTAAAAAAGATTGCCGATATGGGCGTTGAAGTTGGAATAGTTGTCGGCGGAGGAAATTTCTGGAGAGGCAGAACGAGCGAGGGAATGGACAGAACAAGAGCAGACCATATAGGAATGCTTGCAACGGCAATGAACTCACTTGCGCTTTGTGACGCTCTTGAACAGCTCGGAGCGGTTGTCAGAGTGCAGACGGCAATAGAAATGCGTCAGATTGCAGAGCCGTATATCAGAAATAAGGCTATTCGCCATTTTGAGAAAGGCAGAATCGTTATTTTCGGCTGCGGAACGGGCTCGCCGTTTTTCTCAACAGACACGGCTGCCGCTCTTCGCAGCGTTGAAATAAACGCAGATGTTCTTTTAAAGGCTACAAATGTGGACGGGATTTACGATAAAGACCCAAACAAATTTGAAGACGCCGTTAAATTTGATACTTTGTCATTTAAAGAGGCAATTAACCGAGATTTAAAGGTTATGGATTCAACCGCGTTTTCACTCTGCAAAGACAATGATATGTCTATTCTTGTGTTTAATCTTAACGACCCCGATACTATATGCAAGGCGGTCTGCGGTGAAGCAATAGGCACACTTGTAAAAAATAATTAAGAAAGGCTATGTGAATCATTATGGAAGCTCTGTTTAGTAAAACTAAAGAAAAAATGGAAAAATGTTTGGATTCTCTTGAAAGGAACTACAAGGCGGTTCGCGCGGGAAGGGCAAATCCGGCAGTGCTCGACAGAATATCTGTTGAATATTACGGCAGTCCCACACCGCTCAATCAGATGGCGGCAATCAGTGTTCCTGAGCCGAGAGTGCTTATGATTCAGCCGTGGGACGCGTCTACGCTGAAAGATATTGAGCGCGCCATCAACACCTCTGATATCGGGATTAATCCAAGCAACGACGGAAAGGTTATTCGCCTTGTTTTTCCGCAGCTCAACGAGGAACGCCGTAAGGAGCTTGTTAAAGAAATTTCCAAACGTGCCGAAGAGGCAAAGGTTGCAATACGCAACGTACGCCGCGACGCTATGGATGATTTAAAAAAGCTTAAAAAAGACAGTCAGATAACAGAAGACGATCAGAAAGACGGCGAAAAGAAACTTCAGGAAATCACAGACAACTACGTTAAACAAACTGAAGAGATGGAAAAGAAAAAAGAACAGGAAATCATTTCTATCTAACCGATTTTTAAAGAGGCGGAGGATAATGCACCTCCGCCATTCTCTCGTTAAAGGAGTGAAATAAATGGCTTTATTCGCAAAAAAAAGTCAAAAAACGGCTGAGTTTTCCGTGCTGCCGAATCATTTAGGAATAATAATGGACGGCAACGGAAGATGGGCTAAAAAACGCGGACTTCCAAGAACTGCCGGTCATAAGGCGGGCGCTGAGGTTTTTAAAAAAATCTCTAAGGAATGCGAAAATCTCGGAATCAAAGAGGTTACTTTCTATGCGTTTTCAACCGAAAATTGGAAAAGACCTAAAGAAGAGGTTGACACACTGATGAATCTTTTTCACGATTTTCTTTTAGAAGCAAAAGCAGATATGGAAGCAAGCGGAAATATAATAGTTAAATTTGTGGGCGAAAGAAACGGAATATCTTCAGAACTGCTTGAGCTTATGGACGACGCGGAGCGCGAAACATCAAAAAGAAACGGCACGCTGATAAACGTTGCTGTTAATTACGGCGGGCGGCAGGAAATCGTTTCTGCCGTAAACAGATTGATTTCACAGGGCAAGACAGAAATCACAGAAGACGATATAAGCCGAAATGTTTATACATCGCCGGATTGCGACTTGATAATAAGACCGAGCGGCGAGGAAAGGCTTTCAAATTTCCTTTTGTGGCAGGCCGCTTACAGCGAATTTTGGTACAGCGATGTTTTGTGGCCCGATTTCAGCGAAAAAGATTTGCATACTGCGCTTTCGGAATTTGAAAAGCGAAACCGAAGATTCGGAGGATAAGAATATGAAACAGAGAGTTATAACGGCAATAATTCTGCTTTGCGTGCTCGCACTTGTTGTGTGGCAGATAGACACGCCTGTTATGGTTGCGCTTGTTGCGTTTTTATCGGCAGTTGCGTCTAATGAAATAATGAGATGCGCAAAGGTTAGCAACAAATTTATATTAACGGTCGGCACGGCATTTTCAGCCGCAGTTCCGTTTTTCGCAAGTCCTGTTGCACTTTCTCCGCTTGTTTCTCCCGAAATATGGGATAAGGTTATCAGCTTTGCTCCCCAGTCGGTTTATGTAATTCTGCTTGTATTGGTATTTCTCCTTGCAATGCTCAAGGGTTATTCGCACACCTCGTTTGAGCATGTTGCCGTTTCCGTGTTTGCGAGTGTGCTTGTTCCGTTTGCCTTTTCAATTTTTGTAAGGCTGCGCGATATGTTTTTGAACGAGCAATTTGGGATATATCTCATTTTCTTCGCTCTAATCTGTGCTCTCGGAACAGACAGCGGCGCGCAGCTTGGAGGAATGGCATTCGGGAAACACAAAATGAGCCCGAATATCAGCCCTAAAAAGACTGTTGAGGGCGCCGCGTGCGGAATTATTTTTTCCTTGATTTTAAACGCTGTGGCATTTATTCTGTATAATCACTTTGCGAATTACAGAATTGATAAGGCAGGCACCACGATTCTGATATTGTGCAGCGTTCCTGTTTCAATAATGGGAATGATGGGCGATCTCAGCGCGTCTGTTTTAAAAAGGAATTTCGGCGTTAAGGATTTCGGAAAAATTTTCCCGGGTCACGGCGGTGTTATGGACAGATTCGATTCGGTTCTTTTTACACTCCCGCTCACTTACGTTATAGCGCTTGTAGCTTTTTGTTGAGGTAAATAGTGTGAAAAATCACACTATATCCGATTATAATGCCCTCAAAATTTGCCTATGGCATAATTTTGAGATGGCTAAATTCACATAACGCCTTGTCCGGCCACAGAAAGGGTTATTGTGATTTAAAATGCTATTTGTGGCTGGAAAGGCTATGTGAATTAATATGAAAAATTTATCAATACTCGGCTCAACAGGTTCAATCGGAACGCAGTCGCTCGATGTTTGCCGTATGCACGGCTACAAGGTAAAATGCCTAACCGCAAATTCAAATGTTGATTTAATGGAACGTCAGGTTCGCGAATTTTCTCCCGAGCTTGTATGTATGATGGATGAAAAGGCAGCGAATGAACTGAAAGTTAAGATTGCGGACACAGCAACAAAAGTTTTGTGCGGTATGCCGGGACTGATTGAATGCGCTGTTTATAAAGGCGCGGACACCGTTTTGAATTCGGTTGTGGGAATGATTGGGCTGCGCCCGACAATTGAGGCGATCAAAGCTAAAAAAACGATTGCGCTTGCGAACAAGGAAACGCTTGTTGCGGGAGGAAATCTTGTTACTAATCTCGCAAAGGAATACGGTGTTTCAATTTTGCCTGTGGACAGTGAACACTCGGCAATTTTTCAGGCTTTGCAGGGCAGTCCGCGCAAAGAGGCTGTGAAAAAAATAATTCTTACCGCTTCGGGAGGACCTTTTTTCGGCAAAAAGGAAGATGAGCTCCGCGAAGTAACTGCCGCGGACGCGCTTGAACATCCCAATTGGAACATGGGCGCAAAGATAACGATAGATTCCGCTACTATGATGAATAAGGGGCTTGAATTTATAGAGGCTAAATGGCTTTTCGATATGCCGAATGAGAATATAGAAATTGTTGTTCATCGAGAATCCGTTGTTCATTCCGCCATAGTTTATCAGGATAATTCAATGATAGCCCAGCTTGGAGTTCCCGATATGCGGATTCCCATTCAGTATGCTCTCACGTATCCCGAGCGGCTGCCGAGCCCCGTTTTTGAGCTTTCGCTCACCGATTACGGCAGGTTAACCTTTTATGAGCCCGATTATGATACTTTTAAGTGTATAGATGTTTGCAGGCGGGCGATAAAGGCGGGCGGACTTCACCCCGCGGCAGCTAACGGCGCTAATGAAGAAAGTGTTAAACTTTTTCTTCAGGGTAAAATTAAATTTACCGATATTGCATATCTTAATGATGAGGCAATGCAGAAAGCTCCGAAAAATAAAAATTTCACCCTTGACGATGTTCTGAATACAGACAGGGCGGCAAGGGAATATGTTAAAGAGGCGGTTAAGTGAATTTAACATCTGTTTGGAACACGGTTTACCCCATAATTATTGCGGTTCTGTTTTTTGAGCTTATTATAATAATTCACGAGGGCGGTCATTTTGTTGCCGCCAGACTTATGAAAATTAAAGTCAACGAATTTTCAATAGGAATGGGACCAAAGGTCTTTTCGTTTAAAAAGGGCGAAACCACTTATTCTTTGAGATGGATTTTATTCGGCGGTTACTGTTCTATGGAGGGTGAAAGTGAGGATTCCGATGAGGAAGGCTCATTTTCAAAAAAGAGAGTTGCGGCACGCATATTTGTTGTTGCGGCGGGCGCTGTTATGAATCTCATTCTCGGATTTGTTATTGTGCTCTGTATAATAAACACGCAGGATTTAGTGGGCACCACCACCGTGGCTCGATTTGACGATAATGCCGTCAGTTATTCAAGCGGTCTGCGCGAGGGCGATAAAATCATCAATATAGACGGTATGCGTATTTATACTCCCACAGATGTGCAAACCGGTCTTTCACGCTCGGCAGACGACACGGTTGAAATGGTTGTTGAAAGAGACGGCGAAAACGTAGAGTTAAATGTTGCTTTTCTAACAGAAACATATGAATCACATCAGTTTATATCTATGGATTTCTGGCTTTTGGGCACGGAAAAAAGCTTTGTCAGCGTTATATCAAGCAGTTTCAACAATTTTATTTCATATGCGCGAATGGTTTTCCTTTCCGTTCATGATATAATAGTGGGCAGATACGGCCTTTCCGATCTCAGCGGACCGGTGGGCGCCGTTTCGGTGGTTTCAGACGCCGTCAAAACAAGTATGTTATCTATGCTGAGAATAATGGCGCTGCTTACTATAAATGTGGGGCTTTTTAATCTTTTCCCGATACCCGCGCTTGACGGCTGGCGTTTGTTTTTGCTGATTGCCGAAGGAATCACAAGGCGCAAACTGCCTCCGAAATGGGAATATATTATAAACGCCGTTGGTCTTGCTCTGTTGCTTATACTGATGTTTTTTGTTACTTTTTCGGATATAACAAAGTTATTTTAGATTTTATAGGTGAATTATGATTAAGAGAAGAGAAACTAAGAAAATAAAACTCGGAAACACTTTTATAGGCGGCGATTCGCCGATACTCGTTCAATCAATGCTAAATATTCCCGCGTCTGATATAGAACGCTCGGTTGAGCAGGCTAAGGAGCTTGCCGCGGCAGGCTGTGAGGTTATCCGTTTCGCGATACCGAACGAGGCGGCTCTCAATCTCATTGAGCCTATTAAAAACGCCGTGGATACGCCGCTTGTTGCCGACATACATTTTGATTACAGGCTCGCGATAGGAGCGGCGGAACGCGGAATAGACAAAATAAGAATAAATCCCGGAAATATCGGCGATGAGTCAAGAGTCAAAGCCGTTGCCGATATTTGCAAGAGAAAAGGACTTCCTATAAGAATAGGCGTAAACAGCGGCAGTCTTGAAAAGGAAATACTTGCAAAGTATGGCTCTCCCACTCCTGACGCAATGGTTGAGTCGGCGCTTTATCACGCCTCACTTCTTGAAAAATTCGATTTTAACGATATTGTTATTTCAATTAAATCGTCTGATGTAAACACGATGATAGCCACATATGAGCTTGCCGCCGAAAAATGCAGTTATCCGCTGCACCTCGGGGTAACCGAGGCGGGAACCGAAAGAATGGGTATTATTAAATCGGCAGTCGGTATAGGCTCACTTCTAACCAAAGGTATCGGCGACACGATTAGGGTCAGCCTTTCGGACGCTCCTGTAAAAGAAGTTTTTGCGGCGTTTGATATACTTAAAGCCATAGGGCTTAAAAATGATTGTCCATATCTTATTTCATGCCCCACCTGCGGCAGAACTAAAATAGATTTAATAGGTCTTGCGAAGCGGGTAGAAGAAAGACTGAAAGATTGCAAAAAGCCTATCAAAGTTGCCGTTATGGGTTGTATTGTAAACGGTCCCGGAGAGGCAAAAGAGGCAGATATAGGAATTGCCGGCGGAGACGGAAGCGGGCTTATTTTTAAAAAGGGCGAAATACTAAGAAAAGTGCCCGAGGATAAGCTTCTTGAAGAATTGATGAAAGAGATAGATAAACTGTAATGAATTTATTTAAAGATTATTTTAGCAATAATGTTGAAAATTATCAGCTCTCCTGCCTCGGAGACGGTGTTATCACACATTTCTCCGTGAAAAGAGATGATAGGGAACTGCTGATTGTTTTAAATCTTCCGGAGCTTGTTGAGTATTCGGAGATAGTAACTGCGGAAAACAGCATTGCCGAAAGTATGAATTTGAAAAAGGTTTCCATAAAGCCAAGGTATCTCAGCGAACTTTTTGAAACCTCGTATTTCGGCTCTGTTATTGAATATGTTAAAAGAAAAAACAGCGCTGCCAACGGCTTTTTTGAAAACGCGGATGTGAATCTTGACGGGGACAAGCTCACGATAAGTTTGAAAAACGGCGGATTTGATATTCTCAGCAGTCAGAAAATTCCCGAGCTTATAGAAGAAACAATTTCTGATATGTTCGGTCTTTCTCTTAAAGCCGAGCTGATTGAAACAAAAGCCTTTGATATGGAAAAGGCGGTTAAAGAGGCTGTTGCCGAAAGAGCGGAGCAGGAGTCTTTGAAAAATGAGAATGAGCCCGTGAAACACAAGCTGCTTGGAAATCTCCCGATTTACATAGACACGGCAAAGGTTATATTCGGCAATACTATACGCGATGATCCTGTGCCGATTGAAAGCGTCAGCATAGAGGACGGCACCATAACTGTTTGGGGCGATATACTGAAAACCGAGTCAAAGGACACCCGCAAAGGCGATTTTACTATTTTTACGTTTGATATAACGGACTACACCTCATCGCTGACTGTTAAAATGTTTGAAAACAAGAGTGCGCTTTCGCGTGTTATCAGCAAGATTGAGAATGCTAAAACAGTTATTGTGAGAGGCAGCTACAAGCTTGATAAATTTTCAAACGAATATATGGTTACGCCATTTTCTATTGAAACGGTTTTAAAAGCGGAAAAAGAGGATGATGCTGAAGAAAAGCGCGTTGAGCTGCATATGCATACTTCGCTTTCAATGATGGACGGTGTTTCACCGCCTTCAGCGCTTGTTAAAAGAGCTGCCGCGTGGGGTCACCGTGCCGTTGCGATAACAGACCACGGTGTTGTTCAGGCATTGCCCGAGGCTTATGCGGCGGCAAAAGCAGCCGGCATAAAACTTATCTGCGGTATGGAGGGATATCTTGTTGACGATATAAAGTATCCCGATTTTATGAATATGAAGGCGCACAGCTTTAAGCGCTATCATATCATTTTCCTTATAAAAACGCCGGAGGGCAGAAAAACGCTTTATAAGCATATTTCGGCAAGTAATATTAAGTATTTTAAAAGCAGACCGCTAATTCCTAAATCAGCTCTTTCGGAGCACAGAAACGGTTTGATAATCGGTTCTGCCTGCGAGCAGGGAGAGGTTTATCAGGCTATTCTTGAGGAGAAAAGCGATGAAGAGCTTGAAAAAATTGCGTCCTTTTACGATTATCTTGAAATTCAGCCAAACGGAAACAATGAATTTATGCTGCGCACTGGCAGCGAGGAATATGTGCTAAGCAAAAAGGGTGAAGAGAGAAAAAATATCTACTGGAAGGTAAACACAACCGAAGATTTAATAAATATAAATAAAAAAATAATCGCTCTTGCGGACAAACTCGGAAAGATGACCGTGGCGACAGGAGATGTTCATTTTCTTGATGAAACAGACTCTAAATTCCGCGCTATTATTATGCACTCAATGCATTTTGAGGACGCGGATAAACAGGCGCCTCTGTATTTCAAAACCACGCGGGAAATGCTTGACGATTTTGCTTGGGCGGGCGACAGAGCAAAAGAATTTGTTATTGATAATCCTAACAGAATTGCGGATATGACAGAAGATATTCCTCCAATTCCGCCGGGAACGTTTCAGCCGCATATTGACGGCGCTGAAGATGAATTGCGTGAAATCTGCTATAAAAACGCAAAGGAAAAATACGGAGATCCCTTGCCCGATGAAGTGGGACCGCGCCTTGAAAAAGAGCTTGATTCGATTATTAAACACGGCTACGCGGTGCTCTATGTTATAGCGAAAAGACTTGTTGAAAATTCCGTTAAAAACGGTTATCTTGTTGGTTCCCGTGGTTCTGTAGGTTCTTCACTTGTGGCGCATTTAAGCGGCATATCTGAGGTCAATCCTCTCGCGCCGCATTACGTTTGCCCGAAGTGCAGAAACAGTGAATTCATAACAAATGGCTCCGTTGGTTCGGGATTTGATTTAAAGCCGAAAAACTGCCCAATATGCGGCGAAGCCATGAACAGAGACGGTCACGAAATTCCGTTTGAAACGTTTTTGGGATTTGACGGTGATAAGGAGCCTGATATAGACCTTAATTTCAGCGGTGATTTTCAGTCGCAGTCTCACAGATTCACAGAGGAGCTTTTCGGAAAAACGCACGTTTTCAAAGCTGGAACAATATCAACCGTTGCCGATAAAACGGCATACGGATTTGTAAAAAAATATCTTGAGGAAAAGGGAATGACCGTTAGCCGTGCGGAAGAGGACAGGCTCACTGTGGGCTGTACGGGTATAAAGCGCACAACAGGTCAGCACCCCGGCGGAATGGTTGTGGTTCCGAGCGAATACGAGGCAGAGGATTTTACGCCGATACAGTATCCGTCGGACGATGCGTCAAAGGGAACGCTAACAACTCATTTTGATTTTAAAAACGCGCTGCATGATACTCTGCTGAAGCTTGATGAGCTCGGTCACGATGTGCCGACTTTGTATAAATTTCTTGAAGACGCCACGGGTATATCCGCTATGGATGTTGATATATGCGATCCAAAGCTCTACGAGATGATAACGTCAACGGAACCGATAGGTGTTAAGCCAAAGGATATAGACTGCCAAACGGGCACTCTTTCAATACCAGAAATGGGCACGCCGTTTGTTATCGGAATGCTTGTTGAGGCGCAGCCGAAAACCTTTTCGGATTTATTGCAGATTTCGGGTCTTTCTCACGGAACGGATGTATGGCTCGGAAACGCTCAGGATTTAATTAAAAACAGAGTGTGCACGATTTCCGATGTTATAGGCTGCCGTGACGGAATTATGACTTATCTTATTCACAAAGCGGATGAATATGAAAGAACGACGGGTAAAAAATCTCCGCTTTCCAAAAAAGACTGCTTTAAAATTATGGAATACACGCGAAAGGGAAAGGCATCTAAAGAACTGCCTCCTTATGAGCAGAATATGAAAACGATAGGCGTTGAGCAGTGGTACATAGATTCCTGCTACAAAATCAAATATATGTTCCCAAAAGCTCATGCCGCCGCGTATGTTATTGCCGCGCTCAGACTCGGGTGGTATAAAATTTATTACCCAATAGAATATTACAGTGCGTTTTTCACGGTTCGCGGAGGCGACCTTGACGCGGTTGCCGCAGTTGCGGGAAAATCGGCTGTTAAACAGAGAATGGAAGAAATAAGCAAAAAACGTGAAGACGGCACAGCTACCGCAAAAGAGCTTGATACATATGTTATTTTGCAGATAGTTATAGAAATGCTTTGCAGGGGAATAGAATTTCTGCCTGTTGATTTGTATAAATCCGATTGGCGCGTTTACAAAATCGAAAACGGGAAAATCAGACTTCCGTTTTCGGCAATTTCCGGCATAGGCGAGAACGCCGCTAAATCACTTGCGGACGCCGTAAACGACGGGAACGGTGATTTTCTTTCCTGCGACGACCTTATGGAGCGCGCGCATATAGGCGCAAGCGTGGTGGAATCGCTCAGAGAGTGCGGAGCAATAGGAAATTTGCCGACCAGCAACCAAATATCCTTGTTTTAATCGGATTTCTCTTTATTTTGTGTTGACATTGGTAATTTAATATGGTAGCATATTACCGCGTTAATACACTAAAGCGTTTAGGTGAAAATTATGAAAAGATATGCAAATATAACTCCTGACGGAAGCAGAGATTTTTTGTTTGCGGAATGTGACGACAGAAAACTTGTTGAGGCAACGCTCTCTGCCCTTTATAAAGAAAATTCATACCGTGAGGTTATAACTCCGGCAATAGAGTTTTTTGATGTTTTCAACTGCGGCAACACCGGCATTGAAACCGACGAAATGTATAAGCTGACTGATAATTACGGAAGAACAACGGTGCTGCGTCCCGCTAACACTATGCCGATAGCGCGTCCTGTTGCAACAAGGCTCAGAGACGGCAAATTTCCTGTAAGACTTTTTTACAATCAAAATGTTTTTATAAGGAGCAAGCAGCTTTCGGGCAGAGCCGATGAAATTCCCCAAAGCGGAATAGAGCTTATTGGAGACGGTTCGCTTGACGCTGATACAGAGGTTATATCAATGGCTGTTCAGGCTTTGAAACGCTCTAATCTCAATTCGTTTAAACTTGAAATAGGTCATGCGGGATTCTTTAATTCAATACTAAATAAAATGAATCTTACACAAACCGAACGCGCCGATATCTGCAATTACATAGAGGGAAAAAATTATGCGGCGCTCGGTGATCTTCTTGATAAAATGAAAAAAAGTCCCGAAACCGCCGTGCTGCACAAATTGCCGCGCCTTTTCGGCGGTATTGAGGTGCTTGACGAGGCTAAAAAGCTCTACGGAGGAGCAGAATCGGAACAGGCGCTCGACTATATTAAAACGCTTTATGAAAAACTTGAAACCATGGGCATTGCAGACAGCGTTATGATAGACCTCGGTCTTGTTAACCGATCAAATTATTACACAGGCGTTATTTTCAGAGGATATGCCGAGGGTTCGGGGGTAACAATTCTTACGGGAGGAAGATACGATAATCTTCTTGCCGAGTTTGGAATGGACGCGCCCGCTGTCGGCTTTGCCGTTGACGTAAACGCTCTTTGCGAAGTTAAAAATGAAACGGTTAATGTTGAAAGACCAATAAGAATAGCTCTTACGAAGGGCAGACTTGAAAAATGCTCTGTCAGGCTTTTTAAAACAATGGGTCTTGATACAAGTGAACTCGAAAAAAAAGGCAGGCGGCTGATTCTTCCTGTAGACAAATATGAGGCTGTGCTCTCTAAAGCACCTGATGTTATAACTTATGTTGAACACGGAGTGTGCGATATAGGTGTTGTCGGAAAAGATACGATTGTTGAGCACGGCAGTTCGTTCTACGAGGTTATGGATTTGAACATCGGAAAATGCAAGTTTGTTCTTGCATGCCCGAAAGGCGTTGATTTTTACAGCGGCTACAGAAGAAAAACAATTGCAACGAAATATCCGCGTGTTGCAGGCGAATTTTTCAAATCAAAGGGTATGGATGTAGACATAATAAAAATTGAGGGCAGCGTTGAGCTTGCGCCGCTTTTGGGTCTTGCGGACGGCATAGTAGACATAGTGGAAACAGGCTCAACCTTAAAAGAAAACGGTCTGGTGGCGATTGAGGAGATTATTCCGATTTCCGCGAGAGTTATAGTTAATATGGCGTCTATGAAGCTCAGAAAGGAAGAAATAGAAGAATTTCTTGCCGATATGGAGCTTGCAAGCCATGTGTGAGGTAATATATGAAGATAACTAAGGCAAACGGAAAAAACGAATACGCGCTTATTAATGAACTGAAAAAGCGCAGCGGAGAAACAGACAGGAAAATTGTTGACATTGTTTCCTCGATAATTCAGGGCGTTAAAGACGGCGGCGATGAGTCTGTTCGCGAGTACACCGTAAGATTTGACGGCTCGGCTCCTAAAAAAAATGTTATTGAAAAGGAGGAGCTTTCTGAATATTTTGAATCTGCTGATCCTGATTTTAAAAAAGCGATAACAGACGCTAAAAACAATATATATGATTTTCATTTGCGCCAAGCTCAGCAAAGCTGGATGACAACAAAGGAAAACGGAGTGATTATGGGTCAGCGCGTGCGCGGCTTGCACCGTGTGGGAATATATGTTCCCGGTGGCACGGCGGCATATCCCAGCTCTGTTTTAATGAATTCAGTTCCCGCAAAAATAGCCGGCGTTAAGGAAATAGTTATGGTAACGCCGCCCGGAAAGGACGGCAGCCCCAATCCCTATATTATGGCGGCAGCGGCAGTTGCGGGAGTTGACAGAGTGTTTCTCTGCGGAGGAGCGCAGGCAGTTGCGGCGCTTGCTTACGGCACCCAAACAATACCGAAGGTTGATAAAATAGTGGGTCCCGGCAATATTTTTGTTGCCACGGCAAAGAAACTTCTTTACGGAGTTGTTGACATAGATATGGTTGCCGGTCCGTCTGAAATTCTGATAATTGCCGATAAAAGCGCAAAGCCCGCTTTTCTTGCCGCGGATTTAATGAGTCAGGCGGAGCATGATAAAATGGCATCTTCCGTTTTGCTCACAACATCAGAGACTGTTGCACGTGCAACAGTGAGGGAAATAGAAAGGCAGATAAAATATCTTGAAAGGCGGGATATCATTGAGCAGTCACTCAATGATTTCGGCGAAATTATTATATGCGACACGCTTTCGCAGGCGATAGATTTTGCGAACGAGCTTGCGCCCGAGCATCTTGAGCTTTGTGTTGAAGAACCTTTAAAATATATTGGACTTATTGATAACGCAGGCTCCGTATTTCTCGGCAGCTGGTCGCCGGAGCCGCTCGGAGATTATTTTGCGGGACCAAATCATGTGCTGCCGACAAGCGGCACGGCAAGATTTTTCAGTCCGCTTTCTGTGGACAGCTTTATTAAAAAATCCTCATTTATTTACTACACGCGCGAGGAACTTGCCGAGGCAAAGGACGAGATTGTTACGCTTGCCGATACCGAGGGACTTACCGCGCACGCGAATTCAATTAAGGTAAGATTTGAGAAATGAAACTTAAAAAGTCTATAATTTCAGCGGCAGCGGCGATAGCCCTTGCAATTATTGCGGCGGTGAGTTATTTTAATTTCGGAATGCCCGCAAGCACTTCGCTTGAAAACAAAAATTTGCAAACAGAGGGAACGATTGTTGTGAATTTTTTGGATGTGGGTCAGGGTGACAGCGAATTTATTCAACTTCCAAACGGAAAATGTATGCTTATTGACGCGGGAACTGCTGATTATGCCGAAACCGTTTACGATGAAATATCTTCTTTGGGATACGAAAAAATTGATTACCTTGTTGCAACTCACCCGCACGCCGACCATATCGGCGGTATGACCGAAATAGTGAACGGCTTTGATATAGGTGAAATATATATGCCGAAAGTGCAAACAGATACGCGCACTTTTGAAAATTTACTTCAGTCTGTGTCCGATAAAGGGCTTTCAATAAAAACGGCGTCTGCCGATACTGTTATTTATAACGGCGATAATCTTTCAATAGATTTGCTCGCGCCTGTCGGCACGGGTTACGATGATCTTAATAATTATTCGGCGGTTGTAAGGCTTGAATACGGCGGCAATGTTTTTCTGTTTATGGGTGACGCCGAGGAGACGGCGGAGCAAGAGCTGTTAAATAAATATTCAAACGAACAGCTTGAGTCCGACGTTATTAAGGTTGGTCATCACGGCAGCAGCACCTCATCATGCGAAAATTTTGTCCGCACCGTTAAACCCGATTACGCAGTTATAGAGGTTGGCGAGGGCAATTCATACGGTCATCCTCATTCCCAATCTCTTGAACGCTGGAAAAATATCGGCGCAGAAATTTTGAGAACCGATATTAACGGAAATATTTCCGTGGTTTCGGACGGACACGATTTAACATTTATCTGTGAAAGGGACTGACGGTATATGAGAATTTTTATTATAGACAGATTTGAGGATTGCTTTGCGGTGTGTGAGGCGGAAAACGGCAAATTCATAAATATTCCGTCTTCCGCTCTTCCGAACGGTGTAAAAGAGGGAGATGTTATCACGATAGCAAAAGACAGTGAGCAGACTGAAAGCAGAAAAGAGAAAATAAACGGTTTGATGAACAGTCTTTTTGTTGATTAGTTCCGATACAGGCAAATAACATCGAAATACTTTTTATATTTCGAGTATTTTTAAACATAAGCAACAGGGAGTTGAACACAATAGGTTCGGCTCTTCGTTGCTTAACAAGGCAAAACGAAAATTTTATACCTCATTTAGTTTTGGTTTGATTTTCTTTAAGGAGCAGAATTTATGAGAACGGCATCAATTGAAAGAAACACGAAAGAAACGCAGATAAAAATCGAACTCTGCCTGAACGGCGGAGATGTTGAAATCTCTACGGGCATAGGCTTTTTTGACCATATGCTTACCGCCCTCGGCGTTCACGGCGGATTTGGTCTTAAAGTGTCGGTCAACGGCGATTTGCAGGTTGATACTCACCACACGGTTGAGGACACGGGAATTGCTCTCGGTATGGCTTTGAGGCAGGCGCTCGGCGATATGAGCGGAATTAAGCGCTACGGTTCTTTTTACATTCCTATGGATGAGAGCCTTGCGCTGTGCTCACTCGATATATCAAACAGACCGTTCCTTGTTTTTAAAGCCGATTTTAAAGAGGAGCGATGCGGTGATTACGAAACGTGCTGCACCGAAGAATTTTTCCGCGCACTTGCGATGAATTCCGGAATAACTCTCCATATAAACGTGCTTTACGGCTCTAATTCCCATCACGAAACAGAGGCGATTTTTAAAGCGTTTGCCCACGCGCTGAAAGAGGCTGTTGCCGAAAGCGGAGGCGATATTCTTTCAACCAAAGGCGTTTTATGAATTTATCAAAATGATATTTTGAAACGGAGTTTTACTTAAATGATTATTTTTCCGGCAATAGATATAATAGGCGGAAAGCCTGTGCGGCTTTATAAAGGTGATTTTTCAACTGTAAAACAGGTGGCGTCTGACGCGCTTGAAACAGCCGAAGGCTTTGTCAAGGCGGGCGCCGAATGGGTACATATGGTTGATTTGGACGGTTCTGTTCAAAAAAAGAGAGTAAACAGTGAAATTTTTATTTCGGTTGCCTCTAAAACAGGACTTAAAGTGGAGCTTGGCGGCGGTATACGCACCATGGAAGACATATCTTTTTATGCCGAAAACGGTATAAGCCGCGTTATTCTTGGCTCCGCCGCGCTCAAAAATCCGGCGCTTGTAAAAGAGGCGGTGCGTGAATTCGGCGATTTTATTGCTGTTGGGATAGATGCTAAAGACGGGTATGCGGCGTCTGAGGGCTGGACTGAAAGCTCCGATATTTATTTTACGGATCTTGCAAAGAGAATGGAGCAGGCGGGAGTAAAAACTATTATTTTTACCGATATATCAAAGGACGGAACGTTGAGCGGTCCGAATCTTGAACAGCTTGCCGAAATAAACAGCGCTGTTTCCTGCAATATAACCGCGTCCGGCGGAATCACCGATTTGGGTGATATTCTCGCATTGCGCGGAGAAAATCTTTACGGCGCAATCTGCGGAAAAAGTATTTACAACGGCTCTCTCATGTTGAGAGACGCCATAGAGGTATGCAAATGATTGATATTGAAAAATATTTTAAAAAATCCGATTTGATTCCGGCAATTATACAGGAAGATTCCACCGATGAAGTGCTGATGCTCGCATATATGAACAGAGAATCAATGAAAAAAACGCTTGAAACTGGCTATACATGGTTTTGGTCCCGCAGCAGAAACGAGCTGTGGAACAAGGGCGCAACAAGCGGTCATCTTCAAAAAATAGTTTCAATCCGCGGCGACTGTGATAACGATACTCTGCTTATAAGAGTAATTCAGACGGGCGCCGCCTGCCACACGGGAAATCACAGTTGCTTTTTTAATGAAATTAAAGGAGAATTCTGATGGATTTAATTAAAAATGAATATCAGGTTATTTTAGACAGGCGCAGCGAACACGCGGAGGGTTCATACACCTCTTATCTGTTTGAGCAGGGAATTGATAAAATATTAAAAAAAGTTGGCGAGGAATGCACGGAAATGGTGATTGCCGCCAAGAATAACGATAAAAATGAAACAGTTTATGAAATTGCCGATTTGATTTATCATACTCTTGTTATGATGGCAAATCAGGGGATCACACCCGAAGATATAGAGGGCGAACTGATGAAAAGAGCGGAAAAGCGTTCTAATCTGAAAAAATTTCATCAGGTGAACAAAAATTCATAATGGCTTATAAAAAATGGATTATTGCAGATGCTGATAAAGAAAAAGCGTCTGAATTGAGTGAAAAATTCAATATTGATCCGTTTATAGCGTATCTGCTGGTGGCAAGAGGAATAGAGAATGATTTGGAAGTTTCCGATTTCCTGTCGCCGTCGTATAATTTTTCCGACCCGTTTGATTTTGCCGATATGGACAAAGCCGTTGCACGCATTGAGCAGGCAATGGATTTCGGCGAAAAAATCACCGTTTACGGAGATTATGACTGCGACGGCGTTACCGCAACCGCACTTCTTGTTTCGCTTTTAAGAAATATGGGAGCGGATGTTGATTATTATATTCCGCTGCGCGAAACAGAGGGCTACGGCATGAATAAATCAGCGGTAAAACAGATACACGGTAACGGTACTAAACTTATTATAACTGTTGACAACGGTGTTTCTGCCGTTGAAGAAGCCGAGTTGATTTATTCCCTCGGTATGGAGCTTATAATTACCGATCATCACCGCATAGGCGAAATCCTCCCGCGCGCGGAGGCGGTTATTAATCCTCACAGAGAGGAAAATAATATAAAATTCAAGGATTTTGCGGGAGTAGGCGTTGCGTTTAAGCTCGCCTGCGCTCTTTACGGCGATACAGACGATATACTTTTTCAGTTTGCTGATTTGGCGGCTATCGGAACGATTGCGGACGTTATGCCTCTTATCGGGGAAAACAGAGCTTTGGTTAAATACGGTTTGCAAATGATTAACTCGGATAGCAGACCCGGCACTTCGGCTCTTAAAAGCGTGTCGGGAGGCGATGAAAAGCCGCTGTCTTCAACAGACGTTTCCTTTATGTTCTGCCCCAGAATAAACGCGGCAGGGAGAATAGACAGCGCCTCTCGGGCAGTTGAAATGTTTCTTGCGGAGGATCGGGAAAACGCGTTATTCATAGCCGAACAGCTTGATTTGGACAACAGCCACAGGCAGGAAATTGAACAGAATATTTTTAATGATGTTTTACACAAGATAGCTTATAATCCTCGTCTTATACAGGACCGGGTAATTGTTATAGACGGTGAGAAATATCACAACGGCGTTGTCGGCATAGTTGCCTCACGTGTTCTTGACGAATACGGAAAGCCCGTAATAATTATAGGAACCGACGGCGGCAGGGCACGCGGTTCCGCAAGGAGCACCGAGGGATTTGATATTTTTGCGGCTGTTTCCTCATGCGCTGATTTGCTGAATAAATTCGGGGGTCATTCCGGCGCTGCGGGGATAGAGCTTTCCGAGGAAAACATTGATGAATTCAGAAGAAGGATCAATGAATACGCGGAGAGAAAATATTCTTTAATGCCGCCGCAGTCGCTGCATATAGACTGCAAGCTCTCTCCGTTTTATTTAAATCTTGATTTGGCAAACAGTCTCACTGTGCTTGAGCCTTACGGCGAAGCAAATCCAAAGGCGGTTTTTGCGCTTATCGGTCTTAATCTTGTTTCTGTTGCCGAAATGGGCGGAGGAAAACACATAAGGCTTGAGTGTGAGAAAAAAGGCAGAAAATTCAGAATTGTTAAATTCGGCTGCCGCGCGGAGGATTTTCCGTTTGCACCGGGTGATAAAATAGACGCGGCGGTGCGTGTTTCAAAAAATCCGTATAACGGCAGGGAATACCTTTCCGTTCAGGCTGTTGATATTAGACGGAGCGGTATCAATGAGGATAAATATTTTGAGCAAAAAGCGGATTACGAGCTTTTTACAGTAAATAAATCCGAAAACCCGTCTGTTTATCCTAACAGGGAAATATGTTCGGTGATATATAAATTTCTAAGGTCAAAAGGCGGCTGGCGCTTTGGCTTTGACGAGCTTTATTTTGCGCTCGGCTGCGTTACATACGGCGCATTGAAATTTGCGCTTGATGCATTTGAAGAAAGCGGACTTATTGTGTATAACAGCGGCACTATATCAATTTGCAGAGTTGATTTTAAGGTGGATTTAATGAACACACCCACTTTGAAAGCGCTGAAAGGAAGATTGAACATTGATTGAATATGATGACGGTTTTGCCGCGTTTTTTGAAGAAATAAAACAGCATCCGCAATATAACGCGGAAAAAATCAAAGAAGCGTATGAGCTTGCAAAAAACGCTCACGGAAATCAAAAGAGACGTTCGGGTGAGCCTTATATTATGCACCCTGTTGCCGTGGCAAAAATTCTTTTTAAGCTCGGAGCCGATAACGAGTGCATAATCGGTGCTTTGCTGCATGATGTTGTTGAAGATACGGATTGCACGCTGTCTTATATCAGCGAGCATTTCGGAGATGATGTAAAACTTCTTGTTGACGGCGTTACAAAACTCGGCAAGATTTCTCTCTCAACAAGAGAAGAGGTTCAGGCGGAAAATATCCGAAAAATGTTTATGGCTATGAACAAGGACGTTCGCGTTATAATCATCAAGCTTGCCGACAGACTTCACAATATGCGCACTCTTGAACATATGCCTGAATACAAACAGCGGGAAAAAAGTCTTGAAACACTTGAAATTTACGCTCCGATAGCCCATCGCCTCGGTATTCGCGCAATAAAAGACGAGCTTGAGGATTTGGCGGTGTTTTATCTAGACCCGATCGCCTATAAAGAAATTGAGTATTCCCTTTCTATGAAACAGGAGGAGGGGCAGAAATTTTTAAGCAAAATCAAATCTCAGATAAGCGATAGAATCACGCCTGTAATAGAAAACGCAACCATATCCGCAAGGGTCAAATCAGTTCACGGAATTTTCAGAAAAGTATATATAAAAGGCAAATCGTTTGAAGAGATATACGATATTTATGCTGTGAGAATCATAGTTGATTCAATGATAGACTGCTATAACGTTCTTGGAATAGTTCACGATATGTTTAAGCCGATACCGGGCAGATTTAAGGACTATATTTCAACTCCCAAGCCAAATAAATATCAGTCTTTGCACACCACGGTTTTATCGGAAAACGGAGTACCGTTTGAAATTCAGATAAGAACGTGGGAAATGCACCGAACGGCTGAATACGGCATAGCCGCTCACTGGAAATACAAGATGGGCAAGGGCGGAAAAGACAGTCTTGATGCCGGCTTGTCGTGGATTCACAGCATGATTGAAATGGGCGAAGAATCAGACAGCGCGGAGGATCTTGTTGCAAATATCAAGGGCGACCTCTCTATTGAGGAAGTGTATGTTTTTACGCCTAAAGGCGATGTTAAAAATCTTCCTTCGGGCTCAACCGTTATAGATTTTGCATATGCTATTCATTCGGCTGTCGGCAACAAAATGGTGGGCGCAAAGGTAGACGGCAGAATCGTTCCGCTTAATTATAAGATAAAAACAGGCGAAAAAATAGAAATTTTAACCTCTAACCAGCAGGGAAAAGGACCAAGCAGAGATTGGCTTTCAATTGTTAGAACCGGCGAGGCGAGAAGCAAAATACGCAGTTGGTTCAAAAAGGAAAGACGCGAGGAAAACATAGAAGAGGGCAAAGGCATAGTTGAACGCGAACTTCGCAGAAACTTTATAAGATTATCGGGTGAAAAATACGGCGAATTCATACAAAAAATTGCAGGGCGCCAGCATTTCGTAAACACTGATGAATTTTACGCTGCCGTAGGATACGGCGGAATTCAGTTTAACCGTTTAATGCCGGGCATAAAGGATGAATATAACCGAAATTGGAAAGAGGAAAAGGAACCCGAAAAGCTGATTGGCTCGTTTGCCGCGGAAAAGCCGCGCAAAACGCAGGCGTCAGATAACGGAATCGTGGTGGAGGGCATTGATAATTGCCTTATCAAAATAGCAAAATGCTGTTCTCCGCTGCCTGGAGAGGAAATTGTGGGCTTTATTACAAGAGGCCACGGTCTTTCAATTCACAAAAGAAATTGTGTGAATGTGCCGCAGGATCTTGAAAACTGTGCAGAGCCCGATCGCTGGATCAAGGCGTATTGGGATGAAAGCGTTAAGGTTGAATCAATGTCCACACTTGACGTTTATGCGATAGACAGAGACGGCGTTGTTCTTGATATAACGAGCAAGCTTATGAATATGCACGTTAAAATTCATTCGATAAACGCAAGACCGATAAACGACGGAAACTGCTTAACAACTCTTACCGTTGCGGTAAACAGCAGAGAGCACCTTGATAATATTGTTAAAATTATCAGAAAAATCGAGGGCGTTTATCATATAGAAAGAAGCGGATTGTAAAATGATTGCAGTGTTGCAGCGTGTTATTGAATCAAGCGTTAAAGCAAACGGTGAATCGGCGGGGAAGATAGGAAAGGGACTGATGATTCTTCTTGGCGTTGCCGAGGGTGATACCGAAAATGACGCCGATATACTTATTAAAAAAATTCCGTATCTTCGCATTTTTGAGGACGAAAACGGGAAGATGAATCTCTCATGTCTTGATACGGGCGGAGAAATTCTTGTGGTGTCGCAGTTTACACTGTGCGCCGACTGTTCTCACGGCAGACGGCCGAGCTTTGCAAAATCGGCTTCTCCCGAAACCGCAAACGCTCTTTATGAATACTTTATAAAGGGTCTTAAAGACGCGGGTGTGTCAGATGTGCAAACGGGAAAATTCGGCGCCGATATGAAGGTTAGCCTTATAAACGACGGTCCTGTTACAATTATTCTAAACAGCAAAGAATTGTAGAAATATTTTTGTTGTTATTTTTGAGAGGCTGATAAAATGATAAAAGTTAAATCAATTGTTCTCGGAATGCTTGAAAATAACTGCTATCTTCTCACAGATGAAAAAAGCGGAAAGTCGGCTCTTGTTGACTGTACCGACGCATCGGAGCGTATGACTGATTTTTTAGGCAACGCCGATCTTGAATATATACTTCTGACACACGGCCATTTTGACCATATAGGCGGAGTTGCCGAAATCAAGGAAAAATACGGCGCAAAAGTTGTTATCAGCAGAGAGGATGAGGCAATGCTTTCTTCGGGAAAGCTCAGCCTTGCGGCATTTTCGGGGATATCCCAAAACAGCGCAAAGGCTGATATTATCGTTTCAGACGGCGATGTTCTTAATCTCGGAGAAACAAAAATCTCCGTTATGTCAACACCCGGTCACACCAAGGGAGGGCTCTGCTTTATTGCGGATGACGCCATCTTTACGGGCGACACCTTGTTTTACTGCTCTTGCGGAAGAACCGATTTTCCGGGAGGCTCATTTGAGGAAATCAAAAAAAGTCTTAAAAGACTTGCAAGCCTTGACAAAAATTACAGGCTGTATCCCGGGCACGAAAGTGAATCGACGCTTAATTTTGAAAAGAAAAACAATCCCTATATGAGATAAAATATGATTATTATAATTAAAAATCATTCTTATCGGTTTGATATTGAAAATATTTGTGAGATATTTTTTCCGTATGAAAAAATCAATGTGTATGAAAATCAAACCGACGTGAAAGACCCTATCACCGTTATAACGTGCATAAACGGCAACAAGCTTGTTGTGGACGCTCTGGTGTACGATAAAAGCAAACGGGCGGTTGAATCCGCAAGCAAGCTAACAGACAGGAAAAGCGCTCTGTCGGTTCTTTTGTATAACACCCTGTCCGAACTGCTCGGCGTTTCATATCCTTGGGGGATTCTCTACGGCGTGCGCCCGGTGCGGCTTATGCATGCCCTTACAGACAGATACTCCGAGGATTATGCAAAGAGCATTTTCAGAGAAAAATATCTTGTGAGCAGTAAAAAAACGGAGCTTACGGCTGCTGTTGCCCATAGCGAGAATAAAATTATTGCCCTTTCGGACGATAAGAGCTTTTCGCTTTACGTTTCAATCCCGTTTTGCCCGACAAGGTGTTCCTACTGTTCCTTTGTTTCTCACAGCATAGAAAACGCCTCCAAACTTGTCGAGCCGTATGTCGAACTTCTTAATAAGGAAATTCGAAAAACAGGGAGGTATGCCGCCGCTTTGGGTCTTAGGCTTGAAAGCGTGTATTTCGGCGGGGGAACGCCAACTTCTTTTTCCGCCGATATTCTTAAAAGGTTGTTTGCCTCAATTGAAGAGAGTTTCGATTTAAGCACCGTTAGAGAATATACCGTTGAGGCTGGAAGACCTGATACAGTGACACGCGAAAAACTTATAGCTCTCAAAGACGCAGGCGTTTCAAGAATAAGCATAAACCCGCAGAGTTTTAACGACGAAGTTTTAAAAACAATCGGCAGGCGCCATACTTCCGCCGAAACGCTGAAAGCGTTTGAGCTTGCGAGAAAATGCGGGTTCAATAATATCAATATGGATTTTATCGCCGGTCTTCCGGGAGAAAGCCCGGAATCGTTTGAAAGAAGCGTCAACAAGGGTGTGGAGCTCAATGCCGAATCCGTAACGATTCATACGCTTTCGCTTAAAAGCGGGGCTTATATGGCAACAAGAGATGAGGCGTTTGATTCATCATCAAAAAATAACGTTTCCTCAATGGTTGATTATGCGGGCGCGCTTCTCAGCTCAAACGGCTATCACCCTTACTATATGTACCGTCAGGGTAAATCTCTCGGAAATCTTGAAAACGTCGGCTGGTGCAGAAACGGTTATGACTGTCTTTACAATGTTTTTATGATGGACGAAACTCACACGGTGCTTGCTGTCGGAGCGGGCGCCGTTATAAAGCTGAAAAATCAGAATACGGGAAAAATAGAGAGAATATATAATTACAAATACCCATATGAATATATTAATAATTTTGATGAAATTCTGAAACGCAAGCACCGTATAAATACGTTTTACGATGAATATAATTTCAGTAAGACCGAAACTCATTATTTGCCCGATTAAAAAAATAACAATAAATACATTTTGTATTGAAATATTATTCTATTTGTAATATAATGGCAATAAGGAAGAAAATACAAAATAGCATTTTTATGCTGTAAAGGGTGTTAATTATGAGTAAGTTTGACAATTCATTTAATAATTCCAGAATAGGATTTGAGGAGCTTTTTTCAAAAACAAAGAATGTTGCGGAAAGCCTTAATAAAAAAAGCGCCCAGGCAATAGACTTGTCTAAAAAAAGAATAGAATATCTTGATACAAAAACAAAGCTTTCAAGGTTCTATGAAAAATACGGGCGCTTACAGTTTAATGTGATGATGAATGAGCCGATTGACGAGGAAGAGCTTAATACAGTTGTTTCTCAGATAACCGCTTATCGTGAAAAGCTCGATGTTCTTAAAGCAGAGGTTGAGGACACAAGCGAAATAAAGGATACAAGCGAGCTGAAAAGAGAAGCGGAGGAGCTCCGAAAAGAAGTTAAAGCCGCGTCCGCCGAGGCAAGAGAGGTATTTAAAAAACAGATGGAGGGCGTTTACAAAAACGCAAAGGGAGTTTTTAAAAATGTTCAGAATCCTCCTAAAGCGGAAGACGAGCCGACAGAGGTTACGGTTGAAGAGGTTGAACAGCAGGAATAATTAAAGAGTAAGAATATTCAGGCAGTGCAAATTTTTTGCACTGCCTTTTTTTGTGGTGATTTTTTGAATAATACAAAGCAAAAGTACATAAGTTCAGCTCTTTTACTTCTTATAGCCTCCGTTTTTGTTAAGGCTATAAGCGCGGTTTACAAAATACCGCTTACGGCATATATAGGCGCCACAGGCAGAGGATATTTCAACATAGCGTATAATCTTTATATGCCTTTGCACGCTCTTATAATGGGAGCGCTCCCGGTTGCTCTTTCTCACCTTGTCAGCAAATATAACGAAAAAAACGACGCCGCAAAAATTCATTCGCTTAAAAAGGCAGCAAACCGCTTATTTTTTATTGCGGGAATGTTGGGGCTGTTGTTTATGTTTTTGTTTGCAAAGCCTTATGCCGAAATCATTTCTTCATCGCCTAAGAGCGTTTATACAATTTATATTCTCGCGCCAACCGTATTGTTTTCTTCAATGGCGGCATGCCGGCGTTCGTTGGCGGAAGGTTATATGAATATGGTGCCAACCTCTGTCAGCCAAGTCATAGAGGCGGTGTTTAAGCTCGTTTTCGGTCTGCTTTTTGCAAAAATTTCAATGGGAAGGCTGTATGAAATGTATTTGCAGATGGGCGCTGTTTTTGGAATAGTATGTGAAAACGAGGAAACCGCGCTTTCCGTTATCTATCCGCTTACCTCGGCAGCTGCAATGGGCGGTGTAACTGTTGGCGCGTTCGCAGGGCTTATTTACGTTTCCGTTTACACTTCCGTTAAATATAATTCCTATATTCCCAGAAAAATTTATAAAACGAAAGACAGTATGCGGGAAATTCTTTCTTTTTCGGCGCCTATAGTGGTTTCTACCGTAATGCAGAGCGCATCTTCATTTCTTGACAATGCGTCTGTTCAATACTGCCTTTCAATATGTTCGCTTGACGGGCTAAAAACGGCATATGCAAAATGTATAGAGCTTACATCAACGCCGGATGAGGATATTGTTACATATATTTACGGATTGTTTTCATCGGCTCAGGATTTTAAAAATCTGATCCCGGGGCTGACAATGGCGCTCGGCGTTGCTGCGGTTCCCGCAATTTCTGCGGCTTTTGAGTCTGATAATATTCAAAGGCTTTCAACGCTTTCAAACAGTATTTTCAAATACACGTCGCTTATAGCATTCGGCGGAGGGTTTTATCTTTCTCTTATTGCGCCGAATATGCTTGGAATATTATACGGCTCGTCAAATTATGACATTGTGGCAGGCAGCAGTAATCTGTGCGTCTGCTTTGGGTTCACAATGTTTATATATTGCCTTGCGGGGCTTTCCGTTTTTTCCGTTCAGGCAATAGGGTGCGCTAAAAAGAGCATACCGTATTTTTTGCTTTCCGCGGTTGTTCGTGTTGCAGTTAATTTTTTACTTGTTTCCAATTATCGCATTAATCTTTACGGCACTGTTGTTTCCGGCGCGGCGGGTTATCTTGTTATTTTGATTTCAAATATGATAATTTACAGCAGATATTCCGGCGTGAAATTTAAGCCGTCGGTGCTTTTCTTCAAACCGCTTATGTGTTCGGCTGTTTCTTTTGCCGCTGCAAAAATGATTTTTTCAAGCCTGTTCAGCGGGGGTGATGATTTATTTGATTTTGCCGTTATGAGCGGAATTTATTTGATTTTATTTACAATTTTGATATTATTGTCTAAATTAATCACCTTTTCAGAAATTAAAATTTTACAATACAGTAAAAAAATGGCTTAAATACTTGATAAATTAATACTTTTATTGTATGATTATTCTAAACAAGTTAATCTGAGAGGTGCGGCTGTGGCGGTTGAATTTGAATTTAAAGATACTTATGATATCTATGATTTAATCAAACTTGTTGCAGTTTTAAGAGCACCGGGCGGCTGCCCTTGGGACAGGGAACAGACTCACGCTTCAATCAAAAAGAATCTGATAGAGGAAACATATGAGGTTATTGAGGCTATCAACAGTGAAAGCCTTGATGGGCTTAAAGAAGAATTAGGCGATATTCTTCTCCAGGTTGCCCTCCACGCAGAGATGGAGCGTGAAAAAGGAAACTTTGATTTTAATGATGTTGCAAACGGAATTTGCCAAAAGCTTATCATCCGCCATCCACATGTTTTCGGCGATTTATCTGCTGAAAATGAAAGGGAGGCGCTTGATAATTGGGATGCAATCAAGCTGAAAACCAAAGGAATAAAAAAGCAAAGTGAATCAATGCTTAATGTTCCCCGTGAATTGCCCGCGCTGATGAGAGCGCAGAAGATTCAGCAAAAAGCCTCGAAAGCCGGCTTTGATTGGGATGATACCGCAGGCGCGGTAAGTAAGCTTTATGAAGAGATTAACGAGTTAAACGAAGCTTTATCAAAGGGTAAAAAGGCAGAAATTGAAGATGAATTCGGAGATGTTCTTTTTTCCTGTGTAAATATTTCACGTTTTATAGGCGTTGATTCCGAAGAAGCGCTTACAGGCGCAACCGATAAGTTTTTAAAACGCTATTCAATCGTTGAAAAACTCGCTCAGGAAGACGGAACAGATTTGAAATCCGCTTCCGTTGACGCACTTGATACTCTTTGGGAAAAGGCAAAGAAAATAAGCCGGAATGGCTAAAAACGGAGGAAGTTTTATGAATAAAACAGAACTTGTAGCAGCAGTTGCTGCTAAAGCAGAAATCTCAAAAAAAGATGCAGACGCAGCAGTTAAGGCTGTTATTGATTCAATTACCGGCGCTCTTGCAGACGGCGAAAAGGTTGCTCTTGTTGGCTTCGGTACTTTTGATGTTAAAACACGCGCTGCACGCACAGGTAAAAACCCGCGTACCGGTGAGGCTATTAACATTCCCGAGGCAAAGGTTCCTTCCTTTAAGGCAGGTTCAGCTCTTAAGGACGCTGTAAAATAATTATGAGATTACGGGTCGCCTGAACGGCGGCCTGATTTTTTATATGTGTTGTGAAAGAAATAATAAGTTTTAAGAAAGGCGGCTGATATTATGCGGCTTGATAAATATTTAAAGGTGAGCAGAATTATAAAACGCCGAACCATTGCAAATGAGGCGTGCGACGCCGGCAGAATTGAGGTTAACGGACGTGTTCAACGTGCGTCTTACAACGTTAAAGTGGGCGATATAATCACTGTGAATATGGGCTCCGTGCCGCGCAAATATGAGGTGCTTGCGGTAAGCGAGCACGCTCTTAAAGAGGACGCCGCGAGTATGTATAAATTATTATAACTTTTTATAAATCATTATTCGGTCATCTGTATCATATATTTTAAAGAGGAAAAAGGCTTTAAGATTTATATTCAGGTGATTTTTATGGAAAACAAAGCTAAAAAGGCACACAGTCTTTATCTTGAAAACCGTAGCGGGTTAAAGCTTACAGGGGTTACAGACGTGGATTCTTTTGACGAGGAAAACGTTATCGCATATACCGATTACGGCTGTAACTCCTGTAAGCTTTAACCCGCTACGGTTAAAGCTTACAGGGGTTACAGACGTGGATTCTTTTGACGAGGAAAACGTTATCGCATATACCGATTACGGCTGTTTAACGGTGAGCGGCAGCAATCTCCATGTTGAGGAATTAAAGCTCGAATCCGGCCTTCTTGAAATCACGGGAGAAGTTGTGGCTCTTGTTTACAGCAGCAAAACGGAAAAAAGCAAAAATATTTTCAAAAGGATTTTTCAGTGATTGAAGAATTACCCGTATTTTTGATTATGGGGATTTTTTTTGGCGCACTGTATGATTTTTTCCGCTTTTTTCGGCTTTTGTTTTCAAACAAGCACGCGGATTTCTTTTTTGATTTCCTGTTTTTTTTCATAATTTCACCTGTTATTTTCATTTTTCTCCTTTCATACAATAACGGGCAGGTAAGGGTGTTATACTTTACAGCAATACTGTTGGGATTTATACTTTACATTCTGACTGTTTTTCGCCTTACAGGTTATATTGCAAAGCCCGTAACATCTTTTTTTAGGCGTTTTATGAAAAAACGTTTAAATAATTTTAAAAAAGTATTGCAAAGTATTACAAAAGTGTATTATAATGTTTCTGTGTTAAGTAAGAAGCCTTTACGATTTTTGAAAAGGAAAAAGAAAAAAACAGGTGATTCAAATGGCAATGATTTTCAAGAATTTGAAACAGAATAAAAAATATATTGCTTTTATTATTGTTGGAATACTGCTTGTGATTTTCTTTTACTGCGGTGGGCGTGTTATTGCTCAGGGAGCCGATATAAATCGTCTTAAAAATCAAAAAGAGGCCTATGAGCAACAGCTTGAGGAGCAAAAAGAGGTTAATGCAGAGCTTGAGGAAGTTCTTGAATCTGATAATAAGGACGAATATATCGAAAAAAAGGCCCGCGAAAAAGGCTTTGTTAAATCAAATGAAATTGTGTTTTACGACATTTCGGGCACAGACTGATATATAGCCGAGATTTTTCTCGGCTTGTTTTTTTGGAGAAGAAATATGAGAGAAATAAGCGCAAATGAAATAACGCAGGCGGTTAAAAGGCTTGCGATAGAGGCAAATAAAATTTTGCCAAAGGACTTGGTTGACTGCATAGCTTGTTCAGCTTTGCGGGAAAAAAATAAAACCGCAAAATCAATACTCGGTGATTTGCAGGAGAATATCAACGCGGCAAGGGAACTTGATATTCCCGTTTGTCAAGACACTGGTATGGCGGTAGTGTTTGCTGAAATAGGGCAGGACGTTCATATTTCAGGCGGCAGCTTTGAGAATGCCGTGAACAACGGGATAAGCCTCGGTTATACAGACGGTTTGCTCCGAAAATCTGTTGTTCGTGACCCGCTTTTTGACAGAGTTAATACTAACGACAATACGCCGGCTATTATTCACACGAGAATTATTAACGGTGATAAAATCAAAATAACGGTTGCTCCGAAAGGGTTTGGAAGTGAAAATATGAGCAGACTTCGTATGTTTACACCAAGCTGCGGCAGAGCAGAGATAATTGATTTTGTTGTTGATACCGTTAAGGCGGCGGGTTCAAATCCCTGCCCGCCTGTTGTGATAGGCGTTGGAATCGGCGGTGATTTTGAGTATTCCGCTCTCCTTGCAAAAAAAGCGGTTTGCCGCCCTGTATCTCAGCGAAACGAGATTGATTTTTACAGAGAAATGGAAGAGGAGATCCTTTATAAAATCAATTCGCTTGATATAGGTCCGCAGGGATTCGGCGGAAAGACAACAGCACTTGCGGTCAATATAGAAACTTATCCCACGCATATCGCGGGTCTGCCTGTTGCCGTAAACGTCGGCTGCCACGTTACCCGTCACGCGTCAGAGGTAATATAAATATGAATTTACATATGGTTGCGCCCTGCCTTTTTGGGATTGAGGGGCTTGTTTCAGATGAACTTAAAAATTTGGGCGCTGAAAATGTTGCCGCCGAAAACGGCAGGGTGTTTTTTGAAGGCGATGAGAATATTCTTGTTCGCGCAAATATAAACAGCCGATTTTCGGAACGTGTTCTTATTGTGCTCCGCAGATTCAGGGCAGAAACGTTTACAGAGCTTTTTGACGCGGTAAAACTCATAAATTGGAGCGATTTTATCGGCTCTCAGGACGCTTTTCCCGTTAAAGGGCACAGCCTTAATTCAAAACTCCATTCAATTCCCGACTGTCAAAAAATCATAAAAAAAGCGGTTGTTGAAAGTCTTAAAGACGATTATAATATCGGCTGGTTTGAGGAAACGGGAGCCGTTCATCAAATTCAGTTTTCAATAATTAAAGATGAAGTTACAATTATGCTTGACACTTCAGGAGCAGGTCTTCACAAGAGGGGCTACAGACCCGTGGCAAACGATGCTCCGATAAGAGAAACGCTTGCCGCCGCAATGTGCTCGCTTTCTAAGTTGCGCCATTTTCACACTATGTATGATCCGTTTTGCGGCAGCGGCACTTTGCTTATTGAAGGCGCAATGCTTGCGAATAACATTGCTCCGGGGCTTAACCGCAGATTTTCGGCAGACAGGTGGGGTCTTTTTCCCGAAGAGGTTTGGAAACGGGAACGCCTGCGCTGCGATGATTTTGTTAAAAAAGATACAGATTTTGCTGCGTTTGGGAGCGATATAGACAGACATTCTTTGGATCTTGCTCTTGCAAATGCAAAGCGCGCGGGTGTTGATAAATTTCTGAAACTTTCCACGGCAGACATAAAAGATTTCCGACCGACGGGAGAAAAGGGAACGCTTGTTACAAATCCGCCTTACGGAGAACGTATGCTTGACGTGAGAGAGGCGGAGCGTCTCTATCATATTATGGGTGACAGATTTGCCGCAAAGCACGGCTGGAGCTACGGTATAATTTCTCCTGACGAGAATTTTGAAAAGTGCTTTGGCAGAAAGGCGGATAAGCGCCGCAAGCTCTATAACGGTATGATAAAATGCCAATATTATATGTATTTTAAATAACAGTGGAGCGTTCACCGTTGCTTATGCAGCGGGGAACGCTCTTTTTTGGGCACAGCCGCAAGGCTATGCCGTTTTTTATGTTTGATTTTTAGGAATATAAAGATTTTCCGTATCTATTCCTTCGTGCTTTAAAAGCTGAATCTTTTTGTCAATTCCGCCTGCGTATCCTGTTAGATTTCCTTTTGCGCCGATTACACGGTGGCAGGGAATGATAATTGAAATCGGATTGTGACCGACTGCGCCGCCGACCGCCTGCGCGGACATAGTGCTTTTTCCGAACTGCTCGGCGATACGTTTTGAAATTGTGCCGTAGGTAATGGTTTCACCGTAAGGAATTTCACAAAGGCATTTCCATACCGACTTGCGGAATTCACTGCCGCTCGGTTCGAGGGACAGCGTGTGGGGTGACGGCTTTTCGCCTGAAAAATATCCGTTAAGCCATGATTTTGCCTTAAAGAAAATCTGCAAATCGTTTTTCATCACAGGTGTTTCGGTGAGTGTATCGGCAAAATATTTCTGCCCTTCAATCCATAGTCCCGTAATGCTTTTTCCGTTGCTTGCAATAGTGAGTTTTCCAACGGGCGACGGATATTCCGTTAGATAAATCATTTATTTACCTGCGATTTAACCGCCTCGGTGAGCATTGGAACGATTTTATTTAAATCGCCGACAATTCCGTAGTCTGCTATATCAAATATCGGAGCGGAGGGATCTTTGTTTATTGCAATTATGATATCGGATTCTTCCATGCCGGCGGCGTGCTGAATTGCTCCGCTGATTCCGATTGCAAAATACAGATTAGGACGAACTGTTTTTCCCGTTTGCCCAACCTGCAGCTCTTTTGGTAACCAGCCGCTGTCAACAACTGCTCTTGAACAGGAAACGGCACCGCCGAGGGCGTCTGCAAGCTCCTCAAGGAGCTTGAAATTCTCTTTGCTGCCGACTCCTCTGCCGCCCGAAACAAGAATTTTTGCCTCTTGAATATCAACAGTTTGCGAAACCTCTTTTACTATATCAAGAATTTCAACATAGCAATTGTTTTCTTTGATTTCAGGGCTGAATTCAATGATTTCCGCCTTTGCGTTTTCCTGCCTTTCCGCTTTCTGCATTACGCCGGGGCGGACGGTCGCCATTTGCGGGCGGTTGTCTGGGCAGGCGATAGTTGCAATTGTGTTTCCACCGAAAGCGGGACGCGTCATAAGTAACTGGTTATGCTTTTGCTCTCTGCCCGGCAGGGGATTAAGCGGAAAATCGCCTATTTCAAGCATGGTGCAGTCCGCAGTAAGCCCCGTGCCGACTCGCGCCGAAACGCGCGGACCTAAATCGCGCCCTATTGCCGTTGCGCCAACAAGCATGATTTCGGGCTTGTATTCGTTGATAGCCGCGGCGAGAGCCTGCGTGTACGGTTCCGTTCTGTAATTTTTAAGAACGGGATTGTCAATAACAATAACCTTGTCTGCGCCGTATTCAGCCAGCGAGTTTGCAAGATTTTTGATTTCGGAGCCGATAAGAACGGCGGTGACATCCGTGTTAAGACTTGACGCCAAATCCTTTGCCTTGCCCAAAAGCTCAAAAGATATTGGGCTGATCTTGCCGTCTGTCTGTTGGGCGAAAATGAAAACGCCTTTATATTGTTCAATGTTTTGAGTAACCATTTTTCACCCTCCTCACACAATGTGTTTTTCGGCAAGCTTGCCCATAATGTAATCCACCGCTTCTTTTGGCGAATCGGGCGTTACGGTTTCGCCCGTGCCCTTTCTTACCTTGTCGGACGCTTTTGCGATTTTGGTGGGAGAACCGTTTAAACCGATATCGGAATCGTCTACGTCTTTAAGGTCGGCTCTGCCCCAAACGGTGATTTCTTTATTGTACGCGTCAAAAATTCCGCCAGGCGTCATATAGCGCGGCTCGTTCAGCTCTGAAAGCGCTGTTATCGCACACGGCATTTTTGCTTTAAGAATGTGATAGCCGTCGTCAAATCGGCGTTTAACGATAACGCTGTTGCCGTCTATCTTTATATCTTCGGCATATGAAATCACGGGGATTCCGAGATGCTCCGCAATCTGCGGACCAACCTGCGCGGTGTCGCCGTCGATTGCCTGACGGCCTGTGATTATAAGATCATAATCAATATTTCTCAAGGCGCCTGCAATTGTTGTTGATGTTGCCCAAGTGTCTGCTCCTCCGAGAACTCTGTCCGTAATGAGTATTCCGTTGTCCGCGCCCATAGCCATTGCCTCGCGCAGCACATCTTCCGCCTTTGGAAGTCCCATTGTAACGGCTGTAACCTCGGCGCCGAATTCGTCTTTAATTTTGAGAGCCGCTTCAAGACCCGCTTTGTCGTCCGGATTCATAATAGTGAGCATGGCTGCTCTGTTTAATGTGCCGTCGGGGTTGAACTGAACTCCGCCCTTTGTGTCGGGCACCTGCTTTATGCAAACTGCTATTTTCATTTTTGTGCCCTCCTTATTTAAGCAAATCGCCGCTGATAACCATACGCTGAACCTCAGATGTGCCCTCGTATATCTCTGTTATCTTTGCGTCGCGCATCATACGCTCAACTTCGTATTCACGGATATAGCCGTAACCTCCGAGAAGCTGAACGGCTTTTGTTGTAACATCCATTGCGGTTTCGGCCGCGAAAAGTTTTGCCTGCGCCGCCTCAACGGAATAAACCTTTTTAGTTCCCTTTGCCAGCGCCGCTTTATAAACAAGCATTTTTGCCGCCTCAACCTTTGTTGCCATATCGGCAAGAGTGAACTGCGTGTTTTGAAAAGCGGAAATTGCTCTGCCGAACTGTTTTCTTTCTTTAACATACTGAACGGCTCTGTCGAGCGCGCCTTCGGCTATTCCGAGAGCCTGCGCGGCAATTCCTATACGTCCGCCGTCAAGCGTGTGCATAGCGATTCCGAACCCTTTTCCCTGAGGGCCGAGAATATTCTCTTTCGGAATTCTGCAATCCTGAAAAATTAGCTCATATGTTGACGAACCGCGTATGCCCATTTTCTTTTCCTTTGTTCCGAATAAGAAACCCGGAGCGGTTTTAGGAACTATAAATGCGGAAAAAAGCTTTTTCTTTCTGCCGCGTTTGTCTTCAACGATATCGGTAACCGCGATAACTATATAGATATCGGCCTCTTTGCCGTTCGTTATAAAGCATTTTGAACCGTTGAGCACCCATTCGTCGCCGTCAAGCACTGCCTTTGTCTGCGCGCCCTGAGCGTCTGTGCCCGCGCCGGGTTCAGTCAGAGCAAATGCTCCGAGCATTTCTCCGCTTGCAAGCGGCTTTAAATATTTTTGCTTTTGCTCTTCGGTGCCGTACATGAGTATTGGGTCGCAGCAAAGAGAAGTGTGAGCCGATACGATAACGCCTGTTGTTGCACATACTTTTGAAATCTCCTCAACGCACATTACATATGTAAGCGCGTCGCAGCCCTGCCCGCCGTACTCTTTTGGAACGGGTATTCCCATAAAGCCGTATTTTTGCAGCTTGTTAACGGTTTCACGCGGGAATTTTTCCGTTTCATCCGTTTCAATCGCAAGGGGCTTTACTTCTTTCTCTGCAAAGTCACTGAAAAGCTTTTTTGCCATTTCGTGCTCTTTACTAAGTGTAAAATTCATTTATTTTTTCCTCCGATAAAGGGTTATAAATTATTTGCGGTAATCATAAAAACCAACGCCTGTTTTGCGGCCGAGCTTGCCGGCGCGAACCATCTTTTTAAGAAGCGTTGCCGGTCGGTATTTGGAATCGCCTGTTTCTGCGTAGATAACCTCCATTATAGCCAAAACGATATCAAGACCGATATAGTCGCCGAGCTCAAGCGGACCCATCGGGTGATTTGCTCCGAGTTTCATTGCGGTGTCGATATCCTCTATGCTCGCAATGCCCATCTCGTAAACGGTGATACCTTCGTTTATTAAGGGAATGAGTATTCTGTTCACAACAAAGCCGGGAGCTTCGTTTACCTCAACGGGAGTTTTGCCTATTTCTTCGGCAATAGCCTTGATTTTCGCAACCATTTCGGACGGTGTGTTGGCACCGGCGATAACCTCAACGAGTTTCATTACAGGAGCCGGATTGAAGAAATGCATTCCTATAAGCGGTCTGTCGAGCTCCGCACCGATTTCCGTGATTGAAAGAGAGGAGGTGTTTGTTGCGAACATACAGTCGCTCTTAACTATTTCCTGTAATTCTTTAAACGTTTGTTTCTTTACGTCCATAACCTCAAGCGCCGCCTCAACGATTAAATCGCAGTCGGTGCATATTTCTTTTGTGCCTGTGGTGATTTTTGCAAGGATTTCGTCTGCCTTATCCTGCTCCATTTTGCCTTTGGCAATTCTTTTTTCAAAGCCTTTTGCGATTTTCTTTTTGCCGTTTGCGGCAAATTCGTTGTTGATATCGCAAAGTATAACCTCATACCCGTCTACCTGTGCAAATGCTTGGGCAATACCGCTACCCATTGTGCCTGCGCCTATAATTCCGACTTTCATTATGTTTTCCTCCTGTAATTATTTGTTTTTAAACGGCTCTTTAACCTTTTCCTTGTTCCTGTCAAGGAAAAATGCCATGCCGTATTTTTGATCTTCTGTTTCAAAGCAGTCGCCGAAGAGTTTTTCCTCTATGGTGAGCGCATTGTCAATATCTGTTTGAAGTCCGTTGTTTATCGCTTTTTTGCAGTTGCGAACCGCGATCGGCGCGTTAGACGCGATTATCGACGCCATTTTATTAGCCGCGGCCATAAGCTCGTCGGCAGGGTAAACGGCGTTTACAAGACCTATTCTGAGAGCCTCGGGAGCCTTGATATTTCTCGCTGTGAAAATAAGCTGCTTTGCCATCCCAACTCCAACAATTCTTGCAAGGCGCTGCGTGCCGCCGAATCCCGGTGTGATTCCGAGCCCCGCTTCGGGCTGACCGAAAATAGCGTTTTCGGAACAGATTCTTATGTCGCACGCCATCGCTATCTCACATCCGCCGCCGAGAGCAAATCCGTTTACAGCCGCAATTACGGGAATGGGAAGAGTTTCGATTTTTCTGAAAATATCATTTCCCTTTTTGCCGAAAGCCTCGCCTTCCGCTTTGGTAAGGGAGCTCATTTCGCCTATGTCCGCGCCTGCAACAAAGGATTTTTCACCTGCGCCGGTAATGATAAGCGCACGGATTTTATCGGTATCTATTGCATCAACGGTCTGTTCAATTTCGTCAAGCACCGCGCTGTTAAGAGCGTTGAGCGCTTTTGGACGGTTTATGGTTAAAACCGCAACAGCTCCGTTGACTTCGTAATTTACAAATTCCATATCCGTTACCTCTGATCAATCTCTTTTTACAATTGTTGAGCAACCCATTCCGCCGCCTATGCAGAGCGTTGCAAGACCTGTTTTTGCATCTCTCTTTTCCATTTCGTGGAGAAGTGTAACAAGAATACGGCATCCTGAAGCGCCTACGGGGTGCCCTAATGCGATAGCGCCGCCGTTTACGTTGAGCCTCGACGCGTCAAAGCCAAGCTCACGCCCTACCGCAATCGACTGAGCGGCAAACGCCTCGTTTGCTTCTATAAGGTCAAAATCGCTGATATTCATACCTGTTTTTGAAAGAACTTTTCTTGTTGAGGCAACGGGACCGATTCCCATTATTTCGGGCTCAACACCGGCAAGGGCGCCGCAAACCCATGTTGCCATAGGCTTAACACCGAGTTCTTTTGCCTTTTCTTCGCTCATAACAACTATTGCGGCAGCACCGTCGTTAATGCTTGACGCGTTTGCCGCGGTAACCAAACCGTCTTTCTTAAATGCGGGGCGAAGTCTTGCAAGGCTTTCTGCGGTAACTCCTTTGCGCGGGCTCTCATCCGTGTCAAAAATAATCGTTTCCTTTTTCTTCTTAACTTCCACGGGCACGATTTCGTCCTTAAATTTTCCTTCTGCCATCGCCTTTTCGCATTTCTGCTGGCTTGTTGCGGAAAATTCGTCGAGCTCCTCACGTGTTATGCCGTATTTTTCGCAGACGTTTTCAGCGGTGATTCCCATATGATAATCGTTGAAAGCGTCCCAGAGCGCGTCGTTTACCATTGTGTCAATCATAGGTGCGTTGCCCATGCGGTAGCCGTAACGCCCCTGCTTTAACGCATAGGGAGCCATGCTCATATTTTCCGTGCCGCCGGCAACAACGATATCCGCGTCGCCGCACTGAATCATCTGCGCCGCAAGATTTACACAGTTAAGACCTGAGCCGCACACAACGTTTATCGTTACAGCGGGAGTTTTATATGAAAGACCTGCTTTGATTGACGCCTGGCGAGCAATGTTTTGACCCTGAGCTGCCTGAATAACGCAGCCCATATATACATGATCTACTTCCTCTGCCGGTACGCCCGCTCTTTTAAGAGCCTCTTTAATTACGATTGCGCCCAAATCAGCGGCGGGAGTGGTGCTGAGTGTTCCGCCCATAGAGCCGATTGCTGTGCGGCATGCGCCTGCCAAAACTATTTTTTTAGACATATTGAATACCAATAACCTTTCTGCCCACAAACATTTACGCTTATCTTATCGGTGGGCTGATAAGGCGTATCGGCTGATTTTCAGCCTTTTATTTTACTTTCATTATATATGCGGCAATGTAAATTGTCAACAAATTAACAATATTTATTGCATATAAAAAATTGCCACAAAAACATTGTTTATTTTGTGACAATTATACAATCTGATTTTTTATTTTTCGGGGTTCATTGCGTTGTATGAGGTCAAAACCGCCTCGTCGCTTATGTTGCATCCCATTTCCCAAATCGGAACCTTGCCGAATATCTCCTCCAAAACATCAAAAAGCATTTCCATAGTTTGGGAACCGAGTCTTCTCACGGTTTGGGAAAATATATTATATACGGCTTTTGTTGTGTCTGCTTTTTTTATATGATTGGTTTCACTGCGTTCAATAAAACAGATTCCGGCAAGAGGCACGATTTCGGGGGTTGAGTAATCGTATTTGCCGCTCCACGGAGTGCCGCAGGCGTATATTTTGCCGTTTATGAGTCTTATTGCGGGTTTATCGTCGTTTAATATATGGGCTCTGTTGCCGAAATGTTTAAGCCAAAGCTGAGTGTGAGTTGATTTTCCTACGCCCGGATCCGCCGAAAAGGCATAGGCAAAACCGTCTACTACAACGCACGAGGAATGAAGAAGTATCCCGTTGAATTTTATAAGGTTAGTATAGAAATCAGAGCCGGAATGCATATATTCCCAGTCGTCATAACCCATTTCGGGGTGTTCGGTCATTGAATCAACAACCCTTTGCCTGTTTACGTCAATTAATATATCAATCGGCTGATTTTCAGACTGATCCTCAGCAAGATAGGGAACGGCCTGCTTTTCGGTTCTTTTTCCGGGATTGTTTATTTTTACTTTAAGCGCCGCGATATCGTAGATTGCCATATGTTTGCTCCGTTCAATTCTATGTTAGATATAGTATAAATTATTTATTTTTTTCCGTCAAGATTTTTAAATGAAAAGATAAAAGAGTTGACAAACGTATGTTCTAATGTTATAATGAAACAAATGTTCTAAGGGTGAAAAAATGGAAAGAACCGTACTGCATATAGATTGCAATAAATTTTATGCGTCTGTTGAATGTTTGCACAGACCGGAAATCAGAGATAAGCCCGTTGCGGTCGGCGGCAGCGAGGAATCGCGCCACGGAATCATTTTAACGAAAAACGAGATTGCCGCAAAATACGGCTTGAAAACAGGCGAACCGCTGTGGCAGGCAAGAATGAAATGCCCCGATTTAATAGTTGTGCCTCCGAATTTTCCGCTTTATGTGCGTTTTTCAAATATGGCAAAAAATATTTACAGAGATTATTCGGATTTGATAGAACCGTTTGGGCTTGACGAAAACTGGGTGGATGTTACGGGCTCTGCGAAAACGGGAGAGAGTATTGCCTATGAAATAAAGGAGCGTGTGAAGGCGGAGCTTGGAATAACCGTGAGCGTGGGTGTTTCGTGGAACAAAGTTTTTGCAAAATTCGGTTCGGATTATAAAAAGCCCGATGCGGTAACGGTTATCAACCGTGATAATTACCGCGATATAGTTTGGAAAAGTCCCTGCGGGGATCTGCTCTATGTTGGACCCGCAACCGCAAGAAAACTCAACTCTTACGGAATTTACACGATAGGCGAACTCGCTTCGGCGAATATTGATTTTTTGACTTCGATATTCGGCAAAAACGGAGAAATACTGCATAATTTTTCAAACGGACTTGACAGCTCGCCCGTTCGGCACGAGGATGATGAACGGGCGATTAAAAGCGTTGGAAATTCAACCACAACTCCGCGCGATATGGTAAACGACGAAGATGTTAAAACCGTTTTTACGGTTTTGGGAGAGAGTGTTGCGCGCAGACTGAGGGAACAGGGACTTCGCGGAAAAACTGTTACGATAACGCTGCGTGATAAAAATCTTTATCATTTCACAAGACAGGGTCAGATGAAAGCGCACACCGATGTTTCATCTGAAATAATAGAAACGGCAATTAAAATTTTTTCCGAAAACTACAAATGGAGAAATCCGCTGCGCAGTGTGGGAATATCTGTATCGGGCTTTGACATTGACGAAGCGGTTCAGCTTGATTTATCGGGCTCTGTTGAAAAAAGAGATAAGCTTGAAAAGCTCGAAAACGCTGTTGATATTATAAGACGTCGTTTCGGTAATTATTCCGTGCAGAGGGCGTCGATGCTCAAAAACACCGATTTGAGCCGCTTTAATCCGCACGATGACCACACGATCCACCCGTTGGGGTACTTTAAAGAATATAAGGAGATATGATGAATTATGAGAAATTATGTTGAGGTAATTGCGCATTTTGATACAGACGGAAATATTTTTCCTAAGAAAATCAAATCCGAGGGCGAATGGTATGAGGTGGACAGGGTTATGGATATACGCCCCGCCGCTTCGCTCAAATCGGGAGGGGCGGGAATACGTTACGCCTGCACCGTAAACGGCAGACCGAGCTATCTTTTTTTAGAGGAAACAAGGTGGTTTGCAGAACTTATTGAGTAGTAATTATTGCAAAATTCGTCTGATAGTGGTAAAATAGCACCATTCTGATTATTACGGAGGATGAAGAGATGGCAAAGCTTTACCGCGAAATGACGGCAGAAGAATTGAAAAATGAGCAGAAAGAGCTTCTTGAACGCTACAACTGCTTTAAGGCAAAGGGCTTAAAGCTCGATATGAGCCGAGGCAAGCCCGGAGCCGATCAGCTTGATTTGTCTAACGGGTTGAATGATATAAAAGATTATGTTGCGGACGGCGTTGACCTTAGAAATTACGGTATGCTTGACGGAATACCGAGCTGCAAGCGCCTTTTTGCGGATTTAATGGGCGTTGAGGCAAAAAATGTTATAGTAGGGCCAAACGCGAGTCTTACACTGATGTTTGATTATATAAGCCAGTGTTTTACCCACGGAGCAGGCGATAAGGCGTGGTGCGGTCTGCCCGAGGTTAAATTTCTCTGTCCTGTTCCGGGATATGACCGCCATTTTACCATTCTTGAATATTTCGGAATTAAAATGATTAACATTGAGATGAAAAATGACGGTCCCGATATGGATGCTGTTGAAGAATATATCAATGACGAATCTGTTAAAGGTATGTTTTGTGTTCCGAAATATTCAAATCCGCAGGGCATAACTTACAGTGATGAAACGGTAAGGCGCATTGCGGCTTTAAAGCCCGCGGCAAAGGATTTCAGAATTATATGGGATAACGCCTATTGTATTCACGATTTGGATGATAACGGAGATGAGTTGCTCAATATTTTTGACATTCTGCCGCAGTACGGCAACGAAGATATGGTTGTTGAAGTGGTGTCCACCTCCAAAGTAACATTCCCCGGAGCGGGTGTTTCCGCCATTATAGCGAGCGATAACAATATTGCCGAAATCAAAAAGCGTCTAAACGCGCAGACGATAAGCTATGATAAAATGAATCAGCACCGCCACGTTGAATTTTTCAAAAACGCAGACGGTGTACGCGCTCATATGAAAAAGCACGCTGCTATACTCAAGCCGAAATTTGATATTGTTTTAAAGCATTTCCAAAACGAGCTTTCAGGCAGAGGAATAGCGGAATGGTTCAATCCAAAGGGCGGATATTTCATAAGCCTTAACGTTATGGAGGGCTGCGCCAAAAGAGTTGGCGAGCTCTGCAAGAGCGCGGGAGTAACGCTTACAACCGTTGGCGCAACATATCCGTACGGAAATGATGAAAAAGACAGCAATATACGCATTGCTCCGAGTTTTCCGCCTGTTGATGAGCTTAATCTTGCGGCGGAGCTGCTTTGCATATGCGTTCGCCTTGCCTGCATAGAAAAGCTGCTCGGGTAACGCCTGTTTATGATATCTGTAAATAATAAAACAAAAGGTGTAATCTGCATTGTACTTTCGGCTGTCTGTTTTACGGGAATGAACGCGTTTGTCAGACTTTCGGGAGATATACCAACATTTCAAAAAGTGTTTTTCAGAAATTTTGTGGCAATGTTTTTTGCACTTTTTGTACTTATAAGGTCAAAATCGAGTTTTCTGCCAAAGAAAGGCTGCCTGAAATATCATATTATCCGTTCTGTTGTTGGGCTTTTGGGCGTTTTCGGCAACTTTTACGCGCTTGATAAAATAGAGCTTTCCGACGCGTCCATGCTCAATAAAATGAGCCCTTTTTTTGCTCTTATATTTTCCGCGATTTTTATAAAAGAAAAGGTTAAACCCAAGCAGGCAATCGCGATAGCGGTGGCGTTTATGGGGGCTCTTTTTATAATAAAGCCGTCATTCGGAAATGAAAATCTGATTGCGTCCGCAATCGGCTTTTTCGGAGGAATGTGCGCGGGCGGAGCCTACACCGCGGTACGAAAGCTGGGAATTATGGGAGAAAACGGCAGTCTTATCGTTTTTTTCTTTTCGGCATTTTCAACAGTTGTAACGGCGCCTAACCTTATTTTTAACTATCATCATATGGAACCTGCTCAGCTTGCGGCTTTGCTCGCGGCGGGAGTCTGCGCGGCGGGAGGACAGTTTTCAATAACCGCGGCATACAAGTTTGCGCCGAGCCGTGAGATTTCGGTTTATGATTATTCGCAGGTTGTTTTTGCGGCGATAGCCGGATACTTCATATTCGGAGATGTTCCCGATGCTCTGTCTTTTGTGGGTTATATTATTATCTGTTCAATGGCTGTTTGGATGTTTATATACAACAACAGGCGGCATACTCAAAAAAGTGAAAATTAAATCAATATATTGTGTAAAGTAAAAATACTTGCATTTCTCTATATCTTGTGTTATAATATAAAAAGCCGAAATTTGCGCAGGTAAATTTTGGCAAACTCAAAAAGAGAAAAACACTCCGTTTGAGCAGACCCGGCATAATTTTTATAAAAAAGAGGGAATTGTAATGAGATGTCCGTTTTGCGGTTGTGAGGAAAGCAGAGTTATAGATTCAAGACCGACAGACGAAAACGAACGGATTCGCCGCCGCAGAGAGTGTATTCATTGCGGAAAGCGTTTTACAACTTATGAAACGATAGAAGATGTGCCGATAATCGTTATTAAAAAAGATAAAAGCCGTGAGGTTTTTGACCGCAACAAGATTTTAAAGGGAATGCTGCGCGCTTGCGAAAAACGCCCTGTAACATCTTCTGAGCTTGAATCCGCAATTTCACAGATCGAGGCAACACTCCAAAGTGCAACAGACAGAGAGGTTACGAGCGTTCGTATAGGCGAGCTTATTATGGAAAAGCTGCGTGATATAGACGAGGTTGCATATGTTCGATTTGCGTCTGTTTACAAGGAATTTGATTCCGCGTCATCGTTCGTAGAAGAAATATCAAAGTTGTAAAAATTTTATATGCAAATGCAGCGGCACAAAGGCGTTTTGCCCTTGTGCCGCTGTTTTCGGATATCTGTTTAATATTTGTATTCGTCGTTGCTTTTTCCCTCGGAGTAGAATTCGTTGATAACCTTTTTATATCTCTCAAAGGCTCGTTCAACGGCATCCTCCCAGCTTATGTATATATTATCTCTCGCTCCTAAACCAACTTTGCTCAAAAGTTCTTTATCATCCATAATTTTTAGAAGAGTCTGAGCTATGCTTTCGGCGTTTTCTTCGCATAAAAATCCCGTTTTGCCGTCTTCAATGCCCTCGGCGGCACATGAATTTTTAATTAAGAGCGATGGGGTGGCGCAGGATGCGGCTTCCCTTACAACAAGACCGTTTGTGTCAAATGTTGACGGGAAAAGCAGTAAATCGGAAACGCCGTAATAGCTTTGTAAAAGCTCACGGTCGAGAACCTTTCCCGCCCAAACTATTTTATCCGCTATACCTGAAAATTTGTAATACAATTTTACAGCCGTTTCATCGGCTCCGAAGCCGAGCATAATAAGTCTGAAATCCTTGCCGCTTTTTTTAAGTATTTTGCACGCGTCAATAATAAGACGAAGGTTTTTATACCAAATCATACGTCCGGCGTAAATAAAAATCGGAATATTTTCGGGCAGCTTGTGTTTTTTTCTTATATTATCGGTAAGCTCTTTCGGAACGTCTGTTTTAGGCATATCGCAGCCGTTTGGCATAACAACGTATTCCCCGGTGTATCCGATTTTTCTCAGGCTTTCGGCGGTGCCTTCGCTTGTTATCCAAACCTCGTCGGCGGAATTAATATTGTTAAGCAGGAATTTTCGGGCAAATTCTTTGCCGCGCTTTGTGGGAACTCTTTTATTTATATCGTATTCATATTTGGTATGGTAGGTAAGTATTGTCGGAATACGTTTTTTCCTGTTTACAAGTCTGAAATAGTAGCTTGTTGCAAGCGGCGCATGGCTGTGTAGCAAATCAAATTTTTTGTTTATGATATCGTAACTCAGCGATTCCTTAAAAGGCCAGCCGATACTGTAGCCCTCTCTTGACGGTATCCACCAGCTCTTATACCTGAAAATTTCATAGTTGTATTTTTCATCCTGCTGATTTGGGTTTTTAGGAGTAACCACAACAGCCTTGCAATGCTTTTTATTAAGAATGTCCGCATAGTTTTCGGCAACCTTGCTTATTCCGTCGGTAGTTGGCGGGAAAGCGTCGGTTCCAACAGCAATTTTCAATTCTTTATCCATATGTTCTCTCCGAACAAAAATTAACAAAATAATGATTTACGCTTTTTAACACAATATAGCATAATTTTTCAAAATTGTAAATTGTTTGAGATAAAATTAATAATTCATCTGAATATCGGCGGGAAAATACTGCCAAAATATTATATAAAAATATTGTTTTTAGTATTGAAATATTTTATAATAGATTTCATTGGGAGGTGCTGAAAAATGGCGGCAGGTTATTCTGTTTCGCTTCAGAAGATTATTGATAATCATTCGCTTGAAGTTATCTATCTTCCGAGGGACGCAAGCGATATACTTGTGGAAACAAACGAAATAAATCGACCGGGAATAGTGCTCATGGGTTACAAGGACTATTTTGATCCGCTCAGAATACAGATTTTGGGGTGGACCGAAATAGGTTGCCTTGAGGATATGAACAGCGAGGAAAGAACTAAGGCTCTTAATTGCTGGCTCGGACTTAATCCGGCGGCAGTTGTTATCACACGAGGGCTGAATATTCCGGATTATTTTGAAAAGGCGTGCAGGGAGCATGAAATTCCGCTGCTGCGCACGGGAGAGGAAACATCTTCGTTCCTTGCATCACTTATTCAATACCTCAACACAAGCCTTGCTCCAAGAATTACAAGGCACGGTGTTTTGTGTGAGGTTTACGGCGAGGGAGTGCTGATTATAGGCGAAAGCGGCGCCGGAAAATCGGAAACGGCTGTTGAGCTTATCAAACGAGGGCACAGACTTATTGCAGACGACGCTGTTGAAATCAGAAAAACCGACGCTCACACGCTTATAGGCGCGTCGCCAAATAATATTCGTCATTTTATTGAGCTGCGCGGTATAGGCATTATCAATGCGCGCCGCCTGTTTGGTATGGGAGCCGTTAAAGCATCTGAAAAAATCAATATGGTTATTCAGCTTGAGCCGTGGGATTCCTCTAAGGCATACGACAGGCTGGGTATAGACAGCGAATACACCAAAATTCTTGATGTGAAAATTCCCGTGATAACCGTTCCTATTAATCCGGGAAGAAACCTTGCTGTTATTATTGAGACGGCGGCTATGAACAACCGACAGAAAAAAATGGGTTATAACGCCGCAAGAGAGCTTATGGCGGGGCTTGGTATGGATGATTTTGAGCCCGCCGAAAAAGAGCTTGAAATATGGAAAAATTCATAAAATAAAAAAATTAAAAATTCTTAGGCTGCCGACGGCGGCATAGCAAAAAACGGGAGGAAAATTATGCTTAGAATAGGAATTGATTTGGGAGGCACAAACATAGTTGCCTCTGTTGTGAACGATGAATATAAAATACTCGGAACGGGAAAGACGCCAACAAACGTTCCACGGTCGCCGGAGGAAATATTTGACGATATAGCCGCCGTTTGCCGCGAGGCTATGGAAAAGGCGGGAGTTTCCATTGCGGAAATAGCGTCGGTGGGAATGGGCACGCCTGGCACTGTGAACAGCGACGGGGTTATTGAATTTGCAAACAATCTCGGCTTTAACAATCTGCCTGCAAAGGATATGCTCAAAGAGCGCCTCGGCAACATTCCCGTTTTTATTGATAATGACGCAAACTGCGCCGCTCTCGGAGAGGCTTACGCTGGCTGCGGCAACGGAGCTAAAAATTTTGTTGCCGTAACACTCGGAACAGGCGTAGGTTCGGGTATCATAGTAGACGGTAAAATTGTGAGCGGTGTAAACAACGCAGGCGGAGAATGCGGGCATATGGTTATTATGACAGATGGCGAACCCTGCACCTGCGGGCGCAGGGGCTGTTGGGAGGCATACGCGTCTGCAACGGCACTTATTCGCCAAACAAAAGCCGCTATGGCGGAGTATCCCGATTCGATTATGCATGAAATTGCCAAGGAGGAGGGCAAGGTCAGCGGCAGAACATCGTTTGACGCTATGAGAAAGGGAGATATTGCGGCTATAAAAGTTGTTAATAATTACATAAAATATGTTGCCTGCGGTCTTATCAATCTTGTTAATGCGCTCCAGCCGGAAATAATCTGTGTGGGCGGCGGCATCTGCAATGAGGGCGAAACACTTTTAAAGCCTTTGCGTCGTTATGTTCAGGCGGAGAGATATTCGATACACAGTAAAATACAAACAAAAATAATGAAAGCGGAACTCGGAAACGACGCAGGCGTAATAGGCGCCGCGCTTCTCGGCTCCGTTAAGCAGCGGTGATATTTTGAAAGAGTTAATTAAGCTTGCCGAAAAACTGAATATAAGATACTGTGAAAACGAACCGATGAAAAATCACACAACATTTAAAATCGGCGGCAACGCGGCGCTTATGGTATTTCCCAAAAGCGAGGGGCACGTTTCCGAAATAGTGAAATGCTGCCGGGCGAACGGTATAAGACTTGTGGTGATGGGTAACGGTTCAAATCTCCTTGTGTCCGATAAAGGAATAGACGCCTGTGTTATGTGTATGGACGATGATTTTTCGGATATAAGGCTGATTGATGAAGAAACGGTTTTTGCTCAGAGCGGCGCAATGCTTATGAAAGTGTGCCGTTTCGCTCTTGAGCATGAACTGTCAGGACTTGAATTTGCCTATGGAATTCCCGGCTCTTGCGGCGGCGCGGCTTTTATGAACGCAGGCGCTTACGGCGGCGAGATGAAAGACGTTTTAATAAGATGCTCACATATAGACGAAAACGGCGAATCGGGCAGTCTTAACGGTGATTCAATGCGTCTTTCCTACCGCCATTCGGCATATTATGAGAACGGCTGCATAATCACGGGAATTTATTTAAAACTGAAAAAAGGAAAAAGGGAAGAAATCAAGTCAAAAATGGAAGATCTTCTCGGACGCCGAAAGGAAAAACAGCCGCTTGAATATCCAAGTGCGGGTTCAACGTTTAAACGGCCAACGGGTTATTTTGCGGGCGCGCTGATAGAGGAATGCGGACTGAAAGGAAAAAGCGTGGGAGGAGCTCAGGTGAGCGAAAAGCACGCCGGCTTTGTTATAAACAGGGGCGGAGCCACCTGCACCGATGTGTTGGAGCTCTGCCGTATATGCAGTGAAACGGTTAAGGATAAAAAAGGCGTAAGTCTGGAAATGGAAATAAGGGTAACAGAGTAATGGAAAATAAGGAACTTGTTATAATCACCGGCGTTTCGGGCGCCGGAAAATCAACCGCAATCGGATTTATGGAGGATGTTGGATATTATTGCATAGATAATATGCCGCCTATGCTTTTGAACACGTTTCTTGAGCTGCTGTCTACACACGAGGCGCGCAGCAAAATCGCGGTGGTTGTTGATATAAGGTCAACAGAAAATTTCGACTCGATACTTGAGGCGATAAAAGATTCGGAAAGGCTCGGATACGACGCGAGAGTTGTATATCTTGATATAAAAACACATATTGCGCTGAAACGTTATAAACTAACAAGGAGAAAACATCCTTTTTCAGACCGCTTTAACGGAGATATTACACGCGCGCTTGAATATGAAAGAACGATACTCAGCCCGCTGCGCTCAAACGCGGACTATGTGATAGACACCTCGGATATTTCGGGTAATCAACTCAGAAACCGCCTTACGCAGATACTTTTAGGCGGCGACAGAGACGTTATGAATATCCACGTTATGTCTTTTGGATTTAAGCACGGAATACCAACCGAAGCCGATTTTGTTATAGATGTGAGATGCTTGCCGAATCCTTTCTGGGTTGAAAAATTAAAAAATCAAACGGGGCTTGACGAGGATGTAAAAAATTATGTTTTTTCATTTGAAGAATCGCGCCTGTTGCTTGATAAACTGATAGATATGCTTGATTTTCTGAATCCGCTTTATATCAAAGAGGGAAAAAGCCAGATTGTGTTTGCAATCGGCTGCACGGGAGGAAATCACCGCTCTGTTGCGATAGCGGAAGCACTTAAAGAGCATTTCTCCAAAAGATGGGATAACGTTACGGTAAATCACAGGGATATAGACAGAAAATAGGCGGCGAAAATAAAAAATATGTCTTTTTCAATGAATGTTAAAAAGGAACTTGCGGAAAATGAATATGAGAACGGATGCTGCAAAAGGTCAATGCTCTACGGCTTGTGCATTTTCGGGAAAAGCTTTTCCGAAAGCAGAATTTCCATTCAGACCGAAAGCGAATGTATAGCTGCTGTTTATTCAAGGCTTTTAAAGCAGATTTTCAATATTAAAACAAAAACCGTGGTGTCTCCGCACGGAAGAAATTACACAGTTACCGTTTCTGAAAAAAGCGACGCGGCTAAGCTCTTTAAGGCTTTCGGACACGAAAAAGGCAGCAGTCTGAAAATCAACCATTCAAATTTTGACTGCGAAAATTGCGCGAACGCGTTTATTGCCGGCGCCTTCTTGTCTTGCGGAACCATATCTTCTCCCGAAAAAGATTATCATCTTGAATTCACCGTGCCTTATCTCAATCTTTCCAAAAGCCTGTTTACTATGCTCGACGAAATGGAACTCAATCCAAAATATATATACAGATACGGTTACAATGTTGTTTATTTCAAAGAGAGCGAATCCATAGAGGACTGCCTTTATCTTATGGGCGCGTCTGACGCTATGTTTGAAATGATGAACATAAAAATAGTTAAAGATTTCAGAAATAAGGCAAACAGGCGCGCAAACTGTGAAACGGCAAACATCGGCAGAATGGTGAACGCCGCATCCGAGCAATTGCGCGCAATTGAAAAAATATGGAAAGTTAAAGGAAAGGATTATCTTCCCGAAAATCTTTCGGAGGTTGCGAAAATAAGATATGAAAATCCTGATTCAAGTCTTGCAGAGCTCGCCGAGCTCTGCAATCCTCCTTTGAGCAGGAGCGGCGTTAATCACCGATTAAAAAGAATTGTTGAGATTTCAGAGGAATTATAGATATGTTTACCCATTTGCACGTTCATACCGAATATTCGCTGCTTGACGGCGCCTGCCGCATTGAGCAGCTTGTTATAAAGGCAAAAGAGCTTGGAATGAAATCGCTTGCCATAACCGACCATGGCAATATGTACGGTACGGTGGATTTTTACAAGGCGTGCAAAAAACACGGCGTTAAGCCTATTATCGGATGCGAGGTATATGTTGCCCCGCGAACAAGATTTGATAAGGATAAAACGCTTGACAAGGATTATAATCATCTGATTTTTCTGTGTGAAAACGAAATCGGATATAAAAATTTGATAAAAATGGTATCCCTTTCATTTACGGAGGGATATTATTATAAGCCGAGAATCGACCACGATATAATTGAAAAATATCACGATGGGCTGATATGCCTTTCGGCGTGTCTTGCGGGTGAAATTCCGCAGGCGCTTTTGCAGCGTGATTATGACGGGGCAAAGCGCATCGCTCTTTGGTATCGTGATGTTTTCGGAATAAATAATTATTACCTTGAAATCCAGGATCACGGGCTTGAGGAACAGAAAATCGTGAACGACGGAATTAAGCGCCTTTCACGCGAAACGGGAATACCGCTTGCGGCAACTAACGATGTTCACTATATTGAGCAGCAGGACAGTAAAATCCAGCAAGTGCTTATCTGCATTGCCACAAACCATATTTTAGGCGAGGATACGGGGCTTGAATTCCATTCAGAGGAGTTCTATCTGAAAAACGAGGAGGAGATGAGCGCCCTTTTCGGCGATGTGCCCGAGGCAGTGAGCAACACAGGCAAAATTGCCGAAAGGTGCAATTTTGATTTTGAATTCGGCAATACAAAGCTCCCGTTTTTTGAAACTCCCAACGGAATGGATCATTTTGAGTATTTCAAAAAGCTGTGTTTTGACGGATTCTTCAAAAAATATGTAAACCCTCCTGAAGAATATATGAAACGGCTTAAATACGAACTTGACACCGTTAACAAAATGGGATATACCGACTATTATTTAATAGTGGCGGATTTCGTTTCATTTGCGAAGAGCAAAGGAATCCCCGTTGGCCCCGGCAGGGGCTCAGGCGCGGGTTCAATAGCGGCTTACTGCATAGGCATAACAGATGTTGACCCGATGAAATACAACCTCCTGTTTGAGCGCTTTTTAAATCCCGAAAGGGTTTCCATGCCCGATTTTGATATAGATTTTTGTTACGAACGCCGCCAAGAGGTTATTGATTATGTAACGCAGAAATACGGCTCGGATCATGTTGCTCAAATAGTTACTTTCGGTACGCTTCAAACGAGGGCGGCAATACGCGATGTGGGAAGAACCATGGGTATGCCTTACGCCTCTGTTGATGCTGTCGCTAAACTTGTGCCGAACGATTTTCATATAAGCATAGACGAGGCGGTAAAAAAATCAAAAGAGCTGCGCAGCCTTATGGAGGAAAACAGCAGAGTAAACGAACTAATAGAAACGGCGCGCAAGGTTGAAGGAATGCCGAGAAACACCTCAACTCACGCGGCGGGAGTTGTAATTACTCACAATCCCGTGTCGTCATACGTTCCGCTTGCAACAAACGACGGTCTTGTTGTAACGCAATATATTATGACAACGCTTGAAGAGCTTGGACTGCTTAAAATGGACTTTCTCGGGCTAAGAACACTTACGGTAATTAACGAGGCGTCAAAAAACGCAGGTATAAATATAGAAGAAATTTCAATAGAAGATCCTGAGGTTTATAAGTTGTTTGCGCGCGGGCAAACAGAGGGTGTTTTTCAGTTTGAATCAAACGGTATGAAACAGATGCTGATGAATTTAAAGCCAACGGAGCTTGAACATCTTATCGCAGCGAATTCGCTTTACCGCCCCGGACCCGCAAAGCAGATAGACACATTTGTATACAATTCTCACAATCCCGAAAAAATAACATACAGCACGCCTCTTTTAAAGCCCATTCTTAAAGACACATTCGGCTGTATGGTATATCAGGAGCAGGTTATGCAGATATTCCGCAGCCTTGCGGGATATTCCTATGGCAGGGCAGACGTTGTTCGTCGTGCGATGAGCAAAAAGAAAAAAGACGTTATGGAGGCGGAGCGTAAAACCTTTATAGAAGGATGCGCCAAAAACGGGATAAGTGAAAATGCCGCAAACGAAATTTTTGATCAGATGGCGGAGTTCGCAAAATACGCCTTTAACAAATCCCACGCTGCCTGCTATGCTCTTGTGGCGTACAGAACGGCGTATCTGAAAAGATATTGTCCCGCGGAATTTATGGCGGCGCTGCTCACGTCCGTTCTTGATTCGTCGAATAAAGTCGCAAGATATATAGCCGAGGCGAAAAGGCTTGGATTAAGGCTTTCCGTTCCCGATATAAACACCTCAATGAAAGGCTTTTCGGCAAACGGAAATGTTATAAGCTACGGCTTGCTCGGTATAAAAAATCTCGGTTCCGAATTTATAGATGAAATAATTGAGGAGCGCAAAAACGGCAGGTTTACCGATTTGCTTGATTTTTGCTCCCGAATGCAGGCGGGGCATTTCAACAGGCGAGCCGTTGAGAGCCTTATCAGGTGCGGCGCTCTTGATTCGCTTGGCGAAAACCGCCGTGCTATGCTTCAGGCGCTTCCCGCACTTGTAAACAACCTTGAAGAGCACAGAAGAAAAACAATGTACGGTCAGGTGGGATTTTTTGATCTTGGCGCCGGCGAAAACGCATTTGGATTTGATTTTGAAATGCCGAAGGTTGATGAATTTCCTAAAAACGAGCTTTTGAAAATGGAAAAGGAGATGACAGGGCTTTATCTTTCCGGCCATCCGCTTGATAAATATGAGAGTGTTATAAACAGCCTCGGCTACGCGCACACCATTGATTTGCTTGAGGCGGGCGGCGACGGATTTTCTTTTTATAAAGACCAAAGCAAGGTTACTATTGCGGGAATTATCAGTCATATAACACTTAAACAAACAAGAAACGGCAAAAATATGGCGTTTGTTACAATAGAAGATTTGCTCGGCTCGCTTGAAATTATAGTCTTTCCGAATATTCTTGAAAGATATAGTGACTTTCTTATTCAGGGCGGAGTTATAACCGTTTCGGGAACTCTTTCTATTGAAGAGGAAAAGGAGCCTAAAGTGCTGGCGGACGAAATAGGCGGCGCGCCTGTTAAAAAACAGTCTGCTCAAATTCGGGAAACAACTGAAAAAGCAGAGGGCAAAAAAAGCAAAAGGCGCGGCCTTTTTCTGAGATTCAGCTCGCGGGGCGATGAAAATTTGCCGAAAGCTAAAAATATAGTCTCTATATTTGACGGCGGCTTTCCGACTTACTTTTATTATAATGATGAAAAGAAATATGAACTTCAGGGCAGGGAACTGTTTGTTGACGTGAACAAAACCATGCTCGCGGAGCTTGAACGAATACTCGGAAAAGATAACGTTGCTTTTATTGAGTAAAATTTAAAACTCTTGACTTTTACTTCTATATTAAGTAAAATTAGGTTAATTGTGCAGAATACGGATTGGAGGATATATCTATGAAAACTATTGCTGTATTAACAAGCGGCGGAGACGCTCCAGGTATGAATGCAGCGGTGCGTGCAGTTGTAAGAACCGCTTGCGAAAACGGAATTCGCGTTTTAGGTGTTATTCGCGGTTACAACGGACTTATAAACGGGGATTTTATCGAGATGGACTTGCGCTCCGTTTCTGATATTATACATCGCGGAGGAACAAAGCTTTACAGTGCGCGCTCGGTTGAATTTGCAACAGAGGAGGGCATGAGAAAGGCTATCCGCACCTGTCAGGAATACGGAATAGAGGGCGTTGTTGTTATAGGCGGTGACGGTTCTTTCAGAGGCGCGCGCGATTTATCGGAAAGAGGAATACCCTGCGTGGGAATTCCGGGAACTATTGATAACGATATTGCTTGCTGCGATTATACAATAGGATACGATACCTGCCTTAACACGATTATGGAGTGCGTTGATAAGGTTCGCGATACCACAGAATCGCACGACAGGTGCACAGTTGTTGAGGTTATGGGTCGCCATGCCGGCTATCTTGCGTTAAATGCGGGAATAGCGGTTGGCGCAACGGCAATACTTATTCCTGAAATAAAGTTTGATATTCAAAAAGACGTTATTGAAAGAATGAAACGCACACAGCGTACCGATAAAAAACATTTTCTTATTGTGGTTGCAGAGGGCGTCGGTGTTAACGTTACAGAGCTCGCAAAGGAAATTCAGGCAAAGACCGGCGTTGAATCAAGAGCTTGCATACTCGGTCATATTCAGCGCGGCGGCTCGCCGACCGTTCAGGACAGAGTTATGGCAACCCGCATGGGTCATTATGCCGTTAAGGAGCTTCTTATGAAGAATATCGGCAATCGTGTTGTTGCCTCGAAAAACGGCAATGTTGTTGATTACGATATTTTTGAGGCGCTCAATATGAAAAAGCATATTGACGAGCATCTTTATCAGATTGCAATGGAGGTTTCAATCTAACTATTGCAGATAAAATCATTGATCCGCCTGAACATAATTTTATCGGGCGGATATTTATTTACAAAATGGAAATAATTATTTATAATAATAATGTCATAGGTTATTGTGATGTGCCATTTTGAAAGAAGGAAATTAATATGAAATCTAAGGTCTATTTTTCTAAAACCATAACTTCCGAAGAAGTTCTGAGGCTTTATAAGAAACTTGGAAAAAAGCTTTACGGAAATGTTGCCGTTAAGGTTCATTCGGGAGAGGTGGGCAATCAGAATTTTTTAAAGCCCGAATTTTGGAAAGATATTGTTGATTACACAGGCGGAACTGTTGTTGAGTGCAATACCGCTTATGACGGCGGGCGCGATACAACCGAAAAGCATTTGAAAACGCTTGAGCTTCACGGTTGGAGCAAGTATTTTAACGTTGATTTGCTTGACGCCGAAGGACCTGATATGGAGCTGAAGATACCGAACGGAAAGAAAATAAAGAAAAATTTCGTTGGTAAAAATATTAAAAATTATGATTCTCTCCTCGTGCTTTCTCACTTTAAGGGTCATCCTATGGGCGGCTACGGCGGCGCATTAAAGCAGCTTTCAATCGGTGTTGCATCGTCTTACGGAAAGAAGTATATCCACGGTGTGGGCGTGCCCGAAAATTTTTGGGATTCGGATCACGATTCTTTTCTTGAATCAATGGCTGACGCCGCGTATTCCGTTGTTCAATTTTTCGGCGGAAATGCAGTTTATATAAATGTTATGAAAAATATGTCGGTAGACTGCGACTGCTGCGCTGTTGCCGAAGACCCATGCATGAAGGATATAGGTATTCTCATTTCGCTTGATCCCGTTGCGATAGATAAAGCCTGCCTTGATCTTGTTTATGCCGCTGCCGATGACCCCGGCCGCGACCATCTGCTTGAAAGAATAGAGAGCCTTAACGGCGCTCACACAATAGATGCGGCGGAGGAGCTCGGAATAGGAATAACAGATTACGAGCTTATTGAAATATAACATTTGAAAAGGTGTTTCCCGCCTCTATAGGCGGCGGGAAACACCTTTTTCTTTCAGCGGGAGATAAAATCTCCCACTGAAACGGGCTGCGCCCTTAACAAATGTTGATGTTCGGGCGATGCCCTCGATTAAACATTTGAAAAGCTGTTTCCTGTATCTATATGCGGCGGAAAACACCTTTTTCTTTCAGCGGGAGATAAAATCTCCCACTGAAACGGGCGATGCCCACAATTAAACAAAAAATTGTTTGCCCTCTCTTATTTGAGAGGGTGAATTTTTTTCAAGAATTTGTATTATTTATTTTTTTGAATATGCGGCAATAATAATCACGGTGATTATATGAAAAAAATTATTCGTATCTTAGATGTGTTTTTTGCCGCTTTCCTTATTTTTATATATACGTTTGTAATTCTCGGTTCTGTTATGCTGCCGGACAGGATAACGGTCAGAAATTCATCTGACAGAGTTATTGAAAAAATTTATACTGTCTCAAATTTCAGCGATACAAGCGTTGATTTTCAGAGCGCGCAATCTGTCGGCGCAACCACGGCCAACCTAAAACTCTTCGGAATAATACCCGTTAAAAGCGAAGAAATAGTGAACACGCAGAGCAGCAGTGTGCTTGTTTCTGGTCAGCCGTTCGGAATTAAGCTCTATACAAACGGCGTTATCGTTGTTGGCACGAAGGATATAGATGTGGACGGAGAAACGGTTAATCCTGCAAGAGATGCCGGAATAGAGATAGGCGATATTATTATTTCAATAAATAATAAAAAGGTTTTTTCGTCTGATGAGGTTGAGGATATTCTCAATGATAATAACGGGGATAAATATGTTATAACTGTTAAGCGCGATGAGGAATATAAAACATTTACTTTAACGCCTGTTTATATTGATAGCGAAAGCTGCTTTAAAGCGGGTATGTGGGTGCGTGATTCCACAGCAGGTATCGGAACCGTTACATTTTTTAATCCGTCGGCGGGAACAGTCGCGGCTCTCGGTCATCCCGTTACCGATGTTGATACGGGAGAAATAATGCCTATTTTAAACGGCGAGGCCGTTGAAACAAGAGTTACATCCGTAACAAAATCAACATCGAGCGAAACAGGCTCCCTTTGCTGCGATTTTTTGAGCAAATCTATCGGCAGCCTTATAAAAAACACCGATGAGGGCGTTTACGGAAAGTATGATGAAAGCGCAGACACGTCACAGTGCAGCGAATATCCTGTTGCAACTCCGCAGGAAACCGAAAGGGGCTTTGCCCAAATTATATGCACTATAGACGGCAACGTTCCGCAGGCATATTCTGCCGAGATAGTTAAAATATCTTATAATGACGAAGTTAAAAATATGATTATAAAAATAACAGATGAAAACCTTATTTCGGCAACGGGAGGAATTGTTCAGGGAATGAGTGGTTCGCCGATTATTCAAAACGGCAAATTGATAGGCGCGGTTACGCATGTGATTGTTAACAATCCTCTGAAGGGTTACGGTATTTTTGCCCAGACGATGCTTGAACAGTCAGAGGCATAAGCCTTATTGATAAAACGATTTCCGTATGATATAATAAATGAAAATATCAGTAAATCGGAGTTGTTTAAATGAAAATTAAGGTTACGGTTGTAATACCTGCTTATAATGTTGAAAAATACGTTGAGGAATGTCTTAACAGTATAGTTAATCAAACACTTAGAGAAATTCAGATAGTTTGCGTTAACGACGGCTCTACAGACGGCACACTTTCAATTTTAGAGAGCTTTGCGGAAAAGGACGGCAGAATTAAAGTTTTAAGTCAAGAAAACAGCGGTCAGTCCACCGCGCGAAACCGCGGTCTTTCGGAGGCGGAGGGCGAATACGTATATTTTATGGACGCAGACGATATCCTTGAAAATAACGCTCTTGAAGAGGTTTATGCCGCTGCAAAGAAAAACGATCTTGATATCGTTTATTTTGACGGTATCGGATTTTGTTCTGACGACTGCCCCGTTTCCGAATCCCTTTTTAATTATTACCTCAGAAAAAACAGCTATCCCGAAAGCTGCTCCGGCGCAGAGCTTTTCCGCTTGATGTACGAAAACGATGAATTCAGAGCGTCGCCCTGTTTGCAGCTTATAAGACTGGAGCACCTTAAAACACGCGGCGTTTATTTTCATGAGGGAATTATTTTTGAAGATAACGTTTTTACTCTTCTCAATATGGTTTATGCCGCCAAAGCAGGGTATATCGGCAAAGCGTATTTCAAAAGAAGATTCCGCGCCGATTCAACAACCACTTCAAATAAGCAGTTCAGGCACAGCTACGGATATTTTGTATGCTACAATGATTTGATTGAACAGGGGAGCCGTTTTGCCGCTTTTTCAAACGAACAGCAGGCGGCGATTTGCGCCATGACGGAAAGGCTTATATATAATTCAAGACTTGTTTATTCTCAGCTTTCAAAAGAAGAAAAAGAAAAAAGAGCGCTTTTGCCTCTCAACGAACGGTCGCAGTTTGAAATTTTAACTGCGCAGCCGGGAAAGCTGAGAGCGGATTGTTTCAGTAAAAAAGAACAGCTTGAAAAAGCCGAAAAGGCGAAGAAAGACGCGCTTGAAAAGTTGAAAAAGGCAAAGGAAGAATGTGCTGAAAAAGACAAAAAAATAAAACAGCTTGAGCAAAGAATGAAAAGCCCTCTTGTAAGGCTTGCGTCAAAGGTGTCAGGCAATAAAAAATAAACCGCAGTCTCTGCGGTTTCAGACTGTCGATAAAGCGGTCTGAACCACGCCGAAATAAAAACAGTCATAATGGCATAAGAATATTTACACATTAAAAAAACAGTAAAACTTAATAATTATCAAATAGATTTTGTATTGTGAAATGCCGTTTGAACATCGAATTCAAGCGGCATTTGGCGTTTTCACCTTTTGGCAACTCTACCGTACCTTTGTA
>CANRMJ010000004.1 GCA_947631705.1 uncultured Clostridia bacterium
TGATACGCGATCAGAGCGAAGTGCTCGCAAGAGAGATTATAGGCACGGCGATCCAGCGCTGCGCCGCGGACCACACGGCGGAAACCACCGTTTCCGTTGTATCTCTGCCAAACGATGAAATGAAGGGCAGAATTATCGGCCGTGAGGGCAGAAACATACGCTCTCTCGAAACCATTACGGGCGTTGAGCTTATTATTGACGACACGCCCGAGGCTATCACAATCAGTTCGTTTGATCCTGTAAGGCGCGAAATTGCAAGGCTAACCTTGGAGCGCCTTATTCAAGACGGACGAATTCACCCCACGCGCATTGAGGAAATGTTTGAAAAATCAACGCGCGAAGTAAACGCTATAATTAAACAGGAGGGCGAAAAGGCTGTTCTTTCCGCAAACTGCGGCTCCATACATCCAGAGCTTGTAAGGCTCCTCGGAAAGCTGAAATACCGCACCTCTTACGGTCAGAGCGTGCTCAAACACAGCCTTGAGGTCAGCTATATAGCCGGTCTTATGGCTGCCGAAATCGGAGCCGATGAAAAGCTTGCCCGCCGCGCGGGGCTTTTGCACGATATTGGAAAGGCTCTGGATCACGAGAAAGAGGGCTCGCATATCGCGCTCGGTGTGGAATACGCGCGAAAATATAAGGAAAACGAACAGGTTGTTCACGCCATTGCCGCTCACCACGGCGAGATAGAGTGCAAAACAGTTGTTGCCTGCCTTGTTCAGGCGGCGGACGCCGTTTCAGCCTCCCGCCCCGGCGCAAGACGCGAAAATATCGAAAACTACATAAAAAGGCTCCAGCAGCTTGAAGAAATTTCAACAAGCTTTGACGGAGTTGAAAGAGCGTATGCCATTCAGGCAGGTCGTGAGGTGAGGGTTATGGTTAAGCCCGACGCCGTAAGCGATGAAAAAATGCCCTTTATAGCGCGTGAGATCGCAAAGAAAATAGAATCCGATATGGAATATCCCGGTCAGATTAAGATAAACATTATCCGCGAATCACGTGTTTCCGATGTGGCAAAATAACTATGCAAAAGGCTGCCTTGCTTTTCTGCGGGCAGCCGATTTTATTCGGAAAAATTCAAAAAAACAGGTTTGCTTAACAAATGTTGATGTTCGGGCGTTGCCCTTAATTATATTGTTGCACAAGGCAAAAAATAATGTAAAAATATTTGTAAAATTTTGTCTTATTTGTATAAATTACACAAGGATACGGGATTTTTTTCTCCGTATCCATATTTTTTCATAACCGTGTTTTATTGATTTATTATTAATAATATGCTAATATAGATTATAATATCTGCAAAACGATCCGCAAAAGCGTTCTTGCAGAATAACAGTCATGATCTACGGAGGTAAAATAGATTGGACAGGGAAAGAGAAATAGATATAGATTTCGGCAGAATATTTTTTATGATGCGCAAACGCGTTGTATACATAGTTCTTGCAACCGTGATACTTGCGGTTTTATCGGGCTGTGTAACTCATTTTTTAATTTCTCCGAAATATTCCGCAAGCTGCACAATGTATGTTTACAGCAACACCGACCGCGTGAGCACCGATTCATCTATCGGGACAAGCGAGATCGCCGCGTCGCAGCAGCTTGTTAAAACTTATATTTGTATTCTTGAAAGCGACAGGGTGCTTGAAAAGGTTATAGAGGAGCTTGATCTTAACACAACGGCAGGCGCCTTGCAGGATATGATATCCTGCTCGCAAATTGAGGAAACCGAAATTTTCAGCGTTACGGTTACAAGCACAAACGCCGTGCTTTCCGCAAACGTTGCAAACGCGATAGCGCAGGTTGTGCCGGAGGAAATTGTGCGCGTTGTTAAAGCCGGAGGCGTTGAGGTTATAGACTATGCGAAGGTGCCGAGCCACCCGTCTTCGCCCGATTTGAAAAGAAACGTTATCATAGGCGCAATGCTCGGCTTTGTGATTTCATTTGCAATATTCTTTATCTATGAAATGTTCGACACCACTATCACAAGCGAAAAGGATATCACACGCGATTTTGATATCCCGATGCTCGGAACGATTCCACGGCTTATTCCGTCTTCAGAAAAGGAACCGCCGTCGGCCGCGGCTCAAAATGAAAACGCAAAAGGAGGTAAAAAACAATGAATCTTTTCAAAGGCAGGAAAAAAGACGCGCAGAAAACACGCGGCTTTACGAGAGAAGACAGCAAAAAAATGCTGGGTCCCGAATCGCCTTTCTTTGTAAAAGAGGCTTATTCGTCTATCAGAACAAACCTTCTTTTTATGCAGCACGGCGAAAAATGCCCCGTATTTATTGTAACAAGCCCCACTGCCAACAACGGTAAATCAATAAACAGCATAAATCTTGCAATTTCGTTCGCGCAGATGGGCAAGCGCACGCTGCTTATAGACAGCGATATGAGAAACCCCACGATTCACCGAATGTTTTCGATCCCCGTTAAAAACGGCCTTTCGGAAATCCTTGCCGGTCTTACGGACAATATCACCGTTTCCAAAACGGAAATAGAGAATCTCTCTGTTCTCACATCGGGAAAAATCCCTCCGAATCCCGCGGAGCTGCTTTCCTCCGCGCGTATGGATAAACTGCTTGAATTCGTAAAAGAGCATTACGACTGCGTGTTTATAGACACGCCGCCCGTTAACCTTGTTACGGACGCAACTGTTTTCGCAGGAAAAACCACGGGATATATCCTTATAGTTAAAGCAAATTCAAACGACACATCAGACGTTAAGACCGCCGTTACAAATCTTGAACACGTTGGCGGCAACGTGCTTGGCGTTGTTCTTAACGATATCTCATCGAGCCGCCACAAATATTATTCCTATTACAGAAAATACGACTATAAATATAAATACAGCTACGGCTACGGCTATGGCTACGGATACAAATAATACAGAAGTGATGCCATATGACCAAACGTACAAGAATTCAGCTTACGTTTGAATATTTTGTTGATTTGTGCGCCATGCTTGCCGCAAACTTCATAGCGGTGAAAATATGCGGCCTTATCAACAAAATCCCCCCGCTTTCAACGGAAACGCTCATACGCTATATGCTGCTTGCTATCATTTCAAACACTGTTATCTTTGTCGGCTTCGCGTCTTCGTTGAACCTTTCTTTCAGGAGCAGAACGGCTGAAACGCTCTCTGTTCTCAGAAACTGCCTGCTGGGCTACATGGTGCTGGCGGTGCTGCTGCTGCTCACAAAAAACGAGATTATCGAATCAAGATACCAATTTGTTATATCTCTTATTCTCTACATTGTCATTTCGGCGATCGGCAGATATATTCTCAAAAGAATTTTGATTTACAGGTTTTCGCAGTCAAAGCTTGCAACGCTCACGGGCGTTGTTACGGTGGGCGAAAGAGCCGAGGAGTTTATTGAACGGCTTCAGTTGGACTGGGTGAGAAGAATTGAAGGGCTTGTTTTGCTTGACGCCGTTGAGGAAAACGGAGTTTACAAATATCAGCACAGCACGAAAAGCCTTGACGAAAGCGGAAACGCAACCGTTACTTACAGCAAAGAGCTTGAAACGGTGCGTGAAATTGCGGGAGTGCCCGTTGTTGCGAATTCCGATAATTTTATGGAGTGGATCCGCTCCTCCTCGCTTGACGAGGTCTTTCTTAACATTCCGTTCGGAATAGGTCCTCAAACGGAAGAATATATTGAAGAGCTTGAAAGCATGGGAATAACGGTTCACGCAAATATTCCCATGTTTGAAAGAGCAACAGACGACGACAGCTACGGCAACATAAGCTGCGGCGTTACGGCGGGATATCCCATGGTGACGTTTTCCGCCGCGGAACACAGCGTAACCCTGCTTGCAGTTAAAAGAATTTTTGATTTTATCTGCGGGATCATAGGCTCTGTTTTATCGGCGCCCATAATTCTGCTTGTTGCGATACCGCTGCTTATAGAATCCAAAGGACCGCTTATTTTCAAGCAGCCCCGCATAGGAAAAAACGGCAGAGTATTCAACATCTATAAGCTCCGTTCAATGTATGTTGACGCCGAGGCAAGAAAAGAGGCTCTTATGGCTGAAAACAAGATGAACGGATTTATGTTTAAAATAGACGACGACCCGAGAATCACAAAGGTGGGGCGGTTTATAAGAAAAACGAGCATAGACGAGCTTCCTCAGTTTTGGAACGTTGTTAAAGGCGATATGAGCCTTGTCGGCACGCGCCCGCCCACGGTGGATGAGTTTGTTCAGTATGAAAGCCACCACAAAAGGCGCCTTTCAATGAACCCCGGAATAACGGGAATGTGGCAGGTGAGCGGCAGATCCGATATCCAGGATTTTGAAGAGGTTGTTAAACTTGACTGCAAGTACATAGACAACTGGTCGCTCTGGCTCGACTTAAAAATACTCTTAAAAACCGTTAAGGTTGTTTTAACGCGCAAAGGCGCTGAATAGGGTGTGCTTTTCAAAATGAAAATCGCAATGATAGGTCACAAAAGAATACCCTCCCGCGAGGGCGGGGTGGAGATAGTTGTCGGCGAGCTGAGCGAAAGAATGGCAAAAGCAGGTCACAGCGTTACCGCCTACAACCGCGGCGGAGAACATATTTCGGGCAGCCGCTTTTCAAACGGCGCAAAATTAAAGGAATACCGAGGGGTGCGCATAGTAACAGTGCCCACTCCAAAAAGCAGCAGTCTTAACGCCATTGTTTACAGCGTTTTCGCAACTATAAGAGCCGTTTTCAGCGGCTGCGACGTTATTCATTTTCACGCCGAGGGTCCCTCTGCGATGTGCTTTCTGCCTCATCTTTTTAAAATACGCACCGTTGTGACTGTTCACGGGCTCGACTGGCAAAGGGCAAAATGGGGCGGCTTTGCGACAAAATTCTTGCTTTTCGGCGAGAAAACCGCTGTAAAATATGCAGATGAGATAATCGTTTTATCAAAAGCGGTAAAAAAATATTTTCTCGATACCTACGGCAGAGAAACCGTTTTTATTCCAAACGGCGTTACAAAGCCCGAAATCAGGAAAGCGCATATAATTAAAGAAAAATATTCTCTTGAAAAAGACGGATACATACTTTTTCTCGGAAGGCTTGTGCCCGAAAAAGGGATCCACCGTTTGATAGACGCCTACAAGGAAATAAACACCGATATGCCGCTTGTTATAGCGGGAGGGTCAAGCCATACAGATAACTATATGAATTCGCTGAAAGCCTCTGCTGCCGGCAACAGCAAAATCATTTTCACCGATTTTGTTCAGGGCGAGGAGCTTGAAGAGCTCTATTCAAACGCCTATATTTATGTGTTGCCGAGCGATCTTGAGGGGATGCCGATAAGCCTTTTGGAGGCTATGAGCTATGGCAGATGTTGCCTTACATCGGATATTCCCGAATGCACCGAAGTGTGCGGCGGCAGAGCCCTTTCTTTTAGAAAAGGCGATACCGAGGATTTGAAAAACAAACTGCAAGAGCTTCTTGAAAGCAGGGAGCTTGTTGAAAATCTCAGGTCAGACTGCGCGGAATATGTGCTCTCAGCTTATAATTGGGATAATGTGACTGCCGAAACACTCGCGCTTTACGGTGATACAAAATGAGCAGAGAAAGAATTATTTGGGTAGACAACGTTAAAGTTATCGCGATTTCGCTTGTGGTGCTCGGTCATTTTTTTCAGAGTATGATTTCCGCAGATATTATACAAGACAGCGCGGCGATTTCGTTTTTTGAAACATTCATATACTATTTTCACGTTCCCCTGTTTTTTATGTGCAGCGGTTTTCTGTATCAGAAATATTCGCAGGTGCGTTCTTTTTCTCAATGGGGGCAAAACGTTCTCAAAAAGCTGATTGCTTTTTCGGTGCCGTATTTTGTTTTTAATATTGCGTCTTACATTCTCAAAACGGCTTTTTCCGATTATGTAAACAATCAAACGGAAAGTCTTGTTTCAAATCTTTTTATCGAGCCTCTTCCTCCTTATTGGTTTTTGCTCACGCTGTTTCTGATTTTCGTTATAACTCCCACATTCGGCGGCAAAAAACAGATTTCCGCGGCGCTCGCGGTTTCCTTTGCGGTATATGTGTTTATCGGTGTTCAGCGCGTCATAGATGTTCCGACGGCAATAAATTCCGTTATGATTTACGAATTTTGGTTCGTGCTGGGAATGTGGATAGCCGTTTTTGATATCAAAAAGCTGTTTTCTTTCGGCGCCGCCGCGATTTTCGCGATATCGCCCTTGGCCGCGCTGCTCGGAGAGAGATTTTCTGTGCCGGGCATTATAATTAGGCTTATTTGCGGACTTTCCGCCTGCTTCGGTATAATCGGCTTTACGGGCAGGCTATACAAAAACGGCAGGCAGACCCCCGTAATGGGTTTTGCCGCAAAATACACAATGCCCGTTTTTCTTATGCACACGATATTTGCCGCGGGAGTCAGAGCGATACTTTTAAAAATCGGTATCTCAAGCCCCGCGATACATATAGCGGCGGGCATAGCGGCTTCGTTTGCCCTGCCCGTAATCTCACAAATAATAATGGATAAAATTCATCTTGATTTTCTTGTTTATCCGTTAAGATATTTAAAACCAAAGCAGAAAAGAGCGGAAAAATGAAAATTTTGATGGTAAACAAATTCCTCTATCCCAACGGCGGCTCCGAAACTTATATATTCCGGCTTGGCGCCTGCCTTGAATCACTCGGTCACGAGGTTCAGTATTTCGGTATGGAGCATCCGAACAGAATCGTGGGCAACAGAGCGGAGCAATACACAAAAAACATGGATTTTCACGGCGGCAGCCGTATTTCAAAGCTTTTTTACCCGTTTAAAACGATTTATTCGTCAGACGCAAAAAAGAAAATGCTTGCCGTTTTAAAGGATTTCAACCCCGATGTTGTTCATCTTAACAACTTCAATTATCAGCTTACTCCAAGCGTTATATACGCTGTTGAAAAATACAGAAAAGCAAGCAAAAGAAAAGTTAAAATCATCTATACCGCACACGATTATCAGCTTGTGTGCCCGAATCATATGATGTTTAACTCCTCAGGCATATGCGAAAAATGCGCAAACGGTGGCAGCGTGGCCTGCATAAAGGGAAGATGTATTCATTCAAGCCTTGCCAAAAGCGCCGTGGGCGCCGCCGAATCGGCTCTGTACCGAACGCTCAAAACGTATAAATACATAGACACAGTAATTTGTTGCAGCAAGTTTATGAAATCCGTGCTTGATAAAAATTCGGTTTTGGCGGGAAAAACGGTTGTGATGCGCAATTTTATCGAAAAGCCCGAAAAAAAAGAAGTTCAAAAAGAAAATTACGCGCTCTATTTCGGAAGATACAGCAGGGAAAAGGGTATAGAAACCATTGCGCGCGCGAAAAATATTAATTTCATCTGCGCGGGCTCAGGTCCCATGGAAGATTTTATAAACAGCCGGTCAAACATTAAAAATATCGGCTTTAAATCGGGCGAGGAGCTTGAAATGCTTATCAGAAAGGCAAAATGCTCCGTCTATCCGAGCATATGGTATGAAAACTGCCCGTTTTCCGTTATGGAGAGCATTTCCCTCGGAACTCCCGTTGTGGGCTCGGATATCGGCGGACTCCCGGAGCTTATCGAAAACGGCAAAACGGGAATACTGTTTAAAAGCGGCAGCGAAACGGATTTTGAAAACGCCGTAAATTCTATTATGCAAAACGACGCGAAAGCCGCCGAAATGGCAGAGAACTGCCTAAACGCCGAATTTGACACGGCGGAAACCTACACAAAAAAACTAATTGAAATATACAAGTGATTCATATGGCAAAAAAATTAAACGGAACGGTTATCGTTACTTATCGGTGCAACGCCCGCTGCACAATGTGCAGCCGCTACAAGCGCCCTTCCTCTCCTGATGAGGAAATCGGAATTGAAACAATAAGGAAGCTCCCGCGAATGTACTTCACGAATATAACGGGCGGCGAACCGTTCATAAGAACCGATTTAAAAGATATTGTGCGCGAGCTATACAAGAAAAGCGACAGAATAGTTATATCCACAAACGGCTTTTTCACAGACAGAATAATTGATTTGTGCAAAGAATTTCCGAATGTGGGAATACGCGTTTCCATAGAGGGTCTGGAAGAGACGAACAACGCCATCCGAGGACTTGAAGACGGCTTTAACAGGGGCGTTGAAACACTGAGAAGGCTGGTTGAGATGAAACACCCCGACGTTGGATTCGGAATGACCGTTCAGGACCGCAACGCAAACGACCTTGTGCCGCTCTACAAGCTCTCCGACGAAATGAATATGGAATTTGCAACAGCGTCGCTCCACAATTCCTTTTACTTTGTGGAATCAAAAAACATTATCGGAGACAGGGCGGCTGTTGCAAGGAATTTTGAGAATTTAATAAACGAGCTTTTGAACAGCAACAATCCCAAAAAGTGGTTTAGGGCATATTTCAACCACGGACTTATAAATTATATTTACGGTCAAAAAAGGCTTTTGCCGTGCGATATGGCATTTGACACGTTTTTTATAGACCCATACGGCGACGTTATGCCCTGCAACGGCACAAAGGAAAAGCTTGTTATGGGAAATCTCAACACCGAAACTTGGGATGAGCTTTGGAACAGCGAACAGGCGGAAAAGGTGCGAAACGAAGTTAGGCACTGCGACCGAAACTGCTGGATGATCGGCTCCGTTTCACCCGCAATGCACAAATACATCACCGTTCCCGCAATGTGGGTGATCAAGCACAAATTTTTAAGATTTTTCAAGAATAAAAAATACAGTATGTATGAGCTGCCGATAGTGCGCGACCTTGAAAGCGGAAAGGTTACGAAGGAAGAGCTTGACGCTCTTTCAACCTGCGACGCCGATTCCGACGCAAGCGACGGGCTTTCGGAAAAATCAAAGGCGGCTTTAAAGGATAAAACGGGAGAACAAATCGTTGCCGATGAAATTGCCCGGCAAACGGAATAGATTGGATATTTTCTCCAAACGGAGTGTTTTGAATGAAAAGACTTGGGCTTTCCGAAATTCAGAAAACAGAATTTGAAATAATGTCCGCCGTGATTGACTTTTTAAATGAAAATTCCATTTTATATTACGTCTGCGGCGGCACGGCTTTGGGTTCCGTTCGCCATCAGGGCTTTATTCCGTGGGACGACGATATAGATATTTTTCTGCCCCGTAAGGATTATAACCGACTGCTTGAACTGACCGACGGAATTCTTCTTGACGGATACATTTCGATAAAAAGACCGGGCGACAGTAATTATATTTATCCGTTTGCCAAGGCGTGCAGCGAAAAAACCGTTGTTTACGAGCAAAATGTTTCCGATAAAAAATATTCCATCGGGATTTTTATTGATATATTTCCTCTTGATAATTATTACAACTGCGCTTTTGCAAACGTTCTTTTTTGGACAAAATCAAGGCTGCTCCATAGTATGCTTGAATCCGCAACAAACCAGATAAATCTAAGCGCGCCCGGCTCCTTTAGATACCGAGCCAAAAATACGCTTCGCGCAATTCAAAAGCCGATTGCAAAAAGGGTTTCGCCGGAATACTTAACAAAAAAAATAGACAACCTCGCAAAAAAAAGGCAAAATAAAAACAGCGGATACGTTGGAAATATTGTGTGGAGCTTTAGTCTGAAAGTTTTTAAAAAAAGTATATTCGGAGATCCCGCCAAAGGCGTTTTTGAGGGTAAAGAGGTAAATATTCCCACCTTATGGAAAGAATATCTCACACAGATGTACGGTGATGATTATATGACATTGCCGCCTGAAAACAAACGTGTTTCCCACTGTGTGGATGCTTATTTAAAAAATGAATGAACAACACCGTTTAGGAGTGTTTTGAATGAAACGGCTTGCTTTGATTTCACCCTATTTCGGAGCTCTTCCCGAATATTTTGAATTGTGGTGCAGATGCGCCGCGAAAAATAAAAATATTGATTTTCTTATCTATACGGACTGCGATGTTATTTCGTCTTATGAAAACATAAAAATAACCAAAATTACTTTTGAAGAGCTGAAACGGAAAATTCAGGCTCTGTTTGATTTCGAGATACGTTTGAGCAAGCCCTACAAGTTTTGTGATTACAAGCCCGCCACGGGGCTGATTTTTGCCGATGACTTAGCCGATTACCGCTATTGGGGTTATATTGATTTAGACACTATCCCCGGCAACCTTGAAAAATTTCTGCCAAACGAGGATTACGATAAAATATACAGGCTCGGCCACCTTTGCATTTACAGAAACACGCCGGAAAACAACCGCCGTTTCATGCTCCCCGCGGGTATGGATTACAAAGAGGTTTTCACTACCGACAATATTCTTATTTTTGACGAAAACGAGGGAATTCAAAAAAAATACGAGCTTTTGGGAATCAAAACATATACTCCCCGATGCTACGCCGATATAACGAGGCAGAGATATAATTTCACACTTTCATCAATGTTTGCGCCGCAAAACGGATATATAAACAACTACAAAAGGCAGGTTTTCTTTTATGAAAACTCCGCCGTTTACCGCGCCTATAAATACAACGGCGAAATAAAAACAGAGGAATTCAACTACATTCATTTCAGTTCAAGAAAAATGCCCGTTCATTTTGAAAAAGCCGATAATTTCTTTATAACGCCGAGCGGATTTTACGAAAAAAACGGAAATATAACGGAAGGCGATTTTGAAAAATACAACGGCACAACAAAACGCAAAGACAGGCAAGCCCTTTTTAAATACAAGGTGTGGCTTTTTAAAAGGAAGGTCAAAAAAATCATAACCTCCATGCGTGAAAAGGCACGGAGTCATTCTGCCGAAAAGGAGCCGGTGACAAATTGAATATAGTTCATTTGCAGCTTTCCGGCGGATTCGGCGGAATCGCCGTTTTAACTAACGAGATATCAAAAATATCCGAGCACAACAATATTTTTTATTTCCTTTTCGAGGGCGGCTGCGTTGCCGACGACATGGCAAAGCACAGCCCCGTTCATATAGAAAACGGCAGTCACGGCGATTTTTTGGGCGAGGCAATCAAATTCACAAAATTCTGCAAAGAAAACAACGCCGATGTGATTATATCCCACACGGGAGCGCCGATTGTTCGCTTTATCGGAGCGTTTGCGAAAACAATGCTCGGAAAAAAGGTTAAATTTTTACTTTACTGGCATTCAAACGCTCAAAATTTTTCATATAAAAACAAAATCAAAAACTTATTTCAACTTTTTATAGAAAAAACAGCGTTTAAAAAATGCACCTGCGCCGTGGCGATTTCCAAATCCGTAAAAGAGAGCTTTGCTGATAAATTCGGGTTTGACAGAAACAAAATCAGAGTTGTTTACAACGGAATTGATATTGACAGATTTTCGTTTTCCCCCTGCCGGAACCGCGAGGTGTTCAACATAATCTATGTCGGCAGAGTCTTTTATCAAAAGGGAGTTCATCTTCTTGTTAAGGCAATGGCTTGTATCCCCGAAGATTACAACGTTCACCTTAACATTGTGGGCGCGGCGGTGGAAAGCGGAGCCGATGATTATATCAGGCGCGTTAACGGCATTATCGAAAAGCACGCTCTTCAAAACAGGGTAACGCTATGCGGCGAGCAAAATAACGTTGACGAATGGCTTGCGAAAAGCAGCCTTTTCGTTCACCCCGCAATTCTTCACGAGGGCTTCGGCTTAACGCTTGCCGAGGCAATGGCGCGCGGCGTGCCCTGCGTTTCCTTCAACAAGGGCGCGATGCCCGAAATAATTGAGCACGGCAAAAACGGCTTTATAGCCGAGGAGGAAACTCCCGAATGTCTTGCCGAATACATAAAAAAGGCTTATTCTCTTTGGCGTGAAAACGAAAGCGAATATATGAAAATGTGCGCCGCCGCAAGAGAAACAGCCGTTAAATTCAGTGTTGAAAACACCAAAAATCAGCTTGAGAGCTTATATATCTAAGGTTTTGCTTTATGCTTGGAATAGCTATAATTAATTACAACCAATATGAAAAAACAATAGACTGCGTTAACTCCGTTTTTGAAACGGCGCGCGGCATTGATTATAAAATCTATCTGCTCGACAACTGCTCCCCAAACGGCTCGTTTGATATACTCAGGCGCGAATACGGAGAAAACCCGATTGTGGACTGCTTTCAGTCCGAAAAGAATCTGGGCTATGCGCGCGGAAACAATCTCTGCATAGAAAAAGCGCTGGCGGACGGCTGCGATTATATTCTCATTTCAAATAACGACATCGTTTTTGAAAAGGGCGCAATAAATCTGCTCTTGCGCGATATAAAAAGCCGCGACTGTCTTCTTATCGGTCCCGCGCTCAAAACGCCCGCGGGCAAATATCAGATAAGCGTTAAACCGTTCGCGCCGTCTTTTAAGGAATACGTATTCAGCGAAACATATTTTTCAAATTTTGACAGGAAGAAAAAATACAAAAGCCGCTTTTTTCCGCATGAATTTTCATATGTTTACTGGGTTTCGGGCGCCGTTTTTATGGCGGATATAAAGCTCTTTGAAAAAATAGGATTTTTTGACCCCGCAACGTTTCTTTATTTTGAGGAATATATTATTTCGGAAAAAGCCAAAAGGGCGGGGCTGAAGCTCGGCTTTGAACCCACCGCCTCGGTTATCCATTACCACGGCGCGTCAACCGGCGGCAACGCAAATTATTTCACAAGGCTTGAGAATCTTAAATCGGAGCTATACTTTTTTAAAAATTATCTCGGCGCTCCGAAATCACGGCTGAAAACAATTCGCTTTATAAGATGCCTTGAGGTGCTTTTCACCTTTACAAAGGAACGCAAAGTAAAAGACGCTTTTAAATTTATAAAAAACAGCAAAAAGCTTTAAAAGGATAAGAATTTTAAATGAAAATAAAGTACACTTCAAGCCCCACTTACAACATAACGCTCGCGACGATATTCGTTTATACGGGAATGTTGAATATAATCTCCGTTCCCGTGCTGAGATCGGACGCGTTTCAGAATTTCATTGTATTTCTCGCAACCGTTTTTCTGTTTGCAAACACGATACTAAACGAGTCTCTGCGGCGAAAAATCTCTCCTTATTCCCGATATTTTTATATATCGCTTATTTACCTTGCTGCTTTCACGGTGGCACACTGCATTTATTCTTATGCCGCCTACAATGAGGGCATGGACGATTTATATACAACAATACGCCAGATTATTCTGATACTCTTTTTTATTCCATTTATGTATATCATCCACTCATTCGGCGGATACGACAGGCTGCTTAAAGATATATTGATTATGACGCTTGTGTTTATGGCGGTAAAAACAATTCGCGCGCTGCTTTATAATTTTACGGGAATCACTTTGTTTAACGCGATGAGCTACAGCCTGAGGCACGACAGAATGAGAATGTCTTTAAGCGCCTTCGGAGGAATTGTTTTCATCTTCAGCGTTTACAAGATAATGGAGCTTTCAAAAAAATCAAGGGAATATTATTTTTATCTTGCCGCCGTTCTGTTTATAGCTTTTTATGAGATTTATATCAATATGACGAGAATGTATATAATATCGTTTTTTGTTACGTTTTCTGTTATGGTTCTTGTTAAAAAGCGCCCCAAGGGCACAAAGCTGCTTATCGTTTTCATTATGTTTGCGGCCTTTGCGCTGCTTGCGGCAACAGGAATATTAAGCGCTTTTCTTGAAACGTTTTCGGAAACAAACGAGGAGTTCGGAACCTCAACGCTCGGACGGTCTTATTCCATGTCCTATTTCTCGGAAATCGCGAACAACAATCCCTTGTTCGGAATCAGCTTTCTCGTTCCCAACACCCCGCTCAGAACCGATTTGTTTTTCTCCTCCTCGGGAACCGCTTATCTTGACGATCTAGGAATAGTTAATATGTATTTCCGCTACGGCATACCCGGAATCATTCTAACCGTTTTGATTTTCGGCAGAATGATTTACTGCGCCGTTATGGCTCTGTTAGCGAAATCGGAAAGAACCGTAATAATAGTTGGAATAGTTGCCTTTGTTGCCACAACTTGTATTTCGCTCTGTGTGTTCGATGGTCAGCGGATTCTTACCCTGCCGCTTTACTGGGCGATTCTTGAATACGAATATTACGTCTGCGCAAAAAAGCAACGAAAAAAATTCACGCCGCGCAGCCTTGTGAGGATAAAATAATTGGAAAGTAAAAAGCAGACGGCGATGAACATAGGCACGAGCCTGCTTGCGTTCATTATAAACGTCGGAATAAATTTTAAACTGACTCCTTATATAATTGCGCGGCTCGGCACAGAATCATACGGCTTTATCGGGCTTGCGAACGATTTTGTTAATTACGCGGGCATTCTCACAATGGCGCTGAACACAATGAGCAGCCGCTTTATCTCCGTTGAATACCACCGCGGCAACAGAAAAAAAGCGCAAACCTACATAAATTCCGTTTTAATCGCGAATCTTTTTCTATCTGCGCTCGTTGTGCTTGCCGCTGTTTTTATCGTTTGGAAGCTTGAATACATAATAAACATTCCAAAGGGGCTTACCTTTGATGTTAAGATAACATTTTCGCTTGTTTTTATTAATTATATTTTGGGAATCTGCATATCTGTTTTAAACTGTGCTCCGTATGTTAAAAACAGAATGGATAAAATTTATATACGAAACGCCGTTTCATATGTTATAAAGCTGATTATAACAATTGCTCTTATAACAATTTTTGATATCAGAATATTCTTTATAAGCCTAACCTCGGTTATATGCACGGCATATCTCGGCGCGGCAAGCTTTATCATTATGAAAAAGCTGATGCCCGAAATCAAGTTCAGCTTGCGCGATTTCAAATGGTCCGCAATAAAAGAAATCCTTTCGGGCGGCGTGTGGATGTCGCTTTTAAGCCTTTCAAATCTGATGCTTTCGGGGCTAAACAGCCTGTTAACGAATAAATTTATAAGCGTTGTCGCAACGGGCTATCTTTCCGCCTCAAAAACAGTGCCTAACTACATTGGTCAGCTCGGTCAGCAGCTCGGGCAGGTGTTTTCGCCGCAGATAACCGCTCTTTACTCGCGCGGGGAGAAAGACAAGCTGATTTTTGAGTCTAAAAAGGCAATTCGGATTATGGCGCTTATAATGACGGTGCCGATTGCGGGCTTTATCGTGTTCGGCGGAGAGTTTTACACACTGTGGCTTGAAAATTACACACAGGAGGAAATCTCGCTTATTCAAACCCTCTCCGTTATTTCAACAATGCCTTATCTGTTTAACGCTTACGCTTACCCTCTTATTCAGATAAACACGGCGCTCAACAAGGTAAGAACGCCGGTGCTCGCAACGTTTTTCATAGGAATAGCAAACGTTCTCATCGTTATTCCTTTCGGTTTCGCAAACAAGCTCACTCTGATTTTGCTGACGATTTTCGGCTCTGTTTTTATGAGCGCGAGGCTGATAATTTTCCAGCCGATTTACGCGGCTAAAATACTGAAGGTTAAAAAATCAACGTTTTATTCAATTATTTTCAAATGTTATTTTGTTTTTATGGTAACATTGATATCTATTTATTTTATAAAAAAATTATTTACGGTAACAAGTTGGCTCAGCTTTCTGCTTGCCGCGGGAATATGCGGAATTTTCGGATTCTTAATCGTATTTCTTTTGATTTTTAATAAAAACGAATATAAAACAGTGGCGTCGTTAATCAAATCAAAAATCTTTTTACGGTGATATTTATGAAAGTGCTGTTAATCGGCGATTTAAGATGCATCGCAAACTACGGAGCAATCGCAACAACCGAAAGTCTTTATACATTAATAAAGAATGAACATAACGCGGATACGATTGATACTATTGACTATCGGAGCATTATCGCTCCGTCTCCTCAAAACGGATTTTTAAAATCAACGGAGGAAATAAAAGATGAAATTGAACGGTACGACAGTCCCGAACCCCATTGGAAACGTTTTATAAAATCAAAAAGCGCATACAGAATATATAAAAAAATAAAAAATTTAACTTCTCAAAAAAAAACACAGCAAGCCACGCTGCCCCATGTTCCGTATAAATTAAGCTGTTACGCCGATTTTTCAAACCAAGTTTTAAACAATGAAAAGCTCCAATACGAATATAAAAAAATCAAGGCGGCGGATATTATAATAATAAACGGCGAAGGCAACCTTGTTAAAGGAACAGACAGCAGAGGTATATACCGTATCGGCGGACTTTATATTTTATTTATGGCATACTTTTGCAAAACTGTTATGAATAAAAAAACTTATATTGTTAATCATACGGTAGACCCGCAAAATGACGATATAAAAGAAATCATTCAATTTATTTATCCTCTGCTTGACGGAGTTTATGTAAGAGAAAGACTGTCGCTGAATCTGCTGAACAGTTGGGGTGTTGATAACGCGCGGTTTGTTCCCGACGCGTTATTCTCTGCCGGGCTTGAAAACAAAATGTGGAAACCGAACAAAATTCTCGCCCTTGAAAAAATTGATTTTTCGAGCCCTTTTATTTGCATAGGAGATTCTTCCGCGATACAAAACAAAAACGGAAAAATAGATTGGGATATAGAAAAAACGTATATTAAGCTTATAAATTCTTTAAAAACGATCTGCCCGCAAATTGTTTTCGTAGACGGCTTTACAGGCGGTTGTGAAGAAATCAACAATGCTTTGAGAAAAACAAAAACGCCGTGTGTTTCATTAAAAAACGCGAATTACAAAGATCTTTATCAGATTTTTAAACATTGTTCTCTTTTTATTTCGGGAAGATGGCACGCGTCAATACTTAGTTTAATGGCGGGTTGCCCTATTCTTCTGTGGGGCGCTGATTCCCATAAAACACGGGCATTATATGAGCTTATTGACTATCCCTTTGATTTTTTTGAAATAAAAAGCATTCCCGATGAGATACAGCATATTACTCTTGAGGCGAAAAAAGCAATCAATTATGATATGAGCGCAATCAAAAAAAGAGTAAACGAGCTTTCTGAAATGTCATTAAATAACGTAAATATGTTGAAATAATTTGAAAGGTAAAATGAAATATGTTTATAAAAGATTATTTAAAAAAAGTTCTTGCAGAACCATATTATAAAAATAAAAATAAACGTAATCAGGCAAAAAATTTAAAAGCCACTTTTGAAAAAGAAATGTATTATATCAATTCTAAAAGTATTATTGAAGAAAAAACACTTCAGCTTCTTATCAAAGCTCATGGTTACGAAAAAGCAATTGCGCTCAATAACAAATCCTTCCTTTCAAACTTTACTGCATTAAACAACATTATAAAAGATGTTGATTTTCTGATTAAAAACGGTATTAGCAATAACTCTTATGTAATCAAAGAAACTTGTTCGGTATTAAAAGCTGTCACCGCTTATCTGGAGAAAGAAAATATTGACTGTTCAGAAATAATTCCTGCTTTTGAAGATCTTATTTCCGAACACAAAATTATATCTGATTTAAACGCGGGTACTTTTACGATAAAAAAGTCCGAAATTGAAAAAGCAAGGGCTTTTGATTATAAAACCTTTGTTAAAACAAGACATTCTATCAGACATTTTACAAATAAAATAATTGATGAAAATACTATTCTTGATATTATTTCAACTGCTTCATATGCTCCTTCTGCATGCAACAGACAGCCTAACAAGGTATATTACAGTACAAGTCCAAAAACACTTAAAGAAATATCAAAATATATAAGTGATCAAAAGGTTGTAAATGAAAATATATATAACTATTTTGTTTTGACCTCGGATCGACATATGTTTCCAAAATATGAAACATTTCAATACTTTATTAATGGCGGAATATTTCTTTCTTATCTTGTAGAGTCAATACATTCTGTCGGTCTGGGAAGTTGTATTTTTCAATCTCATATCAATTCTAAAAATGAGCAAGGACTGAAAGCACTATTAAATATTCCTGAGTATGAAGTAATTATTGCTATTGTGGGATTCGGGGAGCCATTGGAAAATGAAACGTGTCTTTATGCACAAAGAAAAAATATAAGTGATATAGCAATAAAAAAATAATCTACGTATATAAAACTAAAGGCGTGATTTGGGCAATTCGCTTGCCGAAAAAATCATATAAATTTTTTAAATTTCATTTACGGAAATTAAGAACCTATATTCCTCATTCCATATGCAGGCAGGTTCTGATTAAAACAGGACGGTGAGGCTGTTGCCGTTAAATCACAACCGGCTAACGGATATTTTAAAAAAAGACTCCGAAATCAATTTTATCGCTTTCTGCACAACACCCTGGCACGCGATAAGCACCTGCGCCGCGCTGAAAAAGCTGCAAAGCGGCGGCGAAAAGCTGAAAGGAATAATCCTTGCGGATAAAGGCGATATCGGCAATCCCGCGCCGCTGATTGAAAAAAGCGTTTTTTCATCGCTCGGCGGAATTGATTATAAAACAGATTACTTTTCGGGCGTTGAATTTCCGAAAGGAAAAATCAAGAATTTAAAAAGGCGGCTCAAAACATTTTCCGTATTTATGCGCCGCTCGAAAGGCGGCAGAAAAATCTTTGTTCTGCACCCGATGAGCGTAAACGTTATTTTTGCCGCCGAAATAAAAAAGAATCTGCCAAACGCGAAAGTTATCAGCGTTATAACAGACGAGGGGCTCGGCTCTTATATGAGAAGCGATTTTAACTGGGCAATTGAAATCAAAAACGTTTCGGGAAGCTCAGCCGCCTTTTTCAGAGCGCTTATTGATAAGCCGATAGGCAGATTTTACAAGCGCGTTTCCGCCGAAAGAGAAGAATTGCTGGACTGCCGCCTGCTTAAAGAAAAAAACAGCGGCTTTGCCGAAAACGGCGAAATGACCGAATTTTATAAAAACGCTGCGGAAAACGAAACGCTGAACCCTGCCGATTACAGGCGCTACGAGGGCGCGGTAATCATAAGCGCGCAGTTATATTATGAAACGGGGCAGATAAAAAACAACGCAGACCTTGCCCTTTATTCAGAAATCGCCGCCGCTCTTAAAAGCGAGGGAAAAACGGTTATCTTAAAGCCGCACCCGAGAGATAAAAACTTATCGCGATATGAGGGGCTGGGCTGTTTTGTTGAAAAAAACAACACTGCGGCGCAGGAGAGCATTTTTAACTGCCTTGATAAAAAGCCCGCCGCCGTTATAGCCTTCACATCAACGGGGCTGATCACGGCAAAAATATTCGGCGGGGTGCGCGGCATTTCGGCAAACAGGCTTTTGCCTGCCGAAAGCGTAAGCAATTCCCTCAAAAACGAATTTGCCAATTTTGAAAGAGCGTTTTCCGATATGGTTTTTCTTCCCGCGGATATAAAATCGCTCGTTAACTCTGTTAAAAACACAGAAACCTAAATCAAAGGAGATTGTTTTATGACTTATAAAAAACCATATGTTATAGCCGAGGCGGGCTGCAACCACAAGGGCGAAATGGAAATCGCGAAGGAGCTTATACGCGTTGCCGCGCAGCTATGCAATGCCGACGCTATAAAATTTCAAAAGCGGTGCAACAAAGAGCTGCTCACACCCGAACAGTATAACGCGCCGCACCCGAATCCCGCCAATTCTTACGGAAACACATACGGAGCGCACCGCGAATATCTTGAATTCACGGCAGAGCAGCACGCGCAGCTTAAAGAGTGGTGCGAGGAATACGGAATCACATATTCCACATCGGTTTGGGATTTAACCTCCGCAAAAGAAATTGCCGCCTTAAATCCCGAATTTATAAAAATCCCATCCGCCTGCAACAACAATTTTGAAATGCTGCAATGGCTTTGCGACAATTTCGGGGGAGAGATCCAGCTTTCTTTGGGAATGACGACCCACGACGAGGAAAAACAGATCATAGAGCTTTTCGAGAAAAACGGCAGAAACAAGGATCTTGTTTTATTCTGCTGCACAAGCGGATACCCCGTGCCGTTTGAGGATATATGCCTTTTGGAAATCACAAGGCTTAAAGAGCAATACGGTGAGCGCGTTAAGAAAATCGGTTTTTCGGGGCATCATCTCGGCATTGCCGTTGACGTTGCGGCAATGACGCTCGGAGCTGAGGTTTTTGAGCGCCATTACACGCTTGACCGCACATGGAAAGGAACGGATCACGCCGCGTCCCTTGAGCCGGACGGACTTCGCCGCCTTGTGAGGGATTTAAACAATGTCAACAAGGCGCTTACCTTTAAAGACGCCGAAATTCTGCCTATAGAGCAGGTGCAGCGAGATAAACTGAAATACAGAAAGGGATAAATCGAAATGAACGTTGCGTTTATTCCCGTTAGGGGCGGCAGCAAATCCATTCCGCTGAAAAATATTAAGGAAATCTGCGGCAGACCCCTTGTTTACTGGGTTGCCGCCGCGGCTGAGAGCTGCCCTTTTATAGATAAAATCTATATCGCAACAGACAGCGATAAAATAAAAGCCGCCGCCGAAAAATTCCGCCTTTCAAAGGCGGAGGTCATAGGCAGAAGTAAGGAATCGGCGTCAGACGGAGCCTCCACGGAATCGGCAATGCTTGAGTTTGCCGAAAAATACGATTTTGACAATATCGTGCTCATTCAGGCAACCTCGCCGCTGCTCACGGGCGAGGATTTATCTGCCGGCTTTCGCCTTTTTGAATCTCCGAATACAGACAGCGTGCTCTCTGCCGTCAGGCAAAAGCGCTTTTATTGGCAAAACGACGAAAACGGCATTGCCTCTCCCGTGAATTACGATGTTTTCAACCGCCCGCGCAGGCAGGATTTCAACGGCTGCCTTGCCGAAAACGGAGCGTTTTATATAACCTCAAAAAAGGCTCTGCTTTCCTCCGGCAACCGCGTTTCGGGAAAAATCAGAATTTCGGAAATGCCGGAAGACACGTTTTTTGAAATAGACGAGCCCTCGGACTGGATCATCACGGAGCAGCTTATGAAAAAAAGGGGACTGTGTAAAACCGAAACGCCGAAAATCAAAATGCTGCTCACGGATTGCGACGGCTGCCTTACCGATTCCGGTATGTATTACAGTGAAAAAGGCGACGAACTTAAAAAATTCAACACCAGGGACGGCATGGCTTTCTCAATTATGCGAAAACTCGGCGTTTTAACGGGGATCGTTACAGGCGAAAACGTTGATTTAAACCGCCGCCGCGCCGAAAAGCTAAAGCTTGATGTGCTTGAATCGGGCGCCAAAAACAAGGTGCAGACAGTTCGCGCGCTCTCGGAAAATTACAGAATTCCCCTTGAAAACATATGCTATATCGGCGACGATATAAACGACGCTCCCGTTTTTGATATAGTGGGCTTTTCGGCTTGCCCTGCAGACGCCGTCAGCGCCGCAAAGGAAAAGGCAAAATACATAACAAAAGCAAAGGGCGGCGAGGGCGTTATTCGCGAGGTGTGCGAGCTGCTTTTTGACAATGATAAATAATGACCGAAACGCGGACGGAAATCAACCCGTCCGCGTTTATTATGTAACCGCTTTATTATTCCTCCGCGCAAAGCTTTCCGTTAACAATTTTTCCGTTAAGCTCTTTGCCGCCGTGCAGCTTTATTCCTCTCACGCTGCCGTTCCAGCAGGCGGGCATGGCGTTGTTTTTAATCATCTCCGCTATTCCGGCTGAAACGCCGAAATTTCCGTCTATCTGAAACGGAGGGTGCGCGTCAAACAAATTCGGATAAGAACCGCCGCCGCTCATAATTACCGAATGCATGCGGGGATTTATGGGATTAAGCTGATTTTTAATCAGCTTATACGCGTTTTCGCCGTTTCCGAGCCGAGCCCAAAGGCACACCTTCCAGCCGAGGCTCCAGCCTGTTCCTCCGAAACCTCGAACGTAAAGTGATTTTTCCGCCGCTTTTTTCAGCTCCTCCGAGCATTCAAACGGCGATGGATAAACGCAGTAAAGATGGCTTAAATGACGGTGCTCCCTGTCTTTCTCCTCATATTCCTCCGCCCATTCGGGAATTCTTCCGTCCGAGGCGGGTTCAACCTGCCTTATATCGGGCGCGTTAAGCCCTAATTTGCGGCAAATTTCAAAAAAGTCATAGAGAATTTCCCTGTCCATAGACGGCATATATGTCAAGCTGTGCTCCTTTTGACCGAGCATATATGTGTTTTCCGGCGAAAGCGACGGGCAGGTGACAAGCTCGCCGTCCTTTTGAACAAGAAAATCACGGTAAAATTCAAGGCAGCTCTCAAAAAGCGGAATCATTTCGCTTTTAAAAGATTCATCGCCCGTATAGAGATAATGCTCATACATCATATTCAGCAGCCACGGCGCGCTCGTTTGCCAAATCGAATAAGACGACGCGTTTCCGTTTCCCTTTGGATAGCCCGCGGGATTCGTGTTTCCCCAAATATCGGAATTGTGGTGCGCGCAAAAGCCGCCGCAGCCGTAATAATCCCCTGCCGTAACCGTTCCGTTTACTGCCAGCTTTTTAACAAAATCAACAAGCGGCTCAAAGCATTCCGAAAGATTGCAAATATCCGTGCACCAATAATTCATCTGTGTGTTTATGTTGATTGTGTAATCAGAGCTCCACGGCGCGCGAAGATGCTCGTTCCATATTCCCTGAAGATTCATGGCGGCTGTTCCCGACCTTGACGCGGAAATCGTGAGATATCTTCCGTATTGAAAAAGGAGCGCGATAAGCCCGTCGTCTTTCGCTCCGTTCTTAACAGCCGCAAGCCTTTCGTCCGTAGGCAGATCCGAGCCGCCCTCAAGAGTTAAATCCACCCTGTTAAAGAGCGCCGAAAAATCGTTTGTGTGCTCCTTCAGCATTTCACCGTATGATTTCACGCGTTCAAATCGTTTCATCGCCCTGCCGAGCGCGTCCGCCGTCGGCATTGATTTAAAATCAACAAAAGATGTTGCAAGACTTATTAAAATTGTTATCTCGCGCTGGTTTTTTACCGAAATACAATTCTTTTTAAACGCGGCGGCGCCTATTACTTTTGCCGCGCCGGCAAATTTCATTGCCCTGTTTCCGTAAACAACGGGATTCGAAACATTGTAATACGGCGGCTGGCACACTTCGGGCGCCGAGCCCTCAATGATCAATGCGTTATCTTTTGCGTACACACTGTTTTTCAGCTTGCTTTTAAACGTTATTTCGCAGGAAAAATCGCTATCGGATTTCAAGTTAACAACAATCATATCTGCAACGCTGCTCGCAAAAACGGTTTCGGTGAGACCGCCGCACGAGGCGCGGGCAACGCCGCTTTGCAGATCAAGCGTTCTTTCGTATCCGTTTTTTGAAGAGCGTGATTTAAATTTGATTATGAGATCGCCGAACGGGAGATAGCTTTCGCACCAATGACCGTGAAAAGCCGTGTTTCCCAGCTTTTCGGCGCGCGAAATATCGCCGCCGAAAACGGCGTTTCGCAACTCGTTAAGACTCTCGTGCGCGTTTTTCGTGTTTAAATCCTTTGGATATCCGCTCCAAAGCGTGTCCTCATTCAGCGCAAGCCTTTCCGTTTTAAGATTTCCGAAAACCATTGCGCCCAGCCTCCCGTTTCCCACGGGCAGCGCCTCCTCAAAAACCTTTGCGGCGCTTTTGTAATAAAGTTTGTTTTTCATTGCCTCTCATGCTCCGTATTTTGCACTTTTTTAATTTCAATAAGGCTTTTGCCCCGTCATTAGATACGGCAAGGCACGGCATAAGCCGCGCTGTGAAATCGGCAGGAAATCCGCTGATTCCGAAAATGAAACCCGCCGCCATGTGCGGGAAACATCTTGCCCAAGCTATACTATACCATACCGAATACATGATATGCAAGAAAAACGCGCCCCGCAAAAAGCAGGGCGCCGAAACTTTCGATAAAGTGGTCTGAACCACGCCGAAATTTAAAGGAATCCTCTCATATCCTTTACAAGCTGTTCTTCAATATTTATCAAACGCTTTGTGATATCCTTTGAGCTTTCATCCGCGGCGGCATATTGATTAAGATATTTACTGAGCGATTTAACGCCCATATTGCAGCCGTCCGTCATCAGATCGGCAACGGTTGCGTCTGACCTGTCCATAGCCAGCATCGCGTTCGTTTTTATCCAAGACATACCTTTTGCCATCGGATTTGGATTTTTGCCTTCATCCTGATATTTATCAAGATAAATCTGGATTTCATCTTTAAGCTTTTCGTGCTCGTCCTTGCAATCGGTTAAAAGCTGTTCAAGCTTATCGCTTTCAACATCATCAAGCACCTCTTCTATTGATGCCGCTCCCATTTTTATTCCCGCGTCACATTCACGAAGAAGTCTTACGGTGTCCTGTTCTATCATAGCAATTCACATAGCCTTTCCGGCTACAAATAGTAATTAAAAATCACATCTCCTGCGTAGCCGAACAGGGCGTGATGTAAATTTTGCCTCTCCCGCGGAGAGAATAGAAAAGCCTTGCCCTTCTATTTATTTACATTTATATTATTGCCGCTTTTTTTCATAATAGGCAAAATATTTGAAACCACGCCGAAACAGACGGCTTTAAACAGTAAATTTCGCTTGAATTCCTACTATTAATATAGTATTATAGGTATTGAGGTGAGGTTCTTGAGAGTATCAACAAAAGGAAGATATGCGTTAACGCTTATGCTTGATCTTGCCGTGAACAACACGGGGGAAAACATTTCAATAAAAACAATTGCCGAAAGAAACGGCATAAGCACAAAATACCTTGAGCAGATTATCTCTATGCTGAACCGCGCCGGCTACGTTAAGAGCGAACGCGGCTCTTCGGGCGGATACAGACTTTCCAAAAACGCTGAGGATTACACCGTTGGAATGATTCTGCGCCTGACGGAGGGCAGCCTTGCGCCCACAGACTGCGTTAACAGCAACGAAAACAACTGCCCAAAATATCACGAATGTGCAACGGTGGGAATTTGGGAAAAAATAAACAACGCCATAAACGACGTTATAGACAATATAACTCTTGCCGACCTTGTTGATGAATACCGCGCAAAAAACACAGACAACTGAATGTTTTTGTTTTGCGCTTAAAATTTAAATTTTTTTCTAAAAGTTCTTGACAATGTAATTGTTAAGTGCTATTCTTTTATCAACACATAAAACCTATTAAGTCCATAGGTTTAGTATTTAATAAGGAGATGAGGTGTTATGAAAACAGTTTCAAAAGCATTGGGAATCGTATATTCCTCATATATCCGAATGTGCCGATGTTGAAGATGTGTAAAAGTTTTAAAATATAAAGATAATTAATATAATAAAGATAGTTAACAAGGAGAATCTATTATGTCCGATTACAAATATCATTTTGAAACGCTTCAGCTTCACGTCGGTCAGGAAAAAGCGGATCCCGCGTCCGACGCAAGGGCTGTTCCGATCTATCAAACAACATCTTATGTTTTTCACAACAGCGACCACGCTCAGGCGCGCTTTAATTTAACAGACGCCGGAAATATATACGGCAGGCTGACAAATTCCACGCAGGACGTTTTTGAGCAGAGAATGGCTGCTCTTGAGGGCGGCGTGGCGGCGCTTGCGACGGCATCCGGCGCGGCGGCGATCGCCTACACCTTTCAGGCGCTTGCAAAGGCGGGAGATCATATTGTGAGCGCAAAAACGATTTACGGCGGCACTTACAACTACCTTGCCCACACGTTTCCTGAGCACGGAGTTGAAACAACATTTGTTGACCCCGACGATCTTTCCAATTTTGAAAACGCCGTTCGTGATAACACAAAGGCGATTTTTATTGAAACGCTCGGAAATCCCAATTCAAATATTGTGGATATTGAGGGGCTTGCCGAAATAGCCCACAAACACAAAATCCCGCTTGTTGTTGACTCAACGTTCACAACGCCGTTTCTTCTTCGCCCGATCGAATACGGCGCCGACATTGTTGTTCACAGCGCAACAAAATTTATAGGCGGCCACGGCACAACGCTTGGCGGAGTAATAGTGGACGGAGGAAAATTCGATTGGCAGGCAAGCGGCAAATTCCCGCAGTTCACAGCTCCTAACGCAAGCTATCACGGAGTCAGCTTTGTTGCGGCGGCGGGCGCGGCGGCATTTGTAACCTATATCCGCGCAATACTTTTAAGAGACACGGGCGCCGCGATTTCACCGTTCAACGCTTTTTTGCTGCTTCAGGGGCTTGAAACGCTTTCGCTGCGAGTTGAGCGCCACGTTGAAAACACAAAAAAGGTGCTTGATTACCTTTCAGCCCACCCGCTTGTTGAAAAAATCAACCACCCCTCGCTTGATGAAAAATACAGAAAACTTTATAACAAATATTTTCCTAACGGCGCGGGTTCGATTTTTACGTTTGACATCAAGGGCGGCGAGGCAGAGGCAAAGAAGTTTATAGACGCGCTTGAAATCTTTTCGCTGCTCGCAAATGTTGCAGACGTTAAATCCCTCGTTATTCACCCGAAAACCACAACTCATTCGCAGCTTTCCGAGCAGGAGTTTGAGGAGCAGAATATTCACAATAACACGATTCGCCTTTCAATAGGCACGGAGCACGCGGACGATATTATCCACGATCTTGAACACGCCTTTGAGGCAATCAAATAAACAATACGAAAGGAAATCATTATGGCAATTTACAACAACGTTACCGAATTGATCGGCAAAACACCCATTCTTAAATTAAACAATTATTCCAAGGCGGAGGGCATCGAGGCAAATCTGCTCGCAAAGCTCGAATATTTCAATCCCGCCGGCTCTGTTAAAGACAGAATTGCCAAAGCTATGATAGAGGCCGCCGAATCGGACGGCTCTTTGAAAAGCGGCGCAACCATAATTGAGCCAACCTCCGGCAACACGGGAATCGGTCTTGCCGCCGTTGGCACGGCAAAGGGCTATCACGTTATTCTCACAATGCCCGAAACAATGAGCGTTGAAAGAAGAAATCTTGTTAAGGCATACGGAGCGGAGGTTGTTCTCACAGACGGCGCGCTGGGAATGAAGGGCGCCATCGCTAAAGCTGATGAGCTTAAAGAATCCACTCCGGGCGCCGTTATTCTCGGTCAGTTCGTAAATCCGGCAAACCCGAAGGCTCATTACAACACAACAGGTCCCGAAATTTGGCAGGATACAAACGGAAAAATTGACGCTTTCATCGCGGGCGTAGGCACAGGCGGCACCGTTTCGGGAGTAGGCAAATATCTCAAGGAGCAAAATCCTCAAATTAAAATTTTTGCAGTTGAACCCGCATCATCTCCCGTGCTCTCGGAGGGTCACGGCGGGGCGCATAAAATTCAGGGCATAGGCGCGGGCTTTGTTCCCGATACGCTCGACACCTCTGTTTATGACGGCATTATCCCCGTTCCCAATGAAGACGCGTTTGCAACGGGAAACAAAATTGCCAAAACCGAGGGAATCCTTGTGGGCATATCAAGCGGCGCGGCTGTTTGGGCGGCAAAACAGCTTGCGGCAAAGGAAGAATTTAAAGGCAAAAATATAGTTGTTCTTCTCCCCGATACAGGCGACCGATATCTCTCCACCGCTCTCTTCTCATAACTTGAAATAAATAAACCCGCTTGGATTCAAGCGGGTTTTTGTATATATAAATCATTTTATATATCTTATATCGTTGCCCTCTAAAATGAGGGTTGAATATTCACCTGCAATGCGGCTCATTATCCTCATATCATAAAATTCATAAAAAACATCGTGATCATAGTTAGTGCTTATGATTGTGGGTATCTTTTTAAGAATCCTTGTGTTTATGATATTATAAATACACGACACGGAATAGTTGCTTTTAAATTCCGTCCCCAAATCGTCAATAATAAGCAAATCGGTATTAAGCACCTCATCCTTCGTGTAAAGGAGTTTATCTTGTTTGCCGAAATTTTCATTTTGAAGATCTGAAATAATATTTTGGCTTGTGCCGTAAATTACCGAATACCCTTTATTTATTGCCACGTTCGCAATCGCAAGGCTAAGATGCGTTTTGCCGAGCCCTGTTCTTCCCATAAACATAAGATTGGGCGAATGTGCGTTGAAGGACTGCGCGTATTTTCGGCAGGAATCAAGTATTTTTTCTGCCTTTTCACGCGGAGAAATGCCGTTTTCCATTGCCTTTTCGGGATAATACCGCGTGTCAAACGTTTCAAACGTGCAGTCGTCAAGCGGAGCGTTCTTTCTAATAGAATCCCGCATTATTTCTTTCAATAATTCTTTATGACAAGCGCACAAACGGTTATTATAATATCCTGTATCGTTGCAAACAGGGCAAATGTATTTTATTGAAAGCGCGTCCTCATCATAGCCGTTTTTTACAAGCAGCTCCCTTTTCTGCTTTTGCAGGGCAAGGCTCGCGCTCCGCAGACGATTGAACTCCTCCTCTTTGTTTCCCTCGTGGAAAAACAGCTTAGAAATGGATATGCCTATTGCAGACAGCTTTTGCTGAATTTCCTCCAATTCGGGGATCTGCCGCGAAATTTCCTCCATTCGCGCGTTTGCCTCAAGAGTTGCGCTTTCGCGCCTGCGTTCAAGAATGTGTATAGCCTTTTGATAAACACGATTATCATACATCATTTTCACCTTAAAATTTTATATCTGTGTTATTTTGTGCGTCTTTTTTTATTTCTTCTAAATTAAATGAGGGTTTTCCTCCGACTCTGTCCCTTGCTACCGTATTTTTAATTTCCTTATAATCTGTTTTGCTGTTTTCAAATTTTTTATTTTCCGCCTCAGCATCGGCGGGAGTTTTTATGCCAGCGCTTTTCCAGTTTTTCAAAATCTTATCGGCATAGCCGAGTTTGGGCGACGCGGTGTTTTCTTTCATTATTTCAATCGCAAGAGAAATCATTTCAAAGCTGAAATCCTCGCTCCAGCGCAAAACCATTTCGCGCTGCTTTTGAGTGGGCTTTCTGTGCGTTATTCCCGCAAGCGCCGCAATCTCTTTCCACAATCTGTCGCTGTTTTCAATTGATTTCAGTTTTTCCTCCGCCGCGGCAACGCTGTCTATTCCCTCTTCCATCCAGTTTTTGGCAATTTTAAGTATGTAAGCCGTGCCCACGGTGCGCCCTTTTTCACGCAGCGAACGGCAATATTCAAGAATCATCAAAATTATTTCGCTGCCGAGCCCGTAAAAATTCACCATATTAACAAGCATTTCGCTGTCTTTAAGGCTCAGCGTTCTTCCCAAAACAGACTGCGCCTCGTTCAGTAAATCGCCTATCTCGTCGTTTTCGTTCGCGGCGTCTGTAATATCCTTTGGCGAAAGTGTCGGCGGCGCGTCGTCCATCCTTATAACCGCCCTTTCGGGGGCTTTTTCTTCGGAGTCCGCCGGCTGTTCGGGAACGGCGTTCGTGCCGTCTAAAGTTAAAACAACTCCCTCGGCAATCCAAAACTCCATAAGCTCCTCCGCGTCGGCAGCAGTAATTCCGAGCGTTTTCGCAATCTGTGAAGACGAGCCTCTGCCTCTGCCGTTTAAAATAATCAGCAGCGCTTTAAGCTGGTATTCGCTTGCGAGCTTTATATACTTTTCCGTTACGGCGCAGGGCACACTGAAAACGCCGCCGCTCCAAAAATCCCCGAAAGGGGCGATACTGTAATCCATTAAAATTCCTCTTTAAACCGCCAAACGCTCCCGCTCCGCTCGGCGCAAAGCGTGTTGTTTTTTTCCTAAGTTCGCTTTCCGCCTCAAGGGCAGACTTCTCATTGTATAAATAATTTTATCAAAAATTGCATATAATGTAAATAGATAAATTAAGCGGATTTTTTTAAATTAGTATTGACAAACAAATATTCTTTGTTTATAATTTCATTGCGGAATGCGGATTTAGCTCATCCGGTAGAGCGCCACCTTGCCAAGGTGGAGGTGGCGAGTTCGAGTCTCGTAATCCGCTCCAGAAGTGCCATCCGATAAAACGGATGGCATATTTTTTGAATTGTTGAAAAAGAGGAAGTTTATGAAAACCACCAACACGTTTAAAAGGCTTTTTAACAGGCTGAAAAGCTCATATTTTGTTGTATACACATTGATTTTTGCACTCGCGGCGGCAATCGTGTTTTTTAGGTTCGCCTTAACGAAAACCTCTCTCGTTTGGAATCCCGACGGACCGGCGCAGCATTTTGCATCCTTTGTTTATTTCGGCAAGTATTTAAGAGAAATCGCAAGAAGTATACTTGCCGGCCACCTTGTAATTCCCCAATATGATTTTTCAATCGGTATGGGCTCCGATATTCTATCGGCTCTTCATTACTACGTTATCGGCGATCCTCTTAATCTTGTTTCGCTGATTATACCGTCAAAATACGCGATTTTCGCTTATTCCGCTCTGGTGCTTTTCAGATTTTATCTTGCCGGACTTGCCTTCTGCGCCCTTGCGAAATATAAAAGGCTGCCCGTTTTAAACACCGCCGCCGGCTCGCTCATATATATTTTCAGCGGCTACGCTCTCTATTTGGCGATCAGGCACCCTTCTTTCCTGAACCCTTTCATATATTTCCCGCTTATCATTCTCGGCGCGGAAAAGATTTTTGATAAAAAACGCCCTTATCTCCTTATTTTAACGATTTTCATTTCGGCTATCAGCAGCTTTTACTTTTTCTATCTTATTTCTCTTTTCACGGTGCTCTATATTTTCATAAGGCTGTTTTTTCAATACAAAGAAAAATTTATCAAAAACACAATTATGTGCTTTTTCAAATTCGGCGGCTGCTGGCTGCTCGGCACTCTTATGGCGTCCGCGATTTTTGTTCCCATAGTATCCGTTTTCCTCTTGTCAGACAGAGGCACCGTGGAATACGGGCTTGACGCCTTTTTCCGCCCGTCATACTATCTTAACTTTATGAATGCGTTCACAAGCACCGTTTCACTTGAAAACAGCGTTTATATGGGCTTTACGGCTCTGTCAATCGGCGGCGTTATTATTCTTTTTATGCAAAAACGCAGCCACCGTTTTCTGAAAACCTCATTTATAATAATGACCCTGATGATGATGTTTCCCGTGGTTTGCAAAATCACTAACGGCTTTTCATACGTTGTGAACAGGTGGACTTTTATTTACGGCTTGCTTGCCGCCTTTATATTTACCGTTTCAACATCGGAAATCAAAAAAATCACGTTTAAAAAATCTCTTCTGCTCTGCGCCGCGTCGTTCATATATTTTTTCATAACGGTTTCGGCGAATTCAAGAAGAGCGGAGGGAAATCTTATCTCCGCCGTGATTCTTTTGTTGTTTTCTATAGCCTGCCTTGCGTTTTCCGCTTATCCGTATATAAACAAAAACATAGCCAAGGCAAAGCTTACACGCGGCTTTAAAGCCTCCGTTCTCTTTCTGACAGTCTTTGCGGTTATGATTAATTCCGTATATTATTACAACATTAAGGAAAACTCATACATTTCAAACTTTCTCAGCTTTTCCGACGGCGGAAATTTCGCATACGCCAACGGATTTAAAGGTATGCAAAAAATACAAAACACCGATTCCGCTATAGAGCGCTATGAGGTGAGAAAAATTGACTTCGGCGATTACAACAACGCTATTTTAAATGAAACGCACGGCACTAATGCCTATTTCAGCCTTATGAGCAGTTATCTTACAGGTTTTCAAAAGGAAATGGGCATTGTTTACCGCAACTATTCGATAATAAACGGCTGTTATTGCGACCCGTTTATTCAGACGATTGAAAACATAAAATATTTTGCCTCGCCGGCTTGGGTAAAACCGTTATACGGCATAAGCAATGAAAAGCTCTGCGCCATAAAATCCAATCTTCCCGACGGAGAACATTACGGCGTTTATGAAAATCAAAATTATATTCCCTTCGGCTTTACCTACAAAAACGTGCTCTCTCAGCAGGAATACGATTCTCTCAGCTCCGTAGACAAGCGCGCCGCCCTCGTTCAGGCTTTAGTGCTTAACGATACAAACGAATTCGCAAACACTTCGGTATCTCAGCTTAACATAAAAAGCAAAAGCTCTCCCGTAACGCTTGAACCAAATGACGGTATCATTCTTGAAGGCAACAAAATTTATGTTTGGAAAAACGATACGAAAATAACGCTGAAAACCGAAACAGAACCGAATTGCTTTGTTTATTGTTTGCTGAACAATTTCAGATTTACCGATATGAACAACGAGGAAAAAATGAAACTGTTTGAGCCGGAAGAATACGGCGAGCTTTCAAAATATGAGCTTACGGAGTTAAAAAATAAAGACATACTTCGGAAAAAGGTTAGATGCTCAAGCGGCTCTCTTTCCGCAAACGGGTTTGAAACAGGTTTTAACATCGCCACGCCTTATTACGATTATTATAGCGGAATCACCGATTTCACCGTAAATTTCGCATACTGCGATAAGCCGATAGAGGAAATCACTCTAAAGCTAAAGGCGGGTATATATGAATTTGATTCCATAGAAACCGTCAGCGTGCCTATGGACGGTTTTGAGGAGCAGACTGCCGCTCTCGGCGAGGACACGCTTGAAAATTTAAGCGTTGAAACAGACCGCGTGAGCGGTGAAATAAACGCGCATACAGACGAATGGCTGTATCTCTCCATTCCTTACAACAAGAACTGGACAGCGTATGTGGACGGCGAAAAAACTGATATTTTCCGCGCAAACACGGCGTTTTCGGCAATTCATCTGAGCGGCGGGAAACACACGGTTGAGCTTGAATATTCAAACAAAACAATCTATTATTCCGTTTGTTTAAGCGCTTTGGGCTTTGCCTGTTTCGGTGTTACCGCCGCGGTGTATGAAATTTTAAGAAAAAAGCGCGCCCGTTAAAATTTTAATAAAAATAACAAAGCGCCTGCCGCAGCAGACGCTTTGATTGATTGGTGACCCGGACGAGAATTGAACTCGTGTTACCGCCGTGAAAGGGCGGTGTCTTAACCTCTTGACCACCGGGCCGTTGGTGGCTTTAACTGGATTCGAACCAGTGACACTGCGGGTATGAACCGCATGCTCTAGCCAACTGAGCTATAAAGCCATATATTCGGCTTTTTCAAGCAAGATTGATTATATTATATAATATTAGGTTTGTCAACACTTTTTTTCAACGTAAAGGCTCCGTGTTTAATAAAATCGGCATAAAAACGAAGAAAATCAAACATTTATTTGATATGTTTCCCCTAATATGGTATTATATACTTAGATTTAAAAAATCGCGCGCGTTAATCAGCGCCGCCGCGGCAGGGAAGTGATTTTACGGACAAAATTAATGAAACGCAGAAAAAAGTTCTTGAATATATAAAAGACGTGATTTCCGAAAGAGGGTTTGCTCCCTCGGTTCGTGAAATCGGCAAAGCCGCGGGGCTTAAATCCACCTCCACGGTGCAATATAATCTCAACGCGCTTGAACGCGCGGGCTACATAGAGCGCGACCCGTATTTGAAACGCACCATACGCCTTGCGAACACAACGCTCAGATCGGTGCCCGTTCCTGTTTTGGGAACCGTTACGGCAGGCGCGCCTATTCTTGCGGTTGAACAGATTGAGGAATATATTCCCGTTGCAATGAGAAAGGACGGCGATTATTTTGCCCTGCACGTTAGGGGCGATTCAATGATAAACGCCCATATTGTAGACGGCGATATCGTTATAGCCGAAAAAACGCCCGTTGCGTCAAACGGCGATATAATCATCGCGCTTATCGGCGAAGAGGCAACCGTTAAAAGATTTTTTAAGGAAAACGGCCACTTTCGGCTACAGCCCGAAAACGAGCTTTACGAGCCCATTATAACAGACGAGCTGACGGTGCTTGGCAAGGTTGCCGCCATTATCAGAAATTATTACTAAGGAGTTGCTAATATGAGCGATTGTAATCACGACTGCTCGGCGTGCTCAAAAAAATGCGCCGACGCTAAAAACGAACAGAGCTTTCTTAAGCCCGCCAATAAATATTCGGATATAAAAAAGGTTATAGGCATTGTGAGCGGCAAAGGCGGAGTGGGCAAAAGCTTGGTTTCCTGCCTGCTGGCGTGCAAATGCGCTTCACTCGGTCTTAAAGTCGGTATTCTGGACGCCGATATAACAGGCCCCTCCGTTCCCAAATCTTTCGGCATAACAGAAAGAGCTATGCAAGACGGCGAATGCCTGCTGCCCTCCGTAACAAAAAACTCAATCAAAATAATGAGCGTTAATCTTTTGCTTGAAAATGAAAGCACTCCCGTTGTTTGGCGCGGCCCCGTTATCAGCGGAGTTATAGAGCAGTTTTGGAGCGATGTTCGCTGGGGCGAGCTTGACTATTTATTTGTTGATATGCCTCCCGGCACGGGCGACGTTGCGCTGACTGTTTTCCAAAGTTTGCCGATAGACGGAATCGTTATCGTTTCCACACCGCAGGATTTGGTTAAAATGATAGTTGCCAAAGCGTTTAATATGGCAAAAATGATGAACGTGCCCGTATTGGGTCTTATTGAAAATATGAGCTATTACACTTGCCCCGACTGCGGCAAAAAGCTTGAAATTTTCGGAAAATCAAAGATTGATGAAACGGCAAACGAGCTTGGAGTGCCCGTGCTCGCAAAGCTGCCCGTTTCTCCCGAGCTCAACAGCCTTGTTGACGAGGGCAAAATCGAAAACGCCGAATGCTCCGAGCTTGATGATTTCGCGGACGCGCTGAAATGAGAGGAGATAACAATGTCTAAACGGGAAGACTATATTTCATGGGATGAATATTTTATGGGCGTTGCCCTGCTTTCGGCAATGAGGAGCAAAGACCCAAACACACAGGTTGGCGCCTGCATTGTAAATTCCGACAACAGAATAGTCAGCGTGGGCTACAACGGTTTTCCCCGCGGCTGCTCAGACGAAACGTTTCCGTGGGAGAGAACGGCAAGCAATCAAAACGAAACAAAATATCCGTTTGTGTGCCATGCCGAGCTTAACGCGATTCTTAATTCAAACGGCAGGGATATGCGCGGCGCGAGAATTTACGTTGCGCTTTTCCCGTGCAACGAATGCGCGAAATCAATCATTCAGGCCGGAATTTCCGAGGTTATTTACATAAGCGACAAATACGCCGACACGGATAACTGCCGCGCAAGCAAATTAATGCTTCAGGCGGCGGGAGTTAAGCTGACTAAATTTACGAGCGATAAAAAAATAGAATTTGATTTTGACGAAGAGAAAGTATAAAATATGGAGATTGATATATACGATTTTGACAACACGATAGTTCCGTTTGACAGCGGCTCGCTTTTTGCGCTTTACTGCCTTATTCACTATCCTTGGGTAATCATTTGCCTGCCCGTTATTATGATTTTCGCATTGCTTGCCGTTTTGCGGATAATCAACTTCACGGCTTTTAAAAAAATATGCTTTATGTTTGTGCCGCTCGTGCCGCTTGAAAAGGCGGTAAAAGGCTTTTGGAACAGGCATGAAAAGCAGGTTAACAAGTGGTTTTACAAAAGAAAGCGCGAATGTGTTATTATCAGCGCGTCGCCGGATTTTCTTCTTGAGGAAATATCAAAAAGGCTTTCGTTCAACTTCCTTATCTGCACGCGCCACAACAGAAAAACAGGCGCGATAATCGGCGAAAACTGCCGAGGCAATGAAAAGGTTCGCCTTTTTAACGAAAAATTTCCAAACGCAAAGGTTATAGACGTCTATTCCGACTCTTTAAAGCATGACAGACCGATTTTTTCCCTTGCGACAGGTCAGTGCTATCACGTTGTAAAGGGCGAGCTTGAACCGTTTGATTTCGGTGAAAAATACGCGGAAATCAAATAATCTCTTTCAACGGTCAGCGTCAAGGCGCGCTCAGCGCGAAAACGCAATGTAAATATTATCATTTTCAGAGGCACGGTTTAACATGAAAAAATCTGCAATAATTATAATAACGGCATTCATTCTTCTCACACTCGTTTTTACTGCGGGCTGCACTCCGAAAAACGAAGAAACAACAGAACAGTATTCGGTTTACGAAGCGGACGGTATGATAGACAGGGAGCGCAGAGACAGGATTTTGCTTGCCGAGCTTGTTGATGAGGATTTTCACCTCTACGCGGAGGGCGATTACGTTATCCTTGTTCACAACGATCAGGAAACCGAGTTTTCGGATTGGAGCCGCAACATTTCCAAGGAACCGCCGCAGATGTACTATTACGATTTTAACGGCGACGGTGAAAAGGAGCTGCTGATAAGAGCGTTTGAGGATACCGACGAAAAAACGGGCGAATCGGTTTACTGCCTTTATGCGCTTATGCCGAGCGAGAACAGCAACGGCGAATACGATTACACTGTTTGCTACGGCGGGCGTTCCTCTTGGCACACAACGTTTTCCGAAAAGGTAATTATGGAAATGACTCAGCCCGCAAGCTGCAACAAAAGGCTGCAATTTGTTATGGCAAACAGCTACGATTCAACCGCCTACGACACTGCCACAGGTCTTCTTACTGAGGGCAGGGCGTGGTATGCGGAGGCGCTTTCCGACGGCAAAGGGAATTACTACAACTTCACCGACTGGACCGAAGGACTCGGAACATTCATAATAAATGAAGACGATATGAGCATAAAGGTTGAAATAAACATTTATGTTTCATATAATGAAGTGGACTCGTTGCAAAAAATAGGGCATATAAACTGCGGCATAGAGCTTAAGGGCTCAACTTTTGACGTTGCCCAGCGCAGTGTAAACTTCACAACCGATGATAAATACGTTGTTTCAAATCCGCGCATCACAGCCGAAAAGCCGTGGCAATACACCGTTACAAACACCGGCGGCTACAGTGCGAGCGACAAAACGATAGATAATTTCTCGATAACGATAACACCGAGCGACTCAAAAGCGGGCGAACAGACCTCGTTCGCCGCCGGCACGGGAGAATTGAGAGCTGTGGACAGAGTTGTTTTTGAAAACAGCAAAATAACGTTTTACGCAAAAAGCGGCTACACCTTTTCGGATTCGGTTGTTAAAAACAGAAAATATACCGTTACCGCCGTTGGGTCAAAAAAAGTTGAGGCTGCTTATTCCGCCGCAATTTCGCAAAGCGACGGCGTTCAAACGCTCGTTATAACGCTTGATAAAAGCTATCCCATAACGGAAATGAAAACGGTTTCCGTTGCGTTCGGATAATGATTTTCTAAAGTTTTTATAAATTGGTTCATAATAATAATGTTGATTATTGAAGACAAACACTTGTTATGATATAATGGCTTAGCTTGCAATCGCTAATGAAAGGGGAAACAAAATGGAAGTTGTTATTACCGCAGATTCCACGTGCGATTTACCCGGTTATATTATTAAAGAAAACGGTATAAATATCTTTCCTCTCTCTATCCTTTTGGGCGTTAATTCTTATCTTGACGGTATTGAAATTCACGCTCCCGACATTTATGAATACGTTAAAAAAACCGGCGAGCTGCCCAAAACCTCGGCGGTTACTCCGACTCAGTACGAAAAGGTTTTTTCCGAAATAACATCGCGCGGAGCGGCTGTTGTTCATATCGGTTTATCTTCTGCAATTTCATCAAGCTTTCAAAACGCCTCGGCAGTTGCGGCTAATTATGAAAACGTTTACTGCGTGGATTCAAAAAGCCTTTGCACGGCTATGGGTTTGCTTGTTTTGAAAGCGTGCGATTTAAGAAACAGCGGCTTTGACGCAATTCAGATCGCCGCACGAATAAAGAGCCTTGTTTCAAAGGTTCACACAACTTTTGTTTTAGACACGCTTGAATATCTTCACAAGGGCGGGCGATGCAGCGGCATTGCCAGATTCGGCGCAAACGTGCTTTCTCTCAAGCCGTCAATTTCGGTAAGCACCGAAACGGGCAAGCTTGATGTTGCAAAAAAATACCGAGGCAAAATAGAAAGCGTTTACAGGCACTATATTTCAGACTGTATGGACGGCGCTAAAAACGCCGATAAATCACGCCTTGTTGTGGCAAACTCAGGCAATGTTAACGGCGAAATAATTGAATACGCAAGAAACGCCGCGCTCAAAAACGGCTTTAAGGAGGTTATCACCGCCACGGCGGGCTGCACGATATCATCTCACTGCGGGCCGGGAACGCTTGCGATTTTCTATATGGATGAATAATCAACAAGAGCATGACTTGCTTTGCGGGTCATGCTTTTTTCGGAGGAAAAATGACGCTTAAAGAATTTGTTTTAAAAGAGCTTAGGGAAAACGACGGAAAATATATAAGCGGGCGGGTGCTCGCCGAAAAATCGGGAAAAAGCCGCGCCGCGGTTTGGAAGGCGGTTAATTCGCTTAAAAAAGACGGATTTTCCGTGCTTGCGGTTACAAACAGAGGCTACTCGCTTGATTCGGAAAGCGACGTGCTCACAGAGAGCAGGATAAAGTCCAAAATGCGGCACAACATAAAAATAATCTGCCTTGAGGAAACCGATTCAACGAATTCCCATGCCAAGCGTATCGTTTCCGATTCAGACGGCGAAACTCTTCTTATCACTGCCGACAGGCAGACGGCAGGCAGAGGCAGGCAGGGCAAAAATTTTTATTCTCCCGAGGGCACGGGAATTTATATGAGCCTTGTTGTTCATCCGAACGCCCTGCTGCAAAACGCCGTTTCGGCAACAACGGCGGCTGCGGTGGCTGTTTGCAGAGCTATTGAAAGCCTTAGCGGCATACGTCCGCAAATCAAATGGGTAAACGATGTTTACTGTGAAGGACGCAAGGTTTGCGGAATTCTTACCGAGGCCGTATCGGATTTTGAACTCGGAATCGTTACAAGCGTTATAATCGGCATCGGCATAAACATAAGCACAAGCGATTTTCCTGCCGAGGCGGGAAACGCCGGCTCGCTCAACGCCGATATCAGGCGCGCTGATTTAATAGCGGCAACCGCCGACGAGCTGCTTGACACGGTTTTCGGCGAATATTCCGATTTTATTGAATATTACAGAAACCACAGTATGCTTTTGGGAAAGAAGATAAGTTTTATCCAAAACGGAAAAGTGACTCCCGCAACGGCTGTTGCCATAGATGAAAAGGGCGGTCTTGTTGTTGAAACGGAGGACGGCGCAAGGCAGACCCTGCGCAGCGGAGAGATAAGCATAAGATGGTGAAAGCCGCCGAAAAGAGGAAAAATATGAAATTATCTGTTAAATTTACAAAACCGCGAAAACGTGTTCTGCTTGCAGGAGCCGTGATTGCCGCGGCAATAATCATAACTGCCGCTGTGCTGAATAAATCAGACGCGGGAAAGCAGCGCTTTTTCAACACGGACGCGGAATACGTTGAAGGGATAGACGTTTCACAGCACAACGGCGAAATTGACTGGAACAAAGCGGCGAAAGCAACGGATTTCGCAATAATAAGAGCGGGATACCGCACCTACGGCGACGGCAATATTACAGAGGACAGCCGTTTCAGGGAAAACGCGGCCCGCGCAAACGGCGCGGAAATTCCCATAGGGGTTTATTTTTACACGCAGGCAATAACGCCTGACGAGGCGGAGGACGAGGCCGATTTTGTGATTGACCTTATTAAACCCTATGATATAGACTTGCCCGTTTTTATTGATTTTGAGTATCCTTACGATTCAGACGGAAACGCCACGGGCAGAATGAACAGCGCGGCTCTTTCGGGCAGCGAGATTGCCGATATTTTAAATGCCTTTTGCTCACGGATAAAGCGAGCGGGCTTTTCGGCGGGTGTTTATTCATCTTCCTCCCTGCTGAATTTCAACATCAAAACATCAGCCCTTAACAGCGATCTTTTCATATGGGTTGCGGATTACAATTCAAAAGTGACGTATCTCGGAAAATACGATATGTGGCAATACAGTAAAAGGGGCGCCTGCGACGGAGTAAACAGCAAATACACCGATTTGAACAGGTGGTACGCCGGATAGATGAATTGTTGACCTTTATGGTAAAATATGATAATATATTTTTATATATAAGATAACAGACGGAGGTTCCGATTTATGAAAAACACGGAAAAATCACTCGACGCGCTCGTTGCGCTTTGCAAGGGCAGGGGCTTTGTTTACGCAGGCTCCGAAATTTACGGCGGCCTTGCAAACACATGGGATTACGGCCCTCTCGGCGTTGAGCTGAAAGAGAATATCAAACGAGCATGGAGAAAAAAATTTATTCAGGAAAACAAATACAATGTCGGTCTTGACTCGGCGATTCTTATGAATCCGCAAACGTGGGTCGCGTCCGGCCATTTAGGCGGATTTTCCGATCCCCTTATGGATTGCTGCGAATGCAAAACACGCCACAGGGCAGACGATTTGATAGAAAATTTTGACGGCACAAACGTTGCCGGATGGTCAAACGAGGAGATGAGCGCCTATATAAAGGAGCACTCTATCCCATGCCCCAACTGCGGAGCCGCCAACTTTACCGATATCCGCCAGTTTAACCTTATGTTCAAAACGTTTCAGGGCGTTACGGAGGATTCAAAAGATGAAATTTATCTCCGCCCCGAAACGGCACAGGGAATTTTTGTTAATTTTGCAAACATTCAACGCACTTCAAGAAAAAAAATCCCGTTCGGCGTTGCGCAGGTGGGCAAATCGTTCAGAAACGAAATAACACCCGGAAAATTTATTTTCCGTGTAAGAGAATTTGAGCAGATGGAGCTTGAATTTTTCTGCAAGCCGGGCACAGACCTTGAGTGGTTTGACTATTGGCGCTCGTTCTGCCGCGACTGGCTCTACGCGCTTGGAATAAGCAAGGATAATCTTCGTTTGAGGGATCATTCACCCGAGGAGCTATGTTTCTATTCCAAGGCAACAACCGACTTTGAATACCTTTTCCCGTTCGGCTGGGGCGAGCTGTGGGGCGTTGCGGACAGAACGGATTACGATTTAACACAGCATATAAACACAAGCGGCAAAAATCTTGAATATTTTGACCAGGAAACAAATGAAAAATATGTGCCTTATGTTATTGAGCCTTCGCTCGGAGTTGAAAGACTTTTCCTTGCCGTGCTGACCGAGGCATATGACGAGGAGCTTATAGACGAGCATAAAAACGACAGCCGTGTTGTTTTGCGCTTTCATCCGGCGCTTGCGCCGTTTAAGGCGGCTGTTTTGCCGCTCTCGAAAAAGCTTGCTCCTCAGGCAACGGAGATTTTTGAAAATCTCTCCAAAAAATTCAACGTTGATTATGACGACGCGGGCTCAATCGGAAAGCGCTACCGCAGGCAAGACGAAATCGGCACTCCTTATTGCATAACGTACGATTTTGAATCCTTGGAGGACGGCTGCGTAACCGTTAGGGACAGAGATACTATGGAGCAGGTAAGGCTGCCCATAGGCGGGCTTGCGGAATTTATAGAGAAAAAAATTGAATTTTAACGTGATAAATCCATTTTACGAAAGGGGATATAACTATGAAATTAAACAGAGCGCTAATCAAGCAGCAGGCTAAGCAGTTGATAAAAAACAATGTTTTAAAATTGTTTGCCATTTCAATTGTTGTTTCGCTGTGTGTTTCTCTGCCCTCGATAATTTTTTCGGGCCTCGCGGAGACATATATGTCTTTAAAAAGCATTAGCATGATGGATTTTGACTCGCCGCAGCAATATGACGACGCGGATGATTTAGAAGATTTTTTTGAAAATTATCCAGACGGAAACTACTATAATAATGATTTTTACAATTTCGGCAATCAAAACGGAGCGAATAATAACGAAATTCCCGATAATTCCGATATCTATGATATGAAAACCGCTGTGGAAATGATGGGGATGTTGTTTACACTCATTGCGATTATATTTATAGGAACGGTTGCAACATTTCTGCTTTCACCGCTAAGCGTTTCTCTTTCAGGATTATTTGTTGATTTCATACGCGGCAAGCGTTTTGATACAGATGAGGGAGTGCGCGTCACATTCCGCGAATCATTCAAAAAAGGAATATACGGCAAAAAGCTCGGAATCACAATATTAAGGCAAATCTTAATTACTTTGCTCTCTTATCTCTTATTAATTCCGGGAATAATCTTCAACTACAGCTCATATTTCTTTGCGCAGCTTATGTGCGATTATCCCGAGCTTTCTCCGTGGGATGCTATAAAGCTGAGCAAAAAAATCGTAAAGGGCAACAGAACTGAGCTTTTTGTTCTTGAACTCAGCTTTATTCCGTGGATGCTGCTCTGCATATTTGTATTTCCGATTGTCTATGTGCTTCCGTATATAAGCACAACGCAGGCTCTCTATTATGAGAACTTCCGCTTGAGAGCCATTCAGGAGGGCAGAGTAACGGAGGATGATTTCCTCAGCGACAGGCAGAAATATGAGAAATATGTGAGTCAAAGAATGGGCGGCGGCTACGGCGCACCTTACGGCAACCCACAACAGCCCATGAACAACGGCGCGGGTTACTACAATCCGCAACAGCCCGTGAACAACGGCACGCCTTACGGCAACCCGCAGCAGCCTATGAACAACGGCGCGCCTTACGGCAATCCGCAGCAGCCTGTGAACAACGGCGCGGGTTACTACAATCCACAACAGCCCGTGAACAACGGCGCGGGTTACTACAATCCACAGCAGCCCGTGAACAACGGCGCACCTTACGGCAATCCGCAACAGCCCGCGAACAACGGCGCTGATTATTACAATCCGCAGCAGCCCGTGAACAACGGCGCGGAATATTACAATCCTCCCGTTCATAACGACGAGCCTCAGACGGCTCCGACCGAAGAACCCGTTACGGATAACTCTTTTGACGAGCCTTTCGCCGAATACGAAACGGCGCCCGTTTCCAAGCCGGAACCCGAGGCGGCGGAATCTGACGAACACGAAACCGAATCTTTTGACGAACACAAAGCCGAACCGTTTGACGAACACAAAACGGAGCAAGGCGAGGACGGCAAGGACGAATAAAGAGCCGCTTTGCGAAAACGGGCTTTGGCGGATAAAATCCGCCGTATCCATATAAATTAACGGCTGTTTCACAGATAAATCTATTTGTGAAACAGCCGCGTTATTTTGCGTATTTAATTTTTGCTAAATTACAGTCCTGTCGTTTCGGCTATGTATTTTCTTGCCTTAACGGCATATTCAAACGGATTTGCCTTTGCGGGATCCTGCTCTGCCTCAACAACTATCCAGCCCTCATAGCCGCTTTCTTCAAGGATATCAAAAATCGGCTTAAAATCAACGTCGCCGTCTCCGGGAACAGTGAAAACACCCGCGCGAACCGCATCAAGAAAGCTCATATGATTTGGAACCACCATGTTGTTGTAAACATCAAGGCGAACATCTTTAAGATGAACATGCTTAACTCTGCCGGCATACTTTTTGAGCACGGGAACGGGATCTATTCCCGCAAAAGTGAGGTGGCCGCTGTCAAACAGAAGATAAACAAGCTCCGGGTCTGTAAGCTCCATCAGCTTATCTATTTCCTCAACGGTTTGAACGCCGGTTCCCATATGGTGATGCACCGTGAAAAACATTCCCTTTGATTTTGCGTAAGCGCCCATCTCGTTAAAGCCTTTAACAACCGTTTTCCACTGCTCATCGGTATAATACGGCTTTTCATCAAGAATTGATTTATCAAGGCAGCCCTGAATGGAATTGCCCTGCTCGGAAACGCCCACAACCTTCGCGCCGAGCGCATGGAGCTTATCGCAATGCGCCTTAAACGCCTCAATCGTTTCTTCATACGGCTTTGAGGTTAGATAAGACGAAAACCACGCGTTGCAGATTTGAAGTCCTCGAATATCAAGATATTTTTTGAGAACAGCGGGATCGGACGGATATTTGTTTCCGATTTCCGAGCCCTTAAATCCGGCGAGCGCCATTTCGCTGACGCACTGCTCAAATGTGTTTTCGCCGCCGAGATCGGGCATATCGTCATTCGTCCAGCCGATAGGCGCAATCGCAAGCTTAACTTTTTTTGAATCCAGCATAAGTTTTTCTCCTTAAATCAACCGCCGAAAAACTCGGCGGCGTTTTTTTAATTAATAGTCAAAAGTTTCTTTTATGTGCTTTTGCATATCCTCGTAAGCCGCCGCAACGGTTTTGCTCCTTGAAACCTCGGCAACGCCCACACGCCACCACGATTCAAAGCCCGGAGTCATCGTTTTGGGCAGCACCTTGATATCAAAAACAACCGATTTCGTCTGCTTTTTCGCGTCAATCAGAGCGGCTCTGAGCTCGTCGGACGTTCTGATTGTGTAGCCCTTTGCTCCGTAGCCCTCCGCGATTTTGGCAAAATCAACGTCTATTTCATCGCCGTCAAGCATACCGGTAACGGGATTTCTTGCTCTGAACACGGTTCCGAACGTATCTGTTCCCTGGTTGTTTTGGAGATTTTCAATGCAGCCCCAGCCCATATTGTCAAACACGCAAACGTTGATTTTCAGATTTTCCTGAAGAGCCGTGTAAAGCTCCGAATGACCCATAAGGAACGATCCGTCGCCGCAGAAGGCATAAACCTCCTTGTCGGGCTCGGCGAGCTTTGCGCCGAGAGCGCCGTTTACCTCATAGCCCATATTTGAATAACCGTATTCCATATGATAAGTGCCGCGGTTTTTAGGTCTGAAAAGGCGCTGCATATCGCCGGGGAGCGAACCGGCAGAGCCGAGCGCTATATCGCTGTCGTCCATAAACTCGTTGATTATGCCGAGCGCAAGAGTCTGATTAAGACCTCCCGGAAGTTCAGTGCCGTAGTATTCATCCACAATTGCGTCCCATTCCGCTTTTGCGGCGGCAATTTCATCTGTATAAACCGTTTTGTATCCGTCGCAGGCGGTGATCAGCGCCGTAAGCGCCTCTTTTGCGTCCGCAACAACTGCCTCCGCGTCCATCTTATAAGCGTCAAACGGGCAGATATTTATGCCCAGCACCTTTCTGTTTTCGTTGAAAAGCCACTTTGATGATGTTGTGAAATCCGAAAATCTTGTGCCAACGCCGATAACGAGATCGGCATCTCGGGCTATAACATTTGCCGCCTTGCCGCCGGTTACGCCGATACCGCCGAGATTGAGCGGATTTTTCCAATCTATAAGTCCTTTGCCCGCCTGCGTTTCGCTTATTGGGATATTATATTTTTCCGCAAAGCGCAAAAGCTCTTTTTCCGCGCCGCTGTAGCGAACGCCGCCGCCGCAGATAAGAATGGGCTTTTCGGCGGATTTTATAAGTTTTGCCGCTCTTTCAAGCTGTGTTTGGGCAATAGGTCTTCTGTCCATATGCCAAACGCGCTTTTTAAGGAAATGCTCCGGATAATCATACGCCTCGCCCTCAACATCCTGCGGCATTGCAAGGCAAACTGCGCCCGTGTCCGCGGGGTCGGTAAGCACTCTCATAGCGTTAAGGCACGCCGTCATAAGCTGTTCGGGTCTTAAAATTCTGTCGAAATAATGGCAAACGCCTTTAAACGCGTCCGTAACGGTTCTGCCGTAATTGTCAAAAAACTCAGCCTGCTGCAAAACAGGATCCGGCTGGCGGCAGGCAAACGTGTCTCCCGGAAGAACAAGCAGCGGAATTCTGTTTGCCGTTGCGCAGCCGCACGCCGTAACCATATTTGTTGCGCCGGGGCCGATTGATGAAACGCAGGGAATTATCGCCTTCCTGTCCATCTGCTTTGCGTACGCAACTGCCGCAAGAGCCATATTCTGCTCGTTCTTGCCCTGATAGAATTTCAAACCGTGACCGCCCTGCTCAAGCGCCTGACCGACGCCCACAACGCAGCCGTGGCCGAAAATTCCGAAAATGCCCGAAACGAATTTCGTTTCAACGCCGTCACATTCTATGTATTGATTGTCAAGGAACTTAACAAGCGCCTGTGACATTGTCAGTCTTTCTCTTTTCATAATCAACCCTCGATTTCCGAAAGCTTAACGGGTCTGTGCTCCTGAACCGATTTTTTCGCGGCAAGACCGAGACGGAGAGCCTCCAACCCGTCATAAACAGTTGTCTTAGTTGGTTTGTCGTTAAGAACGCAGTCTATAAACTGTGTCATCTCGTCCGTAAACGACTGCATATACCTCTCAAGGAAGAAATAGAGCGGCTTATCGGAGGTGTTGCCCTCAGCATTAATAAACGAAACATTCGTCGGCGTGTCATTCGCGGCGGAAGCCTGACCGTTTGAACCGAACACCTCAAGGCGCTGGTCATAACCGTAGGCGGCTCTGCGGCAATTGTCTATAACGCCGATTGCGCCGCTCTTGAATTTAAGCGCAACAAGAGCCGTGTCAACATCTCCGGCGTTGCCGATTTCAGGATCCACCATAACGGTTGCGTTTGCGTAAACCTCTTCCACCTCGCCGCCGATAAAGCGCGCCATATCAAAATCATGCACCGTCATATCAAGGAAAATTCCGCCGGAAACCTTAACATACGCAATTGCCGGCGGCTCGGGATCGCGGCTTGTGATTTTTATGGTTTGAAGATTGCCTATCTTGCCCTCCTCGGCAAGCTTTTTGATTTGGGCAAAGTTATGGTCGTATCTTCTGTTAAAGCCTATCTGAAGTTTAACGCCCGCCTTGTTTACCGCGTCTATAACCTTTTTTATTTTCGCAACGGTTAAATCAACGGGCTTTTCGCAGAAAATGTGCTTTCCCGCGGCGGCAGCCTCGCAGGCTATATCAGCGTGTGTATCTGTTGACGAGCATATAAGAACCGCCTGAATTTCGGGGTTCTCAAGAATTTTATGATAATCCTTATAATAATTTTTAATTCCAAGTTCCTCTGCAAGCTTTTTGGCTCCGTCCTCATAAAGATCCGAAACAGCAACTATTTCAGCCTGCGGAATGTGATAAGTGATTGATTTGGCATGCACCCGGCCGATGCGTCCGGCACCGATAATGCCTACTTTGAGCTTTTGCATATTGATTACCTCTTTATTCTTATTTTGTTCGGCTCTCTGCCGTTTGGCAGTATAATAATATCACACACGTAATTCTATTTCAAGACGAAGAGCGAATTTATTATTAATATTTAATTTACAGATTAGTAAGAATAAAATCATATTGCATTGATAATATTTTGATTGTATAATATTTAGTTGTGGGGGAATATCCCGCGGCATAAATCATTGCGAAAGGACGATGAAAATGACATATTCATATAAAACCACGGGCACTTGCTCGCGTGAAATCGTTGTGGACGTTGATGAAAACGGAGTTTTAAAGGACGTTAAATTTGCGGGCGGCTGCAACGGAAATTTGCAGGGCATAGCAAGACTTGTGCGCGGACTTAAAATAGACGAGGTTATAGAAAAGCTTGAGGGCGTAAAATGCGGACCGCGCCCCACCTCTTGCCCCGACCAGCTTGCAAGGGCGTTAAAAGAAGTAAAGGAAAAAATTTGATATGTTTAAGCTAAAAAGCAAAAGCCTTGAAAGAGAATTCAAGGTTACGGACGGAGCGCTTTTTGCTTCGCAGATAATAAACAGCGATTCCGGGATGCAGTTTGTTCCTGACGGAAACGGCTCTGAATTCGCGATAAGATTCGCGGACGGAGACGAGTTTACGTCAAAAGGTCTTCAGGTAACGGAAAGCGCCGAAAAAGACGGAAGGCTGTTTTTCCGTTTCAAGGAAACAATGGGCACAACCGTAACGATGAGCTTTCGCGTTTCCAAAGATAATTCAACTATAGAAAAACAGCTTGCCGTTAAACAGAGCACTCCTAAAATCATTGATTACATAGCGCTTGAAAACGTGGGAATAATAAATTCCCGGTCGTCCTTTTCGGTTCAGGGCGGCAAAACTGAGGCAGGCGAATATTATTCAAATCTCGGCCAGCCGTTTTATATAGACAGCTTGTTTTTCGGCTGCGAATTTCCCGCAACCAAAAACATAATTGCCCACGGCAGAGGTCAAATCCTGTATTATATCGGCAAAAGCGCCGAGCAGCAGATAATCTGCCCCGTAACCGTTATGGGAGGCGCGAAGGGTTGCTCCCTGCCGGAGCTTCAAAGCGCTTTTTATGAATATATTTCGGGCATTGCCCTGCCAACGCCTTACAGACTTCAATACAACACCTGGTACGACAGAATGATGAATATTGACGCGGACAATATTCAAAAGGCGTTTTACGATGTTGAAAAGCAGCTTTCCTCTCACGGCGTGCCGCCGCTTGACGGCTATGTTGCAGACGACGGCTGGAATAATTACAACGGCAATTTCTGGCACTACAATCAAAACAAGTTTCCAAACGGCTTTCTTGACGCAAGTCAGGCCGCTAAAAGTCTCGGCAGTGAGTTCGGGCTTTGGCTGGGTCCGCGCGGCGGATATAATTTCAATCACAAATTTGCCAAAAAAATCGAAAAAAAGGGCTTTGGTTATTACAACGCGCAGGCGGACGATATCTGCGTTGCCTCGGAAAAATATCTTAAAAATCTTGAGGAATTCCTTGTTAAAACAACAAAGGAAAACGATATTTCCTATTGGAAGTTAGACGGCTTTTGCCTTAAACCCTGCCTGAATTCCAATCACGACCACATTACGGGCGGCGACCACGAGATGTATATGGTTACGGAAATGTGGAGCCGCTGGATTAAAATTTTCAGAGCGCTGCACACGGTTCGCGCAAAGCAGGGCAAAAAAATGTGGATAAATATGACATGTTACGCAAACCCCTCTCCGTGGTGGCTTCAATACGTTAATTCCATTTGGCTGCAAAACAGCGCCGATATCGGCTTCGCGAATAATTATCCCAAGAACCGCCAGGCACAGGTTGACTCTGAAATCACGTACCGCGATTCCGTTTATTACGATTTTCTTGTTACGAGAGGGCTTCAGCTTCCGCTTTCGAACATATATAATCATGAGCCGATTTACGGTCACGAGGCTCATCTTGATTACACGGATGAGGAATTTGAAAAGGCTATGTATTGGAACGCCTGCCGCGGCGCGGCGCTAAACGAGCTTTATATCTCGGAGAGCATGATGAACGATAAAAAGTGGAATATGCTTTCAAACGTTCTTCGCTGGCAGCGCGGAAGTTTTCACATTCTTAAAAACGCCATGTTCCTCGGAGGAGATCCCGCGGAAAACAACATATACTGCTACGCCTCGTGGACGCGCGACGGAGAAGGCGTTATCGCGCTGAGAAACCCGTCTGACGAATCGGCGCCGCTCACGCTTACGCTCAACAAGCTGATGGGTTGCCCCGAAACGCTGAAAAACGCAAAGCATTGGGTGGTTTACGGCAGGGATATCGCAAACGCCGCGGATTCTTACAGCTACAACGATAAGATCCACCTTTCGCTCGCTCCCTTTGAGGTTAAAATTTTTCAGTTCGGCGCGGAATATCCCGCCAATGAAAACGAGAGCGTAAACGATTTTACAATCAGCTTTGATTACAGCGGCAGGGATTCTCTTATCTGCCAAAACAACGATATTATGATAAGCATTGAAAAAGGCTGTGTAAACGCCTGCGCCGGTTCGCTGAGGCTTAAATCCGAAAGCATAATAAGCTCCACAAACCACAAAATAACAATCGTGCGCGAAAAGAACAAAATGCTTAAAATATATATTGATAACTTCCTTGACTGCTCCGGCTATGACAGGCGCGCAAAGGCGGAAATCTCCTTAAACGGTCTTTCGAGCTACGCGGCAAATTTCAAGGTTATACCGTCGGCAACTCCGTATAACCAGATTATCACGCTTGCCGATATACTAAAAAGAAGAAAGCGAATTTTCAGGAAGGGGACTGAATGAAAATGAATTGCAAAAAATGCGGTTGCAGCACTCTTATAGAGGAGGGGGATTGGCTCCGCTGCCCTCAGTGCGGCGCGGAATACTTCAACACAAAAATCACTCCCGAACTCAGTGTTACGGAAAAAATAGATTTAATAGATAACGGCGGTTTAACAGAAACGCAGGCAGAGAAAGCCGTTTCGGCTTTCTCGGAAAAAAGCGTTGCCCCGTCTGAAGAGAGCGCGCGCGAAGAGCCCGAAAAGGAGAATTCCGAATTCACCGTTACGGAGCTGCCTGTTTCGCGCGCGGACAGCGGGGAGCTTGAAGAAACCTCGCCGGAAAAGCCGGAGGAAAGCGGTTTTGAGGCTGATGAGGAATTTCACAAAGCGGAACAAGACGATGCGACTTCAAACACACAGGCGCAAAACTCCCCCGCCGAAGAGAACGCGGAATCGTTCCCTAACGCCGCAAACAACACGCAGGAAACCGAGAAAGGCACTGAAACCGAGAAAAAAAAGCCAAGCAAATTTAAGGAAGTTGTTGATTTCCTGCTGCCGATAGTTATTGCCGTTGTTATAGCCGAGCTGCTCAAAATATTTGTGTTCGCGAACGCGATAGTTCCAACCGGCTCCATGATTGCAACTATCAACGAGAAAGACAGAATTATCGCCAGCAGGCTTGCGTATATCTCAGACGATCCCGAAAGATACGACATCATTATGTTTTATTTTCCCGATGATGAAACGCAGCCCTTCGTTAAGCGCGTTATAGGTCTGCCGGGAGATACGGTTTCTATGACAAACGGCGTTGTTTACATTGCCGATGAAAGCGGAAAGGTTTATCAAACAGACCAGAGCTTTGTTAATCCCGAAGACACGCCGACCGGCAATTTTGAAGAGATTTACATTCCCAAAAAAGGCGAGATCATAACAACCGACGGCGATTACTGTTATGCTGAGAACGGCGCAAATGTCGGCGGAATGAACTTTTTAAAGAAATACTGCGAGCAGAATAAAAACGGAACATACACCGTTTCCGATAATCTTTATTTTGTTATGGGCGACAACAGAAACAACTCTCACGATTCAAGAGCATGGGAAAACAAATATGTTGCCAAGGATAAGATTATGGGCAAGGTGCTTTTCAGATACTATCCTGGCTTTGAAATGCTTAAATAATGTGTAAAACCGCCCGCGTCGTTCGGGCGGTTAAATCTTATAATATAAAAGGCTTTGATTTTATGACATTGAATTTTAAAAACGGCTCTTTTAAAATTTTGCAGATCGCCGATGTTCAGGAGGGAGCGCGCGTCAGCGCCGACACTATTGAGCTTATAAACGCCGCTCTTAGCAGGGAAAATCCCGATCTTGCCGTTTTTTCGGGCGATCAGATATGGGGCAGGCACAGCTTTAAGGGCAGCGCCGAAAAGGCGGAAAGGGTTTTGCGCGAAATAACCGCGCCTGTAACACAAAGAAATATCCCGTTTGCCGTTTGCTTCGGAAATCACGACAGGCAGGTTGGTCTTTCTAACGAGAGGCAGTTTGAGATTTACAAAAAATTCAGCGGCTTTGTCGGCGAAAACACCTCCGGCGCAGACGGCTGCGCAAATCAGGTTATAGAAATCGCCGACGGCGGCAGAGTTAAATATCTGCTCTATCTTTTAGACAGCCATTCGAGCCTTAAAACGGGCGGCTACGACTCTGTGCATAAAAATCAAATCGAATGGTATAAAAAAACGCGCGATGAATACGAAAAAGCGAACGGCGGCGTTTTGCCGTCTGTTGTAATTCAGCATATCCCCGTGCAGGAAGTAACGGAGCTTTTAAAAGAGGTTAAAAAGGGCGAAAAGGGCGCCGTGCAGGGCTTTCGCAGGCACGCCGGCAAATGGTTTATTCTTGACGAAAGCAAAATCAACAAAGGCGGCTTTATGCGGGAATCACCCGCCGATCCTGAGGAAAACAGCGGCGAGTTTAACGCCATGGCGGAAAAAGGCGATGTTCGCGGAATTTATTTCGGTCACGATCACAACAATTCTTTTCACGGCAAGGTGCGTGGAATAGACCTTGGCTACACGCAGGGAGCGGGCTTTCACGTTTACGGTCCCGGTCTTGACCGAGGAGTGAGAATCATTGAGCTTAAAACAGACGGAACACTTAATACATACGATTTGAGATACAGGGATATCGTGGGTAAAAAGGTTAAGGAAAAGCTGCGCTATGCCGTTATCTCAATTATGCCTACAAATGTATACGACGCTTTTCACAGAGCGATCAAGGCGGCGGGAATACTTGCCGCCGCGGCAATAGCGGCAGCGGTTATAATTTTGATATGCCGTTAATCGGCAAAAAAACGCGCGGAAAGAAAAAATTCATTCCGCGTTGATTTTTTTCAGTTCGTTTTTCATTCTTTTAACAACCGCTCTCATAATAAACCGAGTATATCTGCCCGTTTTAAGATAAACCATTGCCTCGTTCCAGAGCGCGTAAAAGGCGCATTTTTCATCACATTTTTCGGAAACCTTATATCTTGATTTATAAGTATCATAGAGATTAAAAAGATCTCCCGTCAGACTTCTGAGCTGAAACAGCTCGTATTCGCGGTCGGCATACATTGAATTAAGAGGGTCAATAAATGCCGTAACGCGGCACTTTTTGTCCACCATCACGTTCATAACATTCAAATCCCCGTGAATAAGGCTTGCCTCTGCCGCGTCCCCGCTGAAAATCACGTCAAATTTTTTATATGCCGCCGTCATTGTTTCAAAAATATATGAGTCGAATTTTCCCTCTTTTTTTGCGTTTCGGGCTTTTTCATAAATATCGGCGGCAAACGGGCGGTAAAAATCAAGCCACGTGTCAAAATGCGGATTATCTATGTAACCGAATTTATCGTTCGTAACGCTGTGGATTTTAAGCAGCGCCGTCACCACCTCGTTCGCAAAGCGGCGCTTTTCCGCTTTTGACGCGAGCAGCATACGAATGTTTGTAAAGGCGTTTTTGCCCTCCGCAAATTCCATACAGACGCAATCCACGGGTATATCCTGCGTTTTTTTGTGAATAAAATAGATTTCGGGGAATTTAACGGCGTGTGTCTCGCCGAGTTTTCTCACGGCGTTTGCCTCTTTTTCCGCAATATCGTCCGAAAGAAAAATTTTAAAGGCGTATGCTTTGCCCGTGTTTTTATCAACGCCCCTGTAAACCCTGCCGAATGAACCGCCGCCGATATAGCTGAACGACTCTATTTTTGCCCCTTTCATCTCTTTTTCCGCAATAATCGGCAAATAATCTTTGTTTTTCATATTCTCACCCAATGCAATAATATCACAGACGGTTGAAAAAATATATCACGATTCCCGACAAATTTTAAAACTCCCGTATTTTTTTATACGGGAGCTCGTTTCGGGCATATTTATTTGCAGAATCTGTGGCTTCCGATAACCACCGTAACGGGGCGCGAGTGCATAAAAGAATTGCTTGTTTTGGCAGGATTGTAGTAATATATAGCGCCGCCCGTGGGATCCCAGCCGTTTATCGCGTCTCTTGCGGCGCGCTTTGAGGTTTCCGAAACAGCCTGATGCCAGTTGCTGTCATAAATACACGAAAACGCGCCGGACTGATAAACAACCCCGCTTATGGAATCGGGGAACGAGCTGTGCGCAACTCTGTTGAGAATAACGGCGCCCACGGCAACCTGACCCTCATAGCTTTCGCCGCGCGCCTCGGCGGATATAACCTTTCCGAGAAGCTGAACATCAGCGTCGCTGTAAGAAGATGAGCCGCCGGAGGAGGAACCGCCGCTCAAGCCGAGATAAAGCAGCGTTGTCGGCCCCACTATTCCGTCTGCCGTGATTCCAACATTACGCTGAAAGCTCTTAACGGCGCTCTGTGTGTTTTGACCGAAAATTCCGTCCACACTGCCCTTGTAATATCCAAGCTCGGAAAGCTTTTGCTGAATCCGCTTTACCTCGCTGCCCGTAGAACCGTATTTTGAAACGGCGTATACCGATTCCTCTTTATACGACAGCTCATACGCCGCAAAGCCCGCCGCTCCCGCGCCGATTAATATTGCAAACACCAAAAGAAAAACGTAAAAATTTTTAAACGCTTTATATACCGTCATTTTTTCCGACTCCTTAAACAAAGAAATTCAGCAGAAACGTTATTGCCGCTCCGGCGCCTATGCAAAGCAGCGCCTGGGTTATAATAAATCTTATTTCCCTTTTTGTTTTTCTGCTTTTAGGCGGCTTTTCCGTTTTTCGGGCAAGACTTTCCGCCTCTTTTTTTAATTTTGCCCTGTCCTCGCTTCCATATTCAGGTTTTACAAAAAAAATTATTCTCTCAAAATAAGGATTTTCCGTATTTGTTACCTCAAGCACCTGCCTGTTTACTCCCTTAATCATAATAAGCACATTTTCCTTTCAGTTTGTATCCGCCGCGATAATACGCAGACCGCAAAAATATAATTCGCATCGCTGAAAAACGCAAACATATTTTTGAATGTTATACAAATAGTGTTGGATTTTACATACTTAAATATACAGCTTTAAAAAAATACATTTTTAGTTATTTTTGCATAAAAAAAGTTCTTGACAAAGATATTCAATAACTTTTTGTATTAACTGTTTGACGTTTAAAATTGTGGAAAACGTTGTGGAAAATGTTTAAAACCTGCCCCGTTTTGCGCTTAAACAAGCGGTTTTTATATGTTAAAAACGCAAAATCGTCTTAAAAGATTTGAGTTTTCAATAATTTACACCGAGTTTTCAACAATTTTGTAAAGTTACAAATGGTTACAATTTTTTTGGTTATTTTGCTATTTTTCATCTTTCGCAGAAGGCTTAAATATGGTATAATTTAATTATCAAAAGAGGAGAAAATTATACAAATAATGATAATCACAGAAAAAGACGGCGCATTGATTTTGGAGGGCGTTAAATGCCTTGAGCTGCCGCTTACGCTTGACTGCGGACAGGCTTTTCGCTGGAAGGAGCAGGAGGACGGTTCGTGGAGCGGCGCAGCGATGAACAAATTTTTAAATATAAAAAAAGACGGCGAGGGGCGTTTTATCCTAAAAACAACGCTTGAAGATTTCAACAGCGTTTGGCGCAATTATTTTGATTTTGACAGGGATTACGAGGCAATATGCGAAAAAATAAAGCAGGATTCGCTTGTTGCCTCCACGGTGGACAAATATTACGGCATAAGAATTTTGAATCAAGACCCGTGGGAGGCGCTTGTTTCGTTTGTTATAAGCCAACAAAACAATATAAAAAGAATAAAGGGCATTATTAATCGCCTTTGCGACGGCTACGGCGAGGAAATATGCGAGGGCTGGCACGCTTTTCCGAGCGCCGAAAGGCTGAGCGAGCTTTCGGTTGAGGATTTTGAGGCGATCGGAGCGGGCTACAGAGGAAAATACCTTAAAAAGCTCGCCGATGACGCGGCAAGCGGAATAATAAATCTTGATGATATTAAAAATATGAGCCTTAAAGACGCCAAATCGGCTTTGCTTGGCATTTACGGCGTTGGCGTTAAGGTTGCCGACTGCGCGCTTTTATTCGGCTTTCAGTTTCTTGAATGTTTCCCGCTTGACGTGTGGATGAAACGGGTGATGGAGTTTTATCCGAACGGTCTGCCCGAATGCTTTAAGGGCTATGAGGGAATCGCTCAGCAATATCTTTTTCACTGGGCGCGAAACAATCTTAATAAAGGCACGGCAAAAATAAAGGATTAATGCGAAAAATCACACATTCTATTATGATAGCGGATTGAGATGGCTAAAATTTTCCTATGGCATAATTTTGAGATGGCTGAATTCGCATAACGCCTTGTCCGTCCACAGGAAGAGTTATCGTGATTTAAAATACTATTTATTGCCGGAAAGGCTATATGAATTAATATGAAAAAATTATTTGTTGAAAAAATATGCGGTGAAAAAATCACCTTGAACGAGGAGCAGAGCCGCCACATAGCAAAAAGCCTCAGAATGAGAAAGGGCGATATGCTCACTCTTTGCGACGGCGGCGGAAACGATTACGGCTGTATCATAGACGAAATAACGAAAAGCTCCGTTACCCTGTCTGTTTGCTATAAACAGGCAAGTGAAACGGAGCCGAATATAAAGGTGAGTCTTTTTCAGGGAGTGCCGAAGGCGGCAAAAATGGAAGATATCATTCAGAAATGCGTTGAGCTGGGCGTTTACGAAATCACTCCCGTGCTCACCAAACGCAGCGTAAGCCGCCCCGAACCGAAACAGGCTGCCGCAAAGCGCGGGAGATACGGCAAAATTTCGCTTGAGGCGGCGCAGCAGAGCGGCAGGGGCATTGTGCCCGAAATAAACGAAATGGCAAGCCTTGAAACCGCGCTTTCGCAATGCCGCGCGGAGCTTATAATCGTTTTTTACGAAGGCGGCGGAGAAAGCCTTAAAAGCCTTATAAAAAGCGATATAAAATCGGTTGCGATCTTTATCGGCCCCGAGGGCGGCTTTGAAAAAGAGGAGATAGACGCAATAAAGGCAAAGGGCGGAGTTTGCGCCACGCTGGGCAAGCGCATACTGCGCACGCAGACGGCGCCGGCAGCCGCTCTTTCGGCAATAATGCTGCTCACGGGAAATCTTGAATAAAAACAGACAATTAATATGTGCCCAAACAGCTAAAAACGACTGTCCGCCCAACCTTTTTATATATCAATTATAAAACAATTTCATAATTTATTTCGTTTTTAACAGTTAAAAGCCGCTTGAATTCCATGTGAATTCAAGCGGCTTTGCCTTTTGCTTAATTATAATTTATATATTATATCATATAAATAAGCTGCATATTTTTGCATAATCGCGCATATTGATTACGCCGTCGTTGTTCGCGTCGAGCACGCGCTCATAATGCTCATCGCCGTCATACGCTCCTATGCTTTGGCTGAAGTTTAATTCGCTGTCCGCAAGGCAGGCTTTGCAATGCACGTTTACATTATCGCGCGAAACAGATACCACATCATATGAATGTTCGTTTGACCATGAGGAATAAATATCCCTGTCCTCCGTAACATTTTGCCCGCTGCCGCTCCAACTGCCGCAAACGGCTCCGAGCGGCGCCTCGGGAAGCTCCGGCTGCAACGCGTCCGCGCCCGAGTTAACATATTGTGTTGAAATCTCGGTTTCGTCCTCGCCGTTAATATATCTTACTCTGTAAAAATTCTTTTCGCAGAGAACGGTTACTTCCATATCCTCAATTCCGTCAAGACCAACATCATAGGCATATGTTATGCCGTTGCGGCACAAATCATAATCAAAAAATTCAAACGCCTGTGATGTAATATTATAGCCCGTAAACTGGGGAAGTCCTTGATCTTCGCCCGATGCATTGGGATTTTTAATGTTTGAATAAGTAATGCGCGATGCGCTTTCAACAGCAACCGGCGCGCGGAATCCCGTTTCGTCATAAGTAACCTTAGATGTTACAACCTGCCCCTGAGTGTTATATGACGAAAATTCGTTAATTTCCGTGCAGTTTTTCAAATCAAGCGATGTGAGATGATTATTTGCGCAGTTTAACTCAGTCAGCAAATGGTTGTTTAGAAGATTAAGACTTGTGAGATTGTTATACCAGCAGATAAGGCTTGTGAGATTATAGCAATGGCTCACGTCAAGCTGAGACAAATTGCAGTTTCCGCATTGGAGCTTTTTGATGCCGCCGCCAAGAGTGAGCAGCGATAAATCCGAGTTGCCGCGGCAGTTCAAATCTTCAAGCTTATCATTTTTTGAAACGTCAAGAGAGGTGAGCTTGTTTCCCTCAACGGCAAGGGTTTTCAGATTGCTCAGCGCGGAAACATCGATCTTTTCAAGACCGATGCCCGCAAGACGAAGAGTCGTGAGCGAAGTGAAATATTCAATTCCCTTTAAATCCGATATTTTTTCGTCGCTGTCCATTAGCCAAAGAGAAATCGGTATGTTCGTAATACTTCTCTCATCGGCGGTTAAATATCCCTTTTCGGCACCCGTGTCTATCCTTTCCGAAACGAGCGAACGCCACACAGGATCGGGGAAATTTTGATCGTCTATGGCAATCAAATCATCCGCTTGGGCAATAACGGCGGCGGAAAAGCAGCCGATCACAAGCAAAAGCGAAAGGAGAACCGATAAAAGCTTTTTACTTTTCATTATTTATTACTTCCTTTCGTTATCGTGTAAAGGCAACCTGAATGGTGTGCGTAATGCTTGAACCGTCCTTGAGAGTAACGGTGCAGGTGATTACCGCCGTGTAGTTTGAAGTTCCGAGAGTGGTTTGCGTGAGCGTTACAAGCCCTGTTTGATCAACGGAAATTTTTGAGTTGCTTGAGCTCCAATAAATCTGCTTGTAGCTCTCTGCCGTTTCGGGATAAGTCTTAACGCCGAGCTGAGCCGTCATTCCCCTCATTCCGAGAGAAGTTGACGCCGTTGATTTAACTGTTACGGATGTAACCTCTTCACCCTCGTATATAAATTTGAAATCACTTATCGGAAGCACCTCGTCAACTATTCTCATGGATCTCGTTACCGTTGTTTCCCTGTCGTAATCGTCTATCGCGGTAAACGTAACGTCTATCGTGCCGTAGGGATCTTCCGTTGTTTTAGTAATAACAATGCTGCTGTCTGTTGTTTCGGCTGTTACGCCTTGCGCGTTTTCAAACGTAAAGCTCTTTGATTTTATCATCGCGCCCTCGTTGAAGGAAGGTGTAACAACAACCTTGCCGTTTTCATCAGGCCCGTAGTTTGCGCCGTTTTCAACTATAACGCCGCCGCTTACAAGCTGAAGATCGCCCACAACTATAAATTCGTGACCCGCAAGATTGTTATATGCCGTTTGGAGTGACTGGAGCGCGGTGTCTATCTGTGTTTGATCCGAGGCAACATTGTCGCGCACCGCAACGGCGTTTTCATAAGCCGCTTTGAACGCCATTCCGTAATCATATGCGTAATCCGTGTAATCAACCGCGGCATACTGATTGATTGCCGCTGTGAGAGCGGTTGAATCCCACGTTGTGTACGCCTCAACAGTTGCGGAGAAACCGCCGTCTACGGAGCGAACCGTTATCGTGGTGTTGCCGCGCGTGTTAAACGTTACCATACCGTTTTCGTCAACAGAGGCAATATCGGAATTCTCGCTCTCATAAACGCATTGCGTAATGCTTGGAACTGTTAATCTTGAACCGCTTGAAACAGTCGGATTCAGCTTAACCTGCTCCTGCGGAGCGCCGAATACCATATCGGTATCAAGCGTAACCTCTGTTACCGCGATCCTTACAAACGAAACATAAACGCTTGCCGAGCAGGTGTTGCCCGCCTCGTCGTGAGTTGTTGCCGTAATAAGCGCATATTCGGGCGTTACACTGTTGCTCTTCGTTACTATGCCGTTTTCGGATACGCTTATATCGGGATTGCTTGAAGTCCACTCGACATAGCTGTAATAGCTGTCTGCCGGAGACGCCGATACGCCCAGCATAAACGACGCGTTGTTGATAGATGTGGATTGAAATCTTATAAATCCATCGTGCGGAACAGTTACGTTGTCCTGCTGCGCCGCTGTTATAACAAGTCCCGATACGGGAACGTATTTAACAAGCCCGTCATATGCCGCTGTGAGCTCCTTAATCATTGCGTCAACATCGCGCTGCATTGCAATGGATTCATTGAGCATAACGTTTGCCCTTTGAAGAGCCTCCTGGAGAACGGCAAGTGAATTCGGCGTGTAAATGTTCTCATCGCCAACCTCGTTAAGGAATTCGGCATATGTTGAATAGAGATTTGCGAGATTGCCGAAGTTCGTATTTAATACAACTTCGCAGGTCGCCGTGTGTCCTCCGTCAAACGTTTCGGCGGTGATAACGCATCTTCCGGTGTTTACGGGAGTAACCGTGCCGTCCGCGCCGACGGTTGCAACGTCCTCGTTGTTCGATCTCCATATAATATCCTTTATTCCCGCTTTGTCAGGAGATACAGTTGCGTTCAGCTTGAACGTGCCCGCGTCCGCATAGCGTGTAACGCTGCCGCTGTCTAACGAAACGGATGTTACGGTTTCTTCCGCAACAACCACGTTGACCGTTCTTGAAACGGTTCTGCCGTAGCTGTCTGTTATTGTGCAGCGCAGCGTGGCTTTCGCCGATTTGGAGCAGAGGGTCAGATAAGTTCCCGCGTGCGGATTAACGCTCACCGTGCCGCCGTTAATTTCAACGTCGGTATCGCCGGATTTATCGAGAATCTCCCAGCTTGCCGAAACATAATCGTCGCTTGCGGGATAAGCCTTTCCGTCAAGTGTGATTCTTGTTCTTTGCGTGTAATATGAATTATCCGCCTTTTTGCTGACCGCCGTTGCATCGTTGGAAAGCGTGTATGCCTCGTTTTGCGACCAGTCCGATGTTTTCTGCTGCATAATTTTAACATCCAGCGAAACATTCTCCGCAAAACTAAACTCGTGACCCGCAAGAGCGGCGCCCGCCGCCTCAAGAGCCGATGTGGCGGCATCTATCTGTTTTTGCGTGTAGCTTGTGTCCTCAACAGCCTTTAACGCCTCTTCATAAGCGTTTTTGAAAGCCATACCGTAATCATATTTATAATCCATATAATCAATATCGGCATATTTTTCAACCGCTTTAATCAGCGCCGACCTGTCGCCCTCTGTGGAAACGATACATTCCGCCGAATATCCGCCGTCGTAGGACGTAACTCTAACCTTGGTGGCGCCCGCCTCGTTAAAGGTGACAAGACCCGTTTGGTCTACCGACGCAACTTCCTCGTTATCTGATGACCAAAAAACGTCTTTAATGCTCGCGGCGCCTATATGGAGAAGTGAATCGCCTGTCGGTTCAAGCGTGTACGCAAGCTGATGCTCGCCGCCCTTTGCGCCGGCTATTGAGCTTTCACTCATATGAATTGCCGTTACGGGATAACGCGCGAACGAAACCCAAACATCGTCACTGAAGGAATTTCCGAAGTGGTCTGTTACCGTGCAGGTGATCCTGCCGTAGCAGCTGCTGTTTTCTCTTATTGTGCAAACGCCCGAATCGTCAACCAAAATAATATCCGATGATGATTCCCACGTTACTTTTTCATAGCTTGCGTTGTTCGGATAAAGCCTTACGTTAAGGTCAAGCTCGGCGTTCTTATAGCTGAGTCCCTCTTTGAATATTGAAATATCGTATTGATAGTAGTCTGAGGAGGCTTCACCGTCCAGATACAGCTCAACGCGTTGCAGGTAATTGTATTTTTTAAGTCCGTTATAAGCGTCTTCCAGCTTCTTGCACATATCCCTTACTTCATTTTGCGTGGCGCTCTGCTGATAAATCATCTGCATTGCCTCATTAAGGGTTTCCATAAAATAGTTATATGAATCGGGATAGTAATTTTCGGGTGAAAGCGAAAGACTTGAATATGTGTTCACAAGCGATTGAAGAGGATCATAGTTTGTAACAACGTTAACGCTGCACGAACCAACAAGTCCGCCGTCAACAGAAGTTGCGGTGATAACGCAGTCGCCGCCGTAAACGTAAGTTACAAGTCCGCTTTGGTCAACAGTTGCAACCTCCTCGTCGCTCGTTGCCCAAACAACATCTTGAATGCTGGCGCTGCTTTTTCCAAGCACGTTTTTCGGAGTAACCGTTGCGGTGAACTGCTGTGTTTCGCCCGCCTTTGCGCCAACTACCGATTCGGGGCTCAGCTCAACGCCCGTTGCCGGTGTTTTCGCAAACGAAATCAAAACGCTGTCGCTGAATTCATTGCCCATATAATCCCGCGCCGTAACCGTGATAGTTGAATAACATTCGTTGTTTGACGTGGGTGTGCACACTCCGTACTTATCAACCTTAACGCTGTCGCTGCTCGAAGTCCATGTGATATTGCTATACATACAGTTTTTCGGATTAAGCAGATAATCAAGGCGGTAATTCGTTCTTGTGTAAAGCACCGTGTTAACGGGAACGCTGACATAGTCGCCCGCGTCGTTTCCGCTCTCGTTTAGAATAGAGATGCCGTTAAGGCTTATGTAGCCGCCGAGCTTATAGAATATGTAAAGAAGTTTATCCGCATAAGTGTCAACGGTTGTCTGTGACGGAAGATCAACGTCCTCATCAAGATAATAAGCGTAATCAAGACATCTCATATACGTTTCGTAATCTTCGGCGTTTTCTTCCGTTTTTTGAACTATTGTTTTTTCACAAAGACTCAGAATGGATTCAAGATTGCTCTTGTCAGGATAAACCGTTACCGTGCGGGTATCCTTTAAGCTGCCGTCTGACGAAACGCATATAAGCGTCGCGACACCGACGTCTTTGCCTCTTAAAACGGCGTTGCCCGTTTCGGAGTCCTTGCTCTCAACAGAAAGCACGTCTTCATCGCTTGAATACCAGTTTGCGTCGTGGCAAGCGTAAGCGTTGCCTTCCCACGAGTCGTCAAAGCTCATCGTGTGGGAAACGTTAAGCGTTTTTCCGTTTATAACAGAAAGATTTTCTCCGTCTATCGAGTTGCCCGTTGCGTAGTTGCGTGTAACGGTAATCGTCAGCACCTCGCTTTTAACGGAGCCGTCCGCGGACATACAGTAAACGTTTACGCTGCTTGCCTTTTCAACGGCGGCTTTCATCTTGATTTCAATTGTTCCCTGCTCGTCGTTTTGATTTGCTTTTTCGTAATCGGAATTATCTATATACCAAGTAAGGTGTTTGTTCGTTGCGTTTGAAGGCTCTATATTTGCCTTAACAACGCAGCCGTTGCCGTAATATGCGGCTGCCACTGATTTTTTAACTGTGGCATATTTATATGTTTGCCCGTTGATTTCAATCTGTGAACTGGAAAGCGTTCCGCCGCTTGTTACATCAACCGCTTCAAGCCCTATTGACTTTACGGGCTGACCGTTGAATATTTCCTTTGTTGATATTACTTCGGAAATCTGATAAAACGTTCCGTCAAGCACATAGTAGCCGGTAACAGCGCGGCACGCAATGGTGCACGTTCCGCCCGCGACAGCCGTGTATTTTCCGTTTTTGTCTATTGTGCCTATACCGTTTGTAGCCGTTCCGTCAGACATCATCGGGTTGTTTTCCCCGTCAAAAAGCGGCTCCCCGTCTTCGCCGGTGAGCTGATAGGGATCGCTCGCCCAACTGTATTCGTAATCCTCAGGACTTGTTCCGCCCGTTACAACGCCCCAATAGACGTAGAGATTGTCTGCCTCCGCGGCGCGCTTCGGATAAATGTTTGCCGTTATATACTGTTCTTCGCCAATATTCAGCTCATCGCGGTCGGGAACAATCTCCACATCGGAAAGATATCTTCCCGGCTTGCCGACAACGGTAAGATTATGTGATTTTGACACATTGTTCGCGGCAGACGTGGCAGTGATAATAACGTCCTGCGATGAAAACGCGCCGAGCGAACCGCCCGCGTCTCTGCCCGTGATTACACCCGTTACAGGATCTACGGACGCAATGGAGGGATCTGATGAAGACCATGTGATATCGGAAGTATCCGCCGCCTCCGGCTTTGCGTTTTCAATGGAAAGCTGAATTTGATTGCCCTCCTGAACCTGGTTCGCGCCCGTGATTTCAAAATCGGTACAGGGCACGCCGTCCACAACCGTAAACGTTATTGAATCGTTAGTCGTGAACTGAAGGATAATGTTTGCAATAACCTTAACAGCCGTTGCGGTGAGCTGAACGGGGTCCGCCGTGCCGCCCGCTATATCCTTTATCGCAAACGCCGCGTCAAGTATGCCCATAAGAACTGTTCTGTTTATATCAAGACCGATATACTTGATAAGAACGTCCGCAACCTTTCCCGAATCTATCGTTCCCGTGTTGTCAAGAGCATAAATATAGTTAATATATTTAAGAAGATTCTCTATAAATCCGTCCGTGTCGGGAGAAACAAGGATTGTAACCGTTCCCGTGTTTTTAAATGTAATAAGACCTGAATCGTCTACTGTCGCAACAACCTTGCCGTTTGAGAAAATAGACGAGCTCTTAACCGAATAGATAACGCCCATGTGAAGCCTTGTGGGAGTTGTGCAGGCATAAAGCTGGAGCTTTGAACCCTTTGCAACGGTTGTGGGCAGATCCTGCTTGTTTGTGATATGCGTTCCGTTCGGCAGAAAATCGGCATAGGGAGCGTCCGATTTCGTTACGCAAACGCTCATTTTGTCAACATCAAGAACCTTTCCGTCCGCGTCATACATCGTGCAGGATATAACCGTGTTAACCTTGTCGAGATAAGAGCGCAGAGAGTCAACAAGCTGACCCTTGTAGGAATCTATAAACCTTGCGAGTATAGATTCGGAGCCGAAAGCGTCCTCAACAAGCTTTATGATTGAATCGGTATCCATCGTGTCCACATTAACATATTCGTTAAAGAGCACCTTTTCAAGAGCCTGTTTCATAAGAGAACCCACAAGCGGGATCGTTCCCACCTCGTTATCGAGCCAAAGCCTTACGGCGGCTCCCTTAGAGGAGTCAAAAGCCCTGACAATGCCGTCCTCCGTAACGTCGCAAACCGTAGGCGTGTCGCTGCTCCATTTAACGTAGCCGTTATCGGGCAGCGTGCAGTCTACAAACTGATAGTTAAACTGCCGCTTATCGCCCTCCATCATATAAACGATGAATTCGGTTTCGCCGTCATCCTGATAAGTGGGCACGAGCGTGTTGTCGTCATAGAATATCTCCACGTCGTAAACGCCGATAACGCCGTGGTCTTCCGCGAAAGCGGAGAAACATGGCGTTAAACAGCCGAGCATAATAAGAACCGACAGAAGCACGCTTATTGCCCTTTTCCTTGATTTTTTAAACTTCATAGCTTTTCCTCCCTCAACAGGCACGATTTCCTTTTTTGATTACGGGTCTTGCTTTTTGAGGATTATAATATGCCTATTTACAGCTATAATATTGATTATATTATATATTATTAATGGGCATATTTACAATCGGGATAATTACCAAATATTATTTAAACGATTTGTATATTTCGACGGAATTTGAGAAACTTTTCAAATTTTCATCGGAATCAAACAAAAAAAGGAGCGCCGTTAGGGCGGCACTCATAAAACAGCATAAGATTGTTTTCGGAAAACGGCGTAGCTTGCGGGCTATGCCGTTTCTCCGTTTTGCAGGCTTTCCAGTAAAGACATAGGGAGTATTCCCACAAGGTCATAGGAAATGTCAATCTGCTGCTCCCTATGCCCGCTTGACTTGTCCGGCGTATGGACATATACCGCCTTTACCATATCGTTCAACACGGTGGGCGTTAGCTTGTCCAAGTCAAGATATTTCTTTACCTTGCCGATAAACCTGTCAATGTTCTCTGCCTGTTCTTCCTGTTCGTTGATT